>JABCNW020000001.1 GCA_013333945.2 Propionibacterium sp.
CCACGTCAATCCTCACTGAAGAACGAAGGCCAGGGCAATGGCGATGATGGCGAGCGCCTCGACGACGGCGAAGCCGATGAAGGCGGTGCTCATCATGGCGCCACGCGCCTCGGGCTGGCGAGCGGTTCCGTTGATGACGGAGGCGAAGATCCAAGCGACGCCCAGGCCCGGGGCGATGGTGGCGATCGCGTAGCCGAGCATGTTGAGCGAGCCGTTGATTTCCAGGAGGGTCTGCATGGTTTTCCTTTCGGATGGCTCCTCACCGGGATTGGTGATGGAGTCGGATTTTTCGATTCAGTGGGCCTCTGAGACTGAGGTTGACACGTACTGGGCGGTCAGGACGGTGAAGATGTAGGCCTGCAGTGCGCCGATGAACAGTTCCAGGAACAGGATCGCGAAACTGAATGCCACCGAGACGGCACCGGAGACGTTGTACATGAGGTGTTCTGGAAGGTCAACAGGAAGGAGCCTCCGACCACGAACACCAGAACCACCAGGTGTCCGGCGAACATGTTGGCGAACAGACGCAGAGCGAGAGTCACGGGCCTGGTGATGAAGGTCGCGAGGAACTCCAGCGGGATGATCAACCACAGGAGATACCACGGAACGCCCTCCGGGATGAGCGCCTTCTTGAGAAACCCGATGCCGAATTTGCGGAATCCCGCACCGACGTAGACACACCAGGACAGGAAAGCCAGACCGTAGGCGAATCCGACATTGCTGAAAGTCGGGAGCATGAACACGAAGGTTTCACCAAACCAGTTGCTAACCAGCAGGAAGGAGAACAGGCCGAGCAGGTAGGGCAGGAAGCGTCTGTAGTCGTGGTGGAGAGTATCGCGGGCGATGCCATTTCGGACGAATTCGTAGAGGTACTCTGCGAAAAACTGTCGTTTGGGGGGCAGGACCTTGAGTCGGCGCGAGGCCAGCCACCAGAGCAGAACCACCAGTAGAGCCGCTATGACGGCCTGCCAGAAGGGCTTGTTCATCCAGGTGGGGGTGCCGGGAATGACGGGGGTGTCGAAGATGAAGTCGTTGACGCTCGGCGGGGTGTAACCGCCATCGCCACCGCTGTCCAGCGGAAGAAGCCAAGGGTTCACGTGCCGCTCCCATATCGTTTGATGATCAGATATGTGCTGCAGGCCAGGCCCAGGATCAGGCCCAGCGGCAGCAACCACGATGTCTTCCAGAAATGGTCGCCCAGCCAGCCCAACCCTCCGTAGAAGAGCAGACCCGCCAGGATGTAACTGAGGACGACCATCCCATCCTCGGTGCCCTGCCGCTGCGAAGGCTTCTCCTCGGATACTGGTCTGGTGCCCATGTCGGGAGTGAGCCTAGCGGAAAACTCCCCCACCTTCATCCCAAGAATCGCCCTTTCAGCCTTGGTCGTGCATATCGTAAATGGGGACGCGTTGCCGCGACGCCACCACGACCACGCCTGTCGTCCAGGACAGTACTGTTGCGATGACCGCGATCGCCAGCCAGTTCGTGTCTGTTTCAGGACCAAGCCGCGGGTGACTCGTCACGAACCAGATACCAGCTCCAATCCCGACTACGCGAACCGCATAGCTTGCGAGTACCACTCCGAGGCCCTGGACGGGGTCCAGTTCGCAGGCCACGATCTCGACGGCTTGCCCCACGGAGCAGAAGATGACCACCGCGGCGAATCCCAGCGCAGCCCCGATGAGCGCCGATCGGGAACCGGTCGCCAAGGCCAGTCCGCACACCGAGATACCCACTGCCTGCCCAGCAACCAGCCCACCAACCATCATCTGTCGGGCACGCCGAGTTGCCCCTGTGACCCGACGTTCAGCCATGTTTCGCCGTTCCAGCTCCACGCCTGACAGGCATGATGGTGACCAGCACCAGCAGCACGAGGAAAACCCCGATGGCCCACCACGTGGCGGGGTGGTTCAGGAGCACTGTGCAGACGAGACCTCCTGCTATCACCGCACCCCAGGAGCACATGATGAACACGACCCCGCGCTGCGAGTGTCCGCGGGCGACAAGCCTGTGGTGCAGGTGGTATTTGTCGGCCTTGAAAGGATGCTGGCCCCGTGCTGTCCGGCGAATCCAGGCCAGGACCAGATCGCTGAGGGGTAGGGCCATCGTGGCAAACGGCAGCAGTACCGGGAGCAGGGCGGGCAGAACGTCGTCATGATCTCGGCTGAGGGCACTCGGATCCACCTGCCCGGTGAACGAGATGGCGCTCATCGCCATCAGGAACCCCAGAAGCATGGCTCCCGCGTCCCCCATGAACATGTGCGCCGGCTGGAAGTTGTGGCCGAGGAACCCGAGACAGATTCCGAGGGTGGCAACAGTCAGCAAACTCGCCGTCGTGGCCCGGGCCAGATCCTGTTCATAGGCGAGTACGTACGAGTACGCGAAGAACGCCCCCGCCCCGACCGCCACCAAACCAGCGGCCAGCCCATCCAGCCCGTCGACGAAGTTGACGGCATTGGCACACACCGCAATAAAGATAACCGTGATCAGAATGCTACTAGCGTCATCGAGAGCCAACACCGCATTCGGCAAAGGAATCCAGTAGATGCGGACCCCTCCCAGCACAGCAGCCCCCGCGGCCAACACCTGGCCGCCGAATTTGACTACCGGGCTCAATTCGACCACGTCGTCGACCAAGCCAACAGCGCAGATCAGGCCGCTAGCTAGGAGCACTACTAAGGCGTCGTGCCCGACGGTAGCGAATCGCGATAGGAACGGCATGTTCACGGCAAGTATCAGACAGATGACCAGCCCAACGAACATCGCAAGTCCGCCGAAATAAGGTTTGGGGCTGGTGTGCACGTCACGTTCCCTCACCTTCGCCACCGCGTTCCAGCGCAGGGCAAGCTGACGACACACCGCCGCAAACAGGTAGGTGGCGGCGGTGGCGACCAACAGCACGAGAAGATATTCGCGCATCAGCCAGCCTGCAGCTCCGGCACCACCTGCCGGAGTTCCTCGAGGGCGATCGCCCCTTGGCGAAGAACCCGTCCGTGTTCGTCACTGGTGAAGTCGATGATCGTGGAGGCCTCTCCTCCTGGGGCCTCCCCGCCGTCCAGGTAGACCGCTACAGCATCGGCCAGCATGTCGCGGGCCTCCCCAGCAGTGGTCGCGGCAGGCTGTCCGGAGACGTTTGCTGAACTCACGGCCATGGGGCCCGTACGGCGCAGCAGGGCACGGGCCTCATCATGGTCGGGAACCCGGACCGCCACCGTTCCCCGGGTTTCCCCCAGGTCTAGGGGAAGCGATCGTTGTGCCTTGACAATGATGGTCAGAGCCCCCGGCCAGAACTGTGCCACCAGCTTTCTGGCTGCCTCTGGCACCTGACCGGCGAGGGCTCGCAGCATCGAGCCCTCCGCTATCAAAACCGGCGGCGGCATGTCGCGTCCCCGCTTCTTGGCATCCAGCAACCCCGTGACCGCGTTGGTGTCAAATGCAGCGCACCCGATCCCGTAGACCGTGTCAGTTGGGAAGACGACGCACTGCCCTGCCGCAACCGCCTCCCGGGCCGCCTCAAGAGCGGCATCGGTTTCAAACTCGAGAGACAACGTCTTGGACCCGGTTTCGTTCACCCGCCAATCCTGCCACGTCTGGCGAGAAGGTGTCGGGGGCGCCCTGCCAGGTCGCGCACCGTCCGGATATCGAAGAAACCATCAGAGAAGATTTCCCGGACCTGTTCGGCGTGCGACTGGTCGTGTTCCATCGCCACCAGGCCTCCCGGCGCCAGAAGCCTGCGCGCCACCGAGTGGACGACCCGAATGACATCCAGCCCGTCTTCACCACCGAACAGCGCCTCAGCAGGATCATGGCTCACCTCTACCGGGAGCCGGCCACGCAGGCTGGTGGGAACGTAGGGCGGGTTTGCCACCACGACATCGACCCGGGCATCGAGATCATGGAAAGCCTCAGACATATCCTCCTGGCGACAGTCCACCCCGAGGCCCTCGAGGTTCCGCAGCAACCAAGGCCACGCGTCGGAGGAACGTTCTACTGCGTGCAGCTCTAGGCCACCACACTCCCTCGCAAGGCTCCGCACGATGGCCCCCGAGCCGGCACACAGCTCAACCACGCAGCGTTTTCCGGCAGGCAGGTCTGTCAGGTGCCTGAGAACCTTGTCCGCCAACAATTCCGTCTCGGGACGCGGTATGAAAACCCCCGGCCCAACCGCGAGGGTTTCGTAGCGAAACGGCGCCCACCCCGTGATGTGCTGGACCGGCTCCCCGGTCCTCCGTCGCGCAACGAAACCCGCTACCTTGTCACGATCCCCGGGCGATGCATCTCGGAGGACCAGCGCCGTCGAATCGCACTTCAGCGCGTGGCAGACAAGCCAACGGGCATCAGCCGCTGGAGTGGTGACGCCGGCCTCCGCCAGCTGCTCCGAGACCTCCAGGACCAGATCCCAGGCCCTCATCGGCCTGGTCCGGACAGCCGTTCAGCCAGGTCGGCCTCGGCCAGCGCATCGAGCACGGGTGCCAAAGCTCCCGCCAAAACCAGGTCCAAGTTGTGAGCCTTGAAACCAATCCTGTGGTCAGCGAATCGGTTCTCCGGGAAGTTGTAGGTGCGGATCCTTTCGGAGCGGTCCACCGTGCGCACCTGCGACCTGCGAGCGGCGGATGCCGCCTCCGCGGCCTTCGCCTCCCGGATGGCGGCCAGCCTGGAACGCAGCAACCGCATCGCCTGTTCACGATTCTGCAACTGGGAACGTTCATTCTGGCAGCTCACCACAACCCCCGTCGGGATGTGGGTGATCCTGACGGCCGAGTCCGTGGTGTTCACTCCTTGACCGCCGGGCCCTGAAGCTCGAAACACATCGATCCTGAGGTCGGATTCGCTGATCTCCAACTCCTCTGGCTCAATGTCAGGTGAAACCAGTACGCCAGCGGCGGAAGTGTGGATGCGTCCCTGGGTTTCGGTGACGGGAACGCGTTGGACCCTGTGTACCCCACCCTCAAACTTGAGCCGCCCATAGGGACCGACCCCATCGATGCCGGTTCCCTTCACCGCCACTGTCACAGACTTGAATCCGCCGAGATCCGTTGTCTGGGAGTCCAACACCTCGAGGCGCCAGCCGACCTGTTCTGTATACCGCTGATACATGCGAAGCAGATCAGCCACAAACAGTGCGGATTCCTCGCCTCCCTCCCCCGACTTGATCTCGAGGATCGCATCGGTGTCATCGTTCGGGTCCCTTGGCGCCAGCAGCCGGGTGAGCCGCACCGCGGTCTCTTCGAGTCGCGTTCCGAGTGCCTCGGCCTCCTCCGTGAAAGCGGGATCCTGCTCGGCAAGTTCGAGTGCAGCCTCACGATCAGCGACCAGTCCGCGGTACAGGGCCAGGGCCTCGACCACAGGCCTCAGCGCCGCATAACGACGACCGACCCGGCGCATCAGCGCCGGGTCGGCGTGCGTCGCGGGGTCGGCCAGCTGAGCCTCGAGCCGATCGTGTTCGGCGATCAGGGGATCCGCGTTCTCGAACAATTTCGCAGGCCCCGTGAACTCACTTCTTCTTGTTCTTGGCGTACATGCGCTCGAAACGAGCAACACGGCCACCGGTGTCAAGAATCTTCTGCTTGCCGGTGTAGAAGGGATGGCACTCGGAACACACATCTGCGTTCAAAGCCCCCTTCTTCGAGGTGCTGCGGGTGGTGAAGGTGTTGCCACAGGTGCAGTGAACCTTCGTCTCGATGTACTCGGGGTGGATACCCTGCTTCATGATTTTCTCCTAGGTGTGTTCTTCCCGGGTCGCCACACCGTCGGCGGGCGTGAACCGGCACGGCCTGCAATTGTGCCAGCCGATGCCGCCGAATCAAAACGATCCCGACGGCTCCGGCGCAATCGGCTCAGCCGTCCTGGGCCGGAGTGGTCTTCAGGACACTGAGCAAAAACTCGTGGTTGTTCTGCGTCTTTCGCATCCTTGCCAGCAGGGGCTCCAGGGCGGCCTGGTCGTCGAGCCCGGAAAGCGCGCGACGCAACTTCCAGATGATGTTCAACTCGTCGCGGCCGAGCAGCAGATCCTCACGGCGAGTTCCGGAGGCGTCCACATCGATCGCGGGGAAGATTCGCTTGTCAGCAAGCTGCCTGGCGAGCCTGAGCTCCATGTTGCCAGTGCCCTTGAACTCCTCGAAGATGACCTCATCCATGCGGGACCCGGTCTCGATGAGAGCGGTCGCCAGAATCGTCAGGGAGCCCCCGTTTTCTATGTTGCGGGCCGCACCGAAGAACTTCTTAGGTGGATAGAGGGCTGCTGAATCGACACCGCCGGAAAGGATGCGCCCAGAAGCGGGGGCCGCCAGGTTGTACGCCCGACCCAGACGAGTGATCCCGTCGAGCAGTACAACCACATCGTGACCAAGTTCGACGAGACGCTTGGCACGTTCGATGGCTAGTTCAGCGACCACTGTGTGGTCCTCGGCGGGACGGGCGAAGGTGGAAGCGATCACTTCACCAGAGACGGTCCGCTGAAAGTCTGTGACCTCTTCGGGACGCTCATCGACGAGAACCACCATGAGGTGAACCTCAGGATTGTTCGCGGCGATTGCGTTCGCGATGGCCTGCATTACCATCGTCTTGCCGGCCTTGGGTGGGGAAACAGTGAGGCCACGCTGTCCCTTGCCGATCGGGGCGACCAAGTCGATGACGCGACCTGTCAGCTGCGTATTGACTGTTTCGAGGCGGAGCTTTTCCTGGGGGTAGAGGGGCGTCAGTTTCGCAAACTCGGGACGCTGCTTCGCCTTCTCAGGATCGTCACCGTTGATGGAGTCGATCCGCACCAGCGGGTTGTACTTCTCCTTGCGCTCGCCTTCTCGGGGGGTGCGGATAGCACCGACGATCACATCGCCTCTACGCAACCCGAATCTACGCACCATGGCCAACGGCAGGTAGGCGTCGTTGGGCCCGGGAAGGTAGCCGGTGGTGCGAACGAAGGCGTAATTGTCGAGGATGTCAACAATCCCGGAAACGGCTGCAAGAACATCATCCTCGGAAACCGTGGGTTCATTCTCGAAGCGGTCCATGCCCCCAGAACCACGGTTGCGACGGTTCTGGCGATCACGGTTGCGACGACGCCGTCCGCGACGTCCACCTTCGTTCTCCTCCTCGAAACGCCCTACCCCTGTGCTTGTCGTGGCAAGGACGGGCGCTGCGGTGGAGGTACCGGTCTGCCCAAGAGCAGCAGCCAAACGCTCTCCGACCTCTTCGTTCGTCGCTTCCTGCGCCGCACGGTCACGCTCTTTGTTACGTTCGCGGCGCCGACGGTTGCGACTAACGCCTTCACCATCCACCCGTGACTGGTGCTGCTGAACAGGTGATTCGGATTCTGTTTTCTCCACTTTCGACCGCTCGGGACCGTCATGTTCCGACGCCTCCACAGGAAGCTGCGGTTCGACCTCGGCTCGCTTCCTAGGAGGTGAGGTACGGGCTTTGTGATCAGGCCTGGCAGGGATGTTGACCCCGCCGGAAATCGCGGCGATCAGATCACCCTTACGCATCGCAGAAGTGCCCTTGATACCCATCCCTGCTGCCATCTTCTTGAGCTCAGGGAGCTTCAGGTCTGCCAGGGAGCTGGAACCGGATTCGGTCACGGAATGCCTTCCTTAACTCAGGAAACCGGTGGCACTGAAAATTGCCCAACCGGTGAAGTGTCTAGTCAAAGCGCTCATTTCACGGTGGTAAAAGAAACCGCCACCGACGCCGTTCAGTTGACTGCCGAAATAATAACACGAGACCCGACCTTCTCCCCAGCTGACGTTACGTAAAGAGGGTTCGATGCTGTTCCAGGGCGTTGCAGTGGAGTTCTACACGCAAGCTCACAGGCACCATAGCCCCCTTCACGTCTTCCATCCCCATGGAGCAACACGATC
>JABCNW020000002.1 GCA_013333945.2 Propionibacterium sp.
GACCTGACCATCCCAGCGGCCCGGGTCGGTGTCGTCGGACGCAACGGCTCCGGCAAATCGACCCTGCTGCGGTTGATCGCGGGGGATCTGCAACCGACCGCGGGCACCGTCACGCTTCCCGGCAGGACCGCCCGGCTACCGCAGGATCTCCTACAACGCGGCGAACACACCGTCGCCCAGCTCCTCGGGGTCGATGCCAGGCTCCGCGCCCTGCGCGCCATCGAGGCCGGGAGCATCGCAGAATCCGACTTCGGGATCGTGGGGAACGACTGGGATGTCGAGGCCCGTTCGCTGGCTCTGCTGGCGGCCCGTGTTCCCAGCTTGCGTGGTGAGGATCTGCTTACCCGCAGGGCTGAAACCCTCTCGGGAGGGGAAATGGTGCTGGTAGCCCTGGCCGGGCTGGAACTGGACGGAGCACGCACCCTGCTTCTCGACGAGCCGACCAACAACCTCGACGTCACCGCCCGGGCAAGGCTGTACGACTGGATCCGGGGTTGGCGCGGTGGGCTGGTGGTGGTCAGCCACGATGTCTCCCTGCTCCGCCTGATGGAGATGATCGTGGAGATCCACGACGGCACCGCAACCGTTCACGGCGGCAATTTCGATGCCTACCAGGATCAGCTGCGAACCCAGCAGGAGGCCACCGAGCGGGCCGTCAGAACCGCCGAGCAGAAGCTGCGGGTCGAGCAGCGGGAACGGATGCGGGTGCAGGTGGCCACCTCCCGCCAGGACCGCAAGGATCGTCAACGGTTCACCACCATCCGGCAGGGTCCGCGGCTGTCCGATCCCGAGTCCAAGTCAAGTGCCGAGGGGCGCCGGAGCCGGGCGAACAAGCTGGCGGCCCGGAAGGTCGACGAGGCCCGGGACGCGCTTCGAACCGCGGAGAAATCTGTTCGCCGCGAGCAACGGATCAGCGTCGATCTCCCAGAGCTGAGATCGACACAGGGCAGGGAGCTAGCGGAACTCATCGGCTCCAACCAGACCATCCACGTCACCGGTGGGATGCGACTGGGGCTGGTTGGCGACAACGGCGTGGGAAAATCAACCCTGCTCGGCCGAATGGTGCAGGACGCGGTCTCCGGTCGGATCGGGTTCCTGGACCAACGTCTCGAGCTGGACGATGACCTCCCGGTGCTCGAATGCATCACACGGGGCTGCCCGTCGGCCCCACCCCACGAGATCCGCGCCCGGCTGGCCCGGTTCCTGCTGCGCGGAGATGTGACGGAACGTCTCGTCGGCGCCCTGTCTGGGGGCGAACGATTCCGGGTGGCACTGGCTCGGGTGCTGCTCGCCGATCCCCCGGTGGAGTTGCTGGTGCTGGACGAACCCACCAACAATCTGGACCTCGAGAGCGTCGATGCCCTGGTAGATGGCCTCACCACCTATGCAGGAGCGCTGGTGGTTGTGAGTCACGACGCCGATCTGCTGGAGCATCTCCACCTGGAGCGGGTGGTGGAGTTGTCGCGGGATGGTGAACTGCACGACCGGAGTGATGTGGCTCCATGACCGCGACCGCACTCGAACTTCAGCAGTGCGTGATCGATCCGCGATGACATCATTGAGTACGTGGGACATGGCGACACCGACATGGCACTGCGATTGCTCATCGACGGTGTCAACCGCTTCCCAGAAGAAGCCGACGAATCCCGCTCACCAGCGTCCCCGGAGCAGACCGCTGCGATTCACGACCGGCTGTTCGCCGAGAGCGCCATCGGATACCTGCCCGAGAACGATGTGCTGTACGCGGCAGAAGTGGTACTGGCCCGGATTCAACAGTCCTGAGCCGCGTTCTCCACCACGTGAAACGCAGGTTCCTCGTAGGGGTGCGCCCGCCGCAGGGCGGCGACGACGGTGGCGCGCAGGCTTCTTGGGAAGGTGACCTCCACTCGGTTCTCCGCCACCATTTCCAGATCGCCCACGTGCCCGATGGCAGGATCGGCTCCCTCCAAGGGCCGGAACCGACCCATCCCTGAGGCCACGAAGGCGCAAGAGTCGTAGTTTCCGATGTGTCCAGCCCCGGCCCTGAAGAGTTCCTCCAACACGTGGTCGGTGTCCGGGATGGGCACATAGAACACGAGAACATCAAGGGGATCACGCATCGGGCACCAACTTCAGGATCTCCGCAACGACCTCGTCGAGATCCAGATGCGTGGAATCGATGACGTTCACCCCGCAGGCGGCTTCGGTGAAGTTGGAGACCGTGGAGTCGTCGCGGTCCCGCCTGAGGATCGAGTCCGTCACCGTGACCTGATCGGCCCGTTCCCCCAGCTCCGCGGTCCGCCTCTCAATGCGTGCCTGTGCGTCAGCGGTGAGCAACACACGCACCTCGGCGTCAGGAGCCACCACCGTGGTGATGTCGCGTCCCTCCACGACGATGCGACGATCGTGCTCCGTGATAATCCGGCGCATGCGCTCGAGCAGTACGCGACGCACCTCTGGGACAACGGCCACCGCCGAGACAATCGCGGAGATCTCCGGTTTCCTGATCTCCTCGGTGACATCTCGACCATTGATGTACACGCGAGGCGCATCCGGATTTGTGCGGACCCGTAGGTCAGCCGTTCTCGCCAGGTCCCCGATCCCGGTTTCATCGGTGCGATCCAGTCCCTGCCGGGCGAACTCGCAGGCCACGGCCCGGTACATGGCACCCGTGTCAAGGTAGGCGAGCCGGAGCTCTCGCGCTACCCGTTTCGCTGTCGAGGACTTCCCGCCCCCGCTCGGCCCGTCCATTGCGATCACCAGATCACCCATCAGCTTCCCTCCCGGTCCAGCCAGGCCCGCCATCCACGTGAATCGAGGTCATCCCGGAACCGTTCGGCCTGGGGGCATTCCACGGAGATGGATAGGTAACCCACCTCGCGCACGGCGTCGTGGGTCAGCTCAAAATCTTCTACATTGAACCCGAAATCGCCGACGTCACCAAACAACCGGGTCAGTGCGCGTGGCTCGTCCGGGATTTCCACGGTGACCACGGCAAGCTCCTTCGGTTCCTGCCCGTGTTTTCCACGCAAGGCCATGGCACCGTGCTGCCCGAGAGCCAGAAACGCCTCGAGAGGCTCATCCTGGTCGAGCACTCCGATCAGGTAGTCGAGGTCCGCAGCCACCTCGCTCAATTCTTTCCGGATGGCCACGGAATTGGTCGTGATGATCTGTCGCCACAGTCCGGGATCAGAGCCGGCGATGCGTGTCACATCACGGATGCCCTGTCCCGCCAGGATCAGGTTCTCCCCCGGCACTCCGCGCAGGTGCGAGGCGGTGAGGATGCTCATCAAGTGCGGTACATGACTGACCTGGGCGACAGCCTCGTCATGGAGATCCGCGTCAAGTTCCACCACGCGCGCTCCGCAGAGACGGGCCAGCCGATGAACCAGGTCAACGTCCTCGGGGCTGTTACCGGCCTGCGGGGTGATCACCCAGGCGCGGTCCGTGAACAGGTCGGCGGAGGCGGTCAGAGGCCCGGTGAGCTGGGAACCGGCCATCGGGTGACCGGGCACGTACCGTTCGGGGCGGTTGCTGGCAGCGGTCACCGCCCGGATGATGGAGGATTTCACCGAACCGACGTCGGTGACTACAGCTTCCGGGTGGCGTTCCAGCATCCGCGTCACGACTCCCGCGATCGTCGTCGGAGGTGAAGCCACCACGACGACGTCGACAGGTTCGTCATCCCTGGCGACCCGCCCCGCCCCCAGGCCTGCGGCGACCTTGGCATGTGAGGGGCTCAGGTCCTCCAGCAGAACATCAATTCCTGCCCTCCTCAGAGCCATCCCGAGTGAGGAACCGACCAATCCGGTTCCGATGATCCTCACTCTCATCAGTTCGACTCCGGCATATTGAGCGGGCGTGGCCCCTGGTAATCGGGCCCGTAGGCCCCCGGTGCGGGGCGTCGTTTGCGGATCGGTGCGCTGACCCCGGGAGCGAGGCGGCGGGAGATCACCAGGAAACCGGTGTGGGCGGAGGTGCCGTGGCCGGGGCGGATCGCCAGACCTTCGGCGTGCCAGTCGCGCACCGTCGTCTCGGTCGCGGTCGGTTCGGTGAAACCACCATGGGCGCGGAAGGTGTCCATTACCCGACCGAGTTGCGTGGTTGTTGCGACATAGCAGCAGAGCACCCCGCCCGGGATGAGCCGCTCACCTACCGCATCCACACACTCCCAAGGGGCCAGCATGTCCAGGATGGCACGATCGATGGGTTCGTCCGCTATCACCTCCACCAGGTCACCCACGGTCAGTTTCCACGCGGGGTGTTCCCCGTCAATGAAGTTCTCCACATTCTTACGGGCGACATCAGCGAACTGTTGTCGGCGTTCGTAGGAGTACAGCTTCCCGAGTGGGCCAATGGCTCGCAGCAAGGCCAGCGACAAGGCCCCCGAACCGACCCCTGCCTCCAACACTCTGGCCCCGGGAAAAATATCTGCCCACATCACGATCTGGGCGGCGTCCTTCGGGTAGACGACCGCCGCTTCCCGGGGCATCGCCACCATGAACTCGTTCAGCAGAGGGCGTAGCGCCAAGTATTCGGTGCCGCCTGCGGAGCGTACCGTCACACCATCAGGGCCACCGATCAGGTCGTCGTGCTTGACCGCCCCCTTCGTGGTGTGCCAAACGGCCCCCTCCCTCAAGACCACTGATTTCCTGCGTCCCTTGGGGTCGGTCAGCGTCACTCGCTCCCCCACCACGAGCGGTCCGGTCCGGACCCCTGACAGATTCACCACTGGCTCCTCCAGATCTTCTTCCAGGCATTCGACATCCAGGCCTTCCAGGCTGCCTTCGCGCAGCAGCCTCCGAGGTCTCGCTCCGGGGCAGTCCCGCAATGGTACGGCCAGGACAGCCGTCCCCATGGAGGAGACAGCTTCGGTTCCCGGCACCGAGTCCTCATAAGCCTGGGCGAGGGTGATCGCGCCTGAGCAGGACTCGGAGATTCGCTGTGCTGTGACGATCGCGGGCTCCCCGATCCGGTCCTTGAGCTGCTCGTCGGACCACGACGCGCCGTGCCGGGCGAGCTCATCTTTCTCGTATTCGATCCACATCAGTTCCGAATCGACCACGGCACCATCGAAATCCCACAGCACCGCACGCAGTCGTCGCTGATCCATGATTCCTCAGTTGGCGTTGAAGTACTTGGCCTGCGGATGGTGCACCACCATCGCATCGCTGGACTGTTCGGGATGTAGCTGCAGCTCCTCGGAGAGCTCCACCCCGATGCGTTCGGGTCTCAGCAGGGTCACGAGTTTTCTCCGGTCCTCCATGTTCGGGCATGCCGGATAGCCAAACGAGTACCGTGACCCGCGATAGGCCTGGTCGCGAATGGCCGCGTCCACCGTGGATTCCTCGGCCGCGAAACCCAGTTCCACGCGCACCCGGTGGTGCCAGAACTCGGCGAGGGCCTCGGTCAGCTGCACGGAAAGACCATGCAGCTCCAGGTATTCGCGGTAGCGATTCGACTCGAACAGCTGCTGGGTTCCTCTGGCCACTTCAGCTCCCATTGTCACGAGCTGCATCTCCAGCACGTCGGGACCGAGTTCCCGGGCCTCATCCGCGTCGCGGAAGAAATCGGCCAGGCAGAGCCGGGAGTCGCGGCGCTGCCTGGGAAAGTCGAGACGGGTCACCTCCCGGGATGGATCGTCGGGGTCACCGACAATGAGGGTATTTCCCTCGCTGTGGACGGGGAAATAACCGTAGACCACGGAGAAGTTCGCTAGCTGCTCAGTGGTGATCCGGTCCAGCCACATCCGCAGACGCGGCAAGCCCTCCGTCGCGACGAGTTCCTCGTAGCCTGGGCCGCCCTTGACAGGTTTGAGTCCCCACCTGCCCAGGAAAGTGGCGCGGTGATCGAGCCACTGGGCCACATCCGCGACGGGCAGTCCCTTGACCACCCGAGTGCCCCAGAACGGCGGGGTCGGTACATCGATGCGGCGTTCCACATCGTCGGAGCGGCGGGTATCGATCTCCCGCTGCTCCACCACCTCGACCTTCTTGTAGCGGCGTTTCTTGGGTTCCGGGAGTTGCGCGCCCGGTACTCCCTGTTTCACCGCCATCACGGCGTCCATCAGGGCAAGCCCCTCGAAGGCATCCTTCGCGTAGCGAACCTCCCCGTCGAACATGTCGTTGAGGTCATGCTCCACGAAGGCTCGGGTCAGCGCCGCCCCACCCAGCAGTACCGGGTACTTCTCCGCCAGGCCGAGGCGGTTCAGTTCGGCGAGGTTGTCCTTCATCACGAGCGTAGACTTGACCAGCAGACCCGACATGCCGATGGCATCTGCCTCGCTGGTTTCGGCGGCGTCGATGATGGCCTGGATCGGTTGTTTGATGCCAATGTTGATGACGGTGTAGCCGTTGTTGCTGACGATGATGTCGACGAGATTCTTGCCGATGTCGTGGACGTCCCCCCGCACCGTGGCGAGCACCAGGGTGCCCTTCCCGCTGCTGCCCTCCACCTTGTCGATGTGCGGTTCCAAATGGGAGACGGCGGCTTTCATGACCTCGGCGGACTGGAGCACGAACGGAAGCTGCATCTGTCCGGAACCAAAGAGTTCGCCGCCCACCTTCATGCCGGCCAACAGGTCCTCGTTGATGATCTCGAGGGCAGCCTTGCCGGTCAAGGCCTCGTCCAGGTCAGCCTCGAGCCCCTTTGCTACCCCGTCGATGATGCGGCGCTGCAGCCGCTCCGCCAAAGGTAGGGCAGCCAGTTCGGCGGCCCGGGAAGCCCGCACAGAAGCGGCAGTGACCCCCTCGA
>JABCNW020000003.1 GCA_013333945.2 Propionibacterium sp.
CCACCGGACAGGGTGGGCTGAAACGCAACCTGTCACGGGCCGAGATCACCGTTCAGGCCTTCGCGGCCAACCGGATGCTCGCCGCAGGCGAGGTTCCAGGGGGCACCGGTCGGCTCAACAACATCGTCTTCATGGGAATGGGGGAGCCGCTGGCCAACTACAAGGCGGTAGTGGGAACTATCCGTACCCTCACCGCTCCCGTGCCCAGAGGCTTCGGAATGAGTGCCCGGGGCATCACAGTTTCCACCGTTGGTCTGGTGCCCCAGATCGGACGCCTGGCTGGGGAGGGGCTGCCCGTGACCCTCGCGGTGTCCCTGCACGCTCCCGATGACGACCTGCGCAATGAGATTGTTCCGGTGAACAACCGGTGGAGCGTCGCTGAGGTGATCGACGCGGCCTGGGAATACGCCCGGATCACAAGGCGCCGCGTCAGCATCGAGTATGCCTTGATGCGCGACATCAACGACTCCGTCTCCCGCGCGAACCTGCTCGCGGACGTCCTGAAACGGCGCGGAAACTGGGGGTGGGTGCACGTCAACCTGATTCCCCTCAACCCGACTCCGGGGTCGCGGTGGACGGCTTCCAGACCTGAAGATGAAGCCGCTTTCGTGGCCACGCTTCAAGGACGCGGGGTGCCCGTGACGCTGCGCGACACCCGTGGATCCGAGATCGATGGGGCCTGCGGACAGCTTGCGGCTCGCGAGATCACCGGGGCGTGAGTCTGTTTCTGGACTGAAACGTCGTGTTCACAAACCGGGGCTAGGCTTCCGCAAGTCAAAACCTGAAAATCGACTAGCGAGGAGTCCGAATGGATCAGCAGCTGCAGTCCATCTTCGAATCCGTGGTTGCTCGTAACCCCGGTGAGGCCGAGTTCCACCAGGCCGTCCGGGAGGTCTTCGAGAGCCTCGAGCCCGTTGTCAAGAAGAACCCGGACTACCTCGAGGACAAGATCCTGGAGCGCATCTGCGAGCCCGAGCGTCAGATCATCTTCCGCGTCCCCTGGGTGGATGACCGAGGAACGGTGCAGGTCAACCGTGGTTTCCGCGTCGAGTTCAACTCGGCTCTCGGCCCCTACAAGGGTGGTCTGCGGTTCCATCCCTCTGTCTATCTGGGCATCATCAAATTCCTGGGATTTGAGCAGGTCTTCAAGAACTCCCTGACCGGTCTGCCCATCGGCGGCGGCAAGGGCGGCTCCGATTTCAACCCGCACGGCAGGTCCGATGCCGAGGTGATGCGTTTTTGCCAGTCCTTCATGACTGAGCTGTACCGCCACCTGGGTGAATACACGGACGTGCCCGCTGGTGACATCGGCGTCGGTGGCCGCGAGATCGGCTACATGTTCGGCCAATACAAACGGATCACCAACCGCTATGAGTCCGGTGTTCTGACCGGCAAGGGCCTCGACTGGGGTGGCTCGCTGGTTCGCACCGAGGCCACCGGCTACGGCGTCGTGGCATTCACACAGGAAATGCTGAAGACCCGCGGCGACACCTTCGACGGCAAGCGCGTCGCGGTTTCGGGTTCCGGGAACGTGGCCATCTACGCCATCGAGAAGGTTCAGCAGCTCGGCGGGAAGGTCGTCGCCTGCTCCGATTCCTCCGGCTACGTCGTCGACGAGGCGGGCATCGATGTCGGGTTGCTGAAGCAGGTCAAGGAGGTGGAACGTGGTCGTATCGCCGACTACGCCTCCCGCCGCGACGGTGCCGAACTGGGCAGTGGCGGTTCGATCTGGGACGTCCCCGTGGACGTCGCCCTGCCCTGCGCCACCCAGAACGAGCTGAACGGGGAACACGCCGCCATCCTGATCCGCAACGGCGTCAAAGTCGTGGCCGAGGGCGCCAACATGCCCACCACTCCCGAGGGCATCCACGCCTTCCAGGGTGCCGGGGTGCTGTTCGCCCCAGGCAAGGCTGCGAATGCCGGCGGTGTGGCCACCTCGGGTCTGGAAATGCAGCAGAACGCCATGCGCGACTCGTGGAGCTTTGAGTACACCGAGGAACGCCTGACCGGCATCATGCGCAACATCCACGACATGTGTGCTGCCACCGCTGAAGAGTACGGAGTCCCCGGCGACTACGTGGTCGGCGCCAATATCACTGGTTTCATCAAGGTGGCGAACGCCATGCAGGCTTTCGGGCTCGTCTGAGACATCGCGACGTCGCCGGGCTGCATTGGGCCCGGCGACGTCGTTCTGGGACACGGTTGGTGCGTCGTGACACACTGTCCTGGTGCGAAGAATCGTCCTACTCGGCTCCACTGGATCCATAGGCACCCAGACTCTTGACGTGATCGGTTCCCGACGCGACCGATTTGATGTGGTGGCGCTGGCCGCATCGGGGGGCAACATCGACCTTCTGGCCGAGCAGGTGAAGCGTTTCCGACCCGCGCACGCGGCCCTGGCGCGGGCGGAGAGAGCAGCGGACTTGGAGCGCGAGCTTGCGGCCTTTGGGGTAGGGGCGCCTCAACTATTGACTGGGCCCGGGGCGGCGACTGAGCTGGCCACCTTGGACTGCGACGTGGTGGTCAATGCCATCACGGGGGCTGCGGGACTGGAGCCCACTCTTGCTGCGCTGGGGGCAGGCCGCACCCTGGCGCTGGCGAACAAGGAATCTCTCGTGATTGGCGGGAGACTTGTCACCGATCTGGCTGCGCCGGAACAGCTGGTGGCCGTCGACTCCGAGCACTCCGCCTTCGCCCAGGCTCTGCGCGGGGGGCGCCGCCACGAGGTGGCCCGGCTCATTTTGACCGCATCTGGGGGGCCGTTTCGAGGGCGCAGTCGCGCGGGACTCGTGGACGTGACACCCGAGGAGGCCATGGCCCATCCCACCTGGAAAATGGGCCGGGTTATCACCATCAACTCATCCACCCTCGTCAACAAGGGGCTCGAACTGATCGAGGCAGCCCTGCTCTACGGCATCGACCTTGACGACATCGTCGTGGCGGTGCATCCCCAATCGGTCGTCCACTCCATGGTGGAGTTCACCGACGGCTCAACCCTGGCGCAGGCCTCACCGCCGGATATGCGATTGCCCATCGGGTTGGCGTTGACCTGGCCGGACAGGCTTCCAGGGGCCGCGGCTGCCTGCGACTGGACGAGACCTGCGATCTGGACTTTCGAACCCTTGGATGACTCGACCTTCCCAGCTGTTGAGCTGGCCCGCAGCGCAGGGAAGGCCGCCGGTACGGCCCCGGCCGTTTACAACGCGGCCAATGAGGTGCTGGTGGACGCCTACTGCGACCACAGGATCGGGTTCTTGGGAATAACGGACCTGATTTCCCGGTGCTTGACCGAACACCTTGAGACCGGGCATGTCCCGGATTCCGAACTGACCGTGGACGCGGTGCTGGCAGCGGACGCCGCGGCACGCCAACGTGCCCGTGAACTCGTGGAGGAACTTTCTTGAACACCCTTGTACTGATTGGTCTGGCGTTGCTGTTCTTCGCCCTGATCATGGCCTCCATAGCCCTGCACGAGATTGGACACCTCGTACCGGCCAAGATTTTCGGGGTCAAGGTGACCCAGTACTTTGTCGGATTCGGCCGGACCATCTGGTCCCGGAAACGGGGCGAGACCGAGTACGGTTTCAAGATGTTCCCGCTCGGCGGCTACGTCAGGCTGGTTGGGATGTATCCGCCTGAGAAGCAGTCGGACAAGCCCAAGGGCTGGCTCACCCGCCTGGCCGACCGGGCTCGCAGCTACGAGTACGAGGAGATCACCCCCGCCGACGACGGACGGTTGTTCCACCAGAAACCGGTGTGGCAGAAGGTCATCGTCATGCTCGGCGGGCCAGCCATGAACCTTCTGTTGGCCTTTCTGATCTTCCTGGGAATCAACCTCTTCCACGGCACCTGGCAGTCAACGCTGAATGTGACGGTAGTCAACGACTGCGTCATTCCTGCGGGCCGCACCCCTGCCACCTGTCAAGAGGGTGATCCTCAGACCCCTGCGAAACAGGCAGGTGTCATGGTCGGAGACAAGGTGGTTGCCTTCAACGGCCACCGAGTCAGCAACTGGGATGAGCTGACCGACCTGATCCGCGCGAACCGCGACGGCGCCGCAGCCATCACGGTCGAACGTGGTGGTACAACCATCGAGCTGCCCACCGTGAACACCATCATCCAGTCGGTGCCCGACAAACTCGACCCAACCTCCACGGTGGAGGCAGGTTTCCTCGGCGTCTCGCCCGGGCGGGAACTGGTCCGCGGCGGCGTGATCGAGACGGCGGGACAGATGTGGAACACGACACGGATGTCGTTGGTTGCCCTGGCCTCCTTCCCCGTGCGGGTCTGGAACGTTGGGGTTGGGCTTGCCACCGGGGCCGAACGTGACATCAACAGCCCGATCTCCGTGGTCGGCGCCAGCCGGGTGGCGGGAGAGATCGCAGTGGCGGATTCGCTGCCGATCCAGGACCGCGCAGTCACCTGGTTGTCGCTGCTGGGTAGTGTCAACCTGTTCGTCGCGCTGCTGAACCTGGTACCACTGCTTCCTCTCGATGGCGGCCACATCGCCGGGGCGGTCTACGAGGCCCTGCGGCGCGGCATGGCAAGGCTGCGAGGCAGGAGCGACCCGGGACCTGTCGACACCGCGAAGATGCTGCCGGTGGCCTACGTGATTGGTGGATTCCTGCTCATCGGCGGCGTGGTGCTGATCCTGGCTGACATCATCAGCCCCATCAAGCTGTTCTGAGTGGGGATGCTAGCCTCGGCGGTGCGCTCCGGTCGGTTTTCAACGACCCAGACCGGCCAGCCGCATCGGCAATCAAGCTAAGGACGTGACCACATGGCCCTCACCCCAGCCGAGCTGTCCGAGCTCGCTGCCCGTATCGCTCCTGTCGAGGATGCCTGGCTCCAGGCGGGCCGCGCTCGGCAGGACGACCTGACTAAACCTCCGGGTTCCCTCGGGGAACTTGAAACCATCGGGGTGCGGCTTTGTGGAATCGCCGCCCAGTGCCCACCACCGGTGCCTTCACACCCGAAGGTGATCGTCTTCGCCGCCGATCATGGGGTCTACGCGCAGGCAGTCACTCCGTGGCCGCAGGAGGTCAGCGTCCAAATGGCTACGGGGATCGCCATCGGATTCGCCGGGGTGAGTGTGATCTCCCGGGCCTTCGGGGCTGGAACCGAGGTATTCGACGTCGGTTTGTTGCAGCACGCGGAGGGCACCGTGGACCGCCGCATCGCAGCTGGCACCGCCGATTTCACCCAAGGGCCCGCGATGGCTGTGGAACAGGCCTTGGAAGCGATCGGTGTCGGGGTCGAGGCCGCCAACGCCGCCATTGATGCTGGGGTCGACCTGCTGGTGCCCGGTGAGGTCGGGCTCGCCAACACCACGCCCGCTGCGGCTTTGACGGCTGCGTTCACCGGGAAGGCCGTATCTGAGGTCACCGGCAGGGGAACCGGAATCGATGACGAGATGCTTGCTCACAAGGTGGCGGTCATCGAGAAGGGACTGGAGGGCGGCGGGGTCGTGGATCTGCTCGCCACGGGAGATGCGGTCGGCGTGTTGGCCACCGTGGGAGGTTTCGAGCACGCCGCCATGACCGGACTCATGCTGGCCGCCGCTGCCAGACGCGTTCCTGTTGTTCTCGACGGGGTGGTTTCCTGCTCCGCGGCCCTGGTCGCCCGCGCCATCTGCCCGGACGTTGTCGACTATCTGATCGCTGGGCACACCGGTGTGGAACCCGCCATCACCGCTGCCCACGAGGCCCTCGGCTTGCGCGGGCTGGTTGATCTTGGCCTGCGGCTCGGTGAAGGCTCCGGAGGCGCCCTGGCACTGCCGCTGGTCAAGGCCGCTGCGTTGATAATGAACGAGATGGGTACCTTCAGCGGTCAGGGAGTGTCGAAGGCGTGAAAGGTTCCGCGCTGATCTTGGGCGGAACCCGCTCCGGAAAATCGACCTTCGCGGAGTCACTGCTTGCCGACGAACCTGGGGTTTCCTACGTGGCCACCTCTGAGGTGCGTCCCGACGATCCCGAATGGGTGGAGCGGCTCCGGATCCACCGAGACCGACGCCCCTCCCACTGGGAGACTGTCGAAACCATCGATCTGGCCGCTGAACTCAGCCGTAACGACACCACTCCCATGTTGGTCGACTGCCTGGGGGTGTGGTTGACGAGGCTGCTCGACGACGGTTGCTGGGACCGGGACCCAGAGGGCCTGGACCGACTGGAGAGCCGGCTGGAGGAGTTCCTGGTTGCGCTGCGAGCCACCCGCAGGCCGGTGGTGTGTGTCAGCAACGAGGTGGGACTCGGCGTGGTCCCGGCCACCAGCTCCGGCAGGTTGTTCACCGACCAGTTGGGGCGCCTGAACATGCGCGTCGCAGCGGTTGTCGACCGGGTCTGGTTGTGCGTGGCCGGTATTCCCGTGCCGGTCAAGGGGTCCTGATGCGCCCATTGCGCGCCTTCCACAGCGCAGTCGCCATGTACACCTGGTTTCCGGTGCGCAAACACGACTGGGCTGACCGTGATTTCCCCGACGGGCTCGTCGCCCTTCCCTGGCTGGGGGCGGTGCTCGGGGCAGCCGCCGGTCTGCTGGGCTGGGGGAGCGCGGCTGCATCCGGATCGTGGTTCCTCGGGGCGTTGATGGCCGTCGGAGCGGTGGCCTACGCCACGGGCGCCATGCACCTGGCCGGCACCGCGGACGTCGCGGATGCGCTGGGTTCCCGGAAACCCGCGGAGCAGGCACGGGCGATCATGAAACAGTCCGACATCGGCCCGATGGGGGTGGTGTCGCTGCTGGTTGTGTTGCTGTTGGAGGTGGCTTGCCTCGGCGTCGCACCTCCCGGAACCTGGCCGTTGCTGATGGCCTTCGGCATGGCTGCGGGACGGGTGGTCCCGCTGGCCGCCACACTGCCGGGCCGGGGTGAAGAACCGGTCCCGGGTACCTTGTCCTCGCTGGTGGCTGGCAAGGTTGGGGAGGCCGGGCTGTGGGCCAGCCGGGGAGCGGTGCTGGCGGCGGGCGGCGCGGTCACCTGGTGGCTGCTGGATTGGCTGGCAGCGGCATGGTGGTCGGGTGTTGTCGTGACCGCCTGGGTGTTTTCGACCTGCTGGCGGCGACACCTCCTGCGGCGTCTGGGACGCCTGAACGGCGACTGCTACGGTTCTCTGATCGAACTGACCCAGCTGGCCGTCTGGCTAGGAATCGCGCTCACCGTGAAGCTGATCGGAGTGGCATGACACTGAGACATCGCGGCCTGGGACTCGCCATCGGAATGGTGGCGGACCAGGTGTTCGCAGACCCGCAGAAGCACCATCCCGTCTCCTGGTTTGGTTCCTGGGCCACCCGGGTGGAGGAAACCACCCACGCAGACAATCGTGCCGCAGGAACCATGTTTGCTGCGCTCGCAGTCGCCCCCGTTCTGGTGGGTGGGCTGCTGGTGGAACGGGTTTCCGCGCGGCATAGGTGGATGCAGGTCGCGGCCACCGCGGTTGCGACCTGGGCAGCGCTCGGGGCCAGGCGGCTCGCTGACGAGGGAAGGACCATGGCCGACCGCCTCGAGGACGGCGACCTCGAGGCGGCCCGGGAACAATTGCCGAACCTTTGTGGTCGCGATCCGCGTTGCCTCGACGCCGAGGATCTGGGACGCGCCACCGTCGAGTCGATGGCGGAGAACACCAACGACGCCGGGGTGTGCACGATCTTCTGGGGGGCTCTCGCGGGGGTGCCCGGAATCCTGACCCACCGCGCCCTCAACACCCTCGACGCCATGGTCGGCCACCGCAACCAGCGCTACGGGCGTTTCGGCACGGCATCGGCACGCACCGACGACGCAGCGGCATGGGTGCCGGCGCGGCTCACCGGGGCCCTGGCGTGCGTGTGCGCCCCACTGGTCGGGGGAGACACCCCCCAGGCCTGGCGCATCATGCGGCGCGACGGTGCCAGACATCCCAGCCCGAACGGCGGTTGGTGCGAGTCCGCGTGGGCCGGTGCCCTCGGGGTGCAGCTGGGCGGGGAGAACCGCTACGGCGACCGGGTGGAGTCCCGCCCCACCCTCGGTGACGGCCCCCGCCCCGCGGGGTCGCAGGTGCGTCGCGCCGCGACACTTGTGACGGTCGTCACCGCCGCCGCCACGGGACTGCTGGCGGGGGCGCTGATCGTGTTCGGAGGTGGGAGGAAATGACCGGGTTGTTGATTGCTGGAACCGCATCGGATGCGGGCAAGTCGTAGATTGTGACCGGCCTGGCGCGCGCGTTCCGGCGCCGCGGGATCAAGGTGGCCCCGTTCAAGTCGCAGAACATGTCCAACAACTCGATGGTCTGCTCGGATGGCACCGAGATCGGGCGTGCCCAGTACCTGCAGGCGCAGGCAGCTGGGGTGGAGCCGAGCAGCCTGTTGAATCCTGTGCTGCTGAAACCGGGCAGCGATCGGCGCAGTTTCGTCGTGCTCCGTGGCCGTCCTGCGGGGGAGCTCGGTGCAGGGGAGTACGCCAGCGGGCGCAAACACCTGGCCGAGGCTGCCTTCGACGCCTACGAAGAGCTCGCAGCCGGCCACGACCTGGTGCTGTGTGAGGGAGCCGGATCGCCCGCCGAGATCAACCTGCGTCGGGGCGACTACGTCAACTTCGGCCTGGCGGAACGTTTCGGGCTGCCTGTGGTGCTGGCCGCAGACATCGACCGTGGGGGCGCTCTGGCGGCGATCTTCGGCACCCACGGCATCGTCTCCGAACAGGATCGTGGGCTGCTGGTGGGATACCTCATCAACAAGTTCCGCGGTGACCAAGCGGTGCTTGACCCGGGTCTGGACGAGCTGACTCGGCGCACCGGTCTCAGGAACTACGGTGTGCTTCCCTGGCTGGCGGACGTGTGGCTGGACGGGGAGGATGCCCTGACCATTGGGTCGCGGGCGCTGCGTCCCGGCACCGGGGTGCTCCATGTCGCCGTCGTTCACTTCCCCCGCACCTCGAATGCCACCGACGTGGATGCTCTCGCCGCGGAACCGGGTGTCCAGGTGGTTGTCACTGCATCACCCGATCAGATTGCCCAGGCAGACCTTGTGGTGCTGCCCGGGTCGCGGGCCACTGTCACGGACCTGGCCTGGCTCAGGGACAAGGGTCTGGCGGAGGCGATCCGGGACCGCGCCCAGCAGCAGCGGCCCGTGCTCGGCATCTGTGGTGGTTACCAGATGCTCACCGATCGTATCCTCGATGATCTTGAATCCGGTGACGGAGACGTCCCCGGCCTGGGCTTGCTTCCCGGCGAGGTGCGTTTCGGCGAGTTGAAGGTTCTTGGCAGACCGTCCGGGACGTGGCAGGGAGAACCGGTCGAGGGCTACACCATCCACCACGGGCGGGTTCACGCTGCAGGGGGGGAGGAGTTCTGCGAGGGCCAACAGGTCGGCTCCACGTTCGGGACCATGTGGCACGGGGCCTTCGAGTCCGACGGTTTTCGCCGGGTCTTCCTCGAAGAGATCGCGCGGCTGACCGGCAGCGACTGGCGGCCCAGCGAGGGGGCGCCCGGCTACGCCGAGCAACGAGAAACCATGATCGACAGACTCGCAGATGCCTGTGAGGACAACCTGGACGTGCCGGCGCTACTCGAAGCGGCAAGCTGAAAGCGGGAATCGTCGGTATCGGCACAAAGGTGCTTCGGGACCACGGATGGGTGATGGATGCTTACGCCTTTGCCCTTCCGTGAAGTGGGAAGTAACAGGTCCTTTGCGCTGAACTTAGGCGGGTTATTTGTTCGCGCCCACTGACAGACCACGTGAAGCCGCAGCTTCTTTCATCAGCCATTGACCGGTGAGAACCGCAACACCACCGGGATGGGAACGGGGCCGTCAGTGAGCCAGGAACGCCAGCCGAACCTCTCAATGCCGTCGGCCCGGCGGGAGGGGATGTGGGGCGGCTCATTGCTGCACAGTCGTTGGTGTCTTCTCGACACCTCGATGAGCTGCTGCCGGCAGGCACGACAGCAGCTCATCGAGATCGTCGTCCAAGGTTCGGGACGCATACTCCCCGAGCTCAAGGGGATATATGGCCGGCATGCTCACTCCTCCAGGTCGCCCTCCACCTCCAGGTAGAGCTCGTGGAGCTGGTTGATCAGGTCAGGATCTGGGTTCTCCCACATTCCACGGTCCACCGACTCCTGGAGCCGTTCGACCATGCTGCGCAGTGCCCACGGGTTGGCCTGGCGCAGGAATTCCTGGTTTTGCTCGTCGAGCAGGTAGGTGTTCGCCACCGACTCATACATCCAGTCACCCACTACCTGTGCGGTGGCGTCGAAACCGAACAGGTAGTCGACGCTGGCGGCCATCTCGAAGGCTCCCTTGTAGCCGTGGCGGCGCATCGCCGCCAGCCACTTCGGGTTGACCACGCGTGCCCGGAATACGCGGGCGGTCTCCTCCGCGAGGGACCGGGTGCGCACTGCGTCGGGGATGCTGGTGTCACCGACGTAGGCCTTCGGAGCGTTACCGGTCAGGGCCCGGACCGTCGCCACCATACCGCCGTGGTACTGGAAGTAGTCGTCGGAGTCGATGATGTCGTGCTCGCGGGAGTCGACGTTCTTCGCGGCCACTCTGATGCGGCGGTAGTTGTTCTCCATGTCGTCACGGGCGGGGGTGCCGTCGAGGTCGCGTCCGTAAGCGAAACCACCCCAGGCTGCATAGACCTCGGCCAGGTCCTCGTCGGATCGCCAGTTCCCGGACTCGATCAGTTCCAACATCCCGGCGCCGGAGGTACCGGGTTTGGAACCGAAGATGCGGGTGCGGGCGCGACGCTCATCTCCGTGGGTTTCCAGGTCGGCTGACACGTGGGCGCGCACGAAGTTGGTCTCGAGCGCCTCCTCCTGCGCCGCGGCGAGTGCCACGGCGTCGTCGAGAAGAGCGACCACGTGCGGGAAGGCGTCGCGGAAGAAACCGGAGATGCGGACGGTCACGTCAATACGGGGCCGACCGAGCTCCTCCAGGGTCATGGCCTCCAGACCGACCACTCGGCGTGACTGCTCCTCCCAGACGGGACGGATGCCAAGCAGGGCGAACACCTCCGCAATGTCGTCACCGGAGGTGCGCATCGCCGAGGTTCCCCACACCGACAACCCGACGGAACTCGGATATTCCCCGGTCTCCGCCAGATAGCGGGCCACGAGGTTCTCGGCTGCGGCTTGACCGGTCTGCCAGGCCAGTTTCGACGGGATCGCTTTCGGATCGACCGAGTAGAAATTGCGACCGGTCGGCAGCACGTTCACCAGGCCACGCAGCGGCGAACCTGAGGGGCCGGCTGGAATGTAGCCGCCATCCAGGGCGTGGAGGACGGCGGGGATCTCGCCCTCAGTGGCCCTCAGACGTGGCACCACCTCGGTGGCCCCGCACTCTAGAGCCGCACGCACCCCAGCGACATCGATCCCGTCACGTCCGGAGAGCGGGGCGACGATGCTCTCGATGGCTTCCGGGTCCCAGCCAGCTGCGGCGAGCTGTTCCACAAGGGAGCGGGCTTCGGCTTCCACCGTGTCGGTTTCCTCCCGTGTGATGGAGACGTCCTGTTGGTCCTCCGGTAGGCCCAGGGCAACCCGCAAGCCGGGTATCCCATCGGTGCGACCTCCGAAGACCTGGTTGGAACGCAGAATTGCCAACACCAGGTTGACCATGCCCTCGTCCTCGGGAACCTGCGAGAGCACATGGAGACCGTCGCGGATCTGGACGTCCTTGATCTCGCACAGCCAGCCGTCAACGTGCATCACGAACTCGTCGAACTCCTCCTCGTCGGGGCGTTCCTCGAGTCCGAGGTCCTGGTGCATCTGGGCTGCCTTGATGAGCTGCCAGATCTCTCCCTGTAGGGCAGGGGCCTTCGCCGGATCCATCACGGAGACGTTGCCGTATTCGTCCAGTAGCTGCTCCAGCCGGGAGATGTCACCGTATGACTCGGCGCGCGCCATCGGCGGGATCAGGTGGTCGACGATCGTGGCGTGGGCGCGTCGCTTGGCCTGGGTGCCTTCGCCAGGATCGTTGACGAGGAACGGGTAGATCAACGGCAGGTTCCCCAGGGCCGCATCAGGACCCGAGGCAGCATCGAGGGCCAGGGTTTTGCCGGGCAGCCATTCGAGGTTGCCGTGTTTGCCGACATGGACGACGGCGTGCGCCCCGAATTCCTTCTCCAACCAGCGGTAGGTGGCCAGGTAGTGGTGGGTGGGTGCCAGGTCGGGATCGTGGTAGATCGCGATCGGGTTCTCCCCGAAACCACGGGGAGGCTGCACGAGGATCACGATGTTGCCCGCCTGAAGGGTCGCGGCCACAATCTCACCGTCAGGGTTGGTGGCGCGATCCACGAACAGGTTGCCGGGGGCTTCACCCCAGGTCTGTGTCACCTGCTCCTGCAGTTCGGTGGGTAACTCCGCGAACCAGCGACGATAGGTCGCAGCGTCGATGCGGACGGGCTGACCGCTCAGCTGCTCGCTGGTCAGCCATTCCTCGTCCTGCCCGCCGGCCGCGATGATGGCATGTATCAAGGCATTTCCAGCAGTGGTATCGGGATGTTCGCCCTCCACAGGCTCCAGCTCACCGGTGCCGGGGATCTCGCCGGGCGCACCCAGGTCGTAGCCCGCCTCCCGCATGGCCCGCAGCAACCGGATGATCGAGACGGGGGTGTCGAGGCCAACCGCGTTGCCGATTCGGGCGTGCTTGGTGGGGTATGCCGACAGGACGATGGCGACCTTCCGCTCGGCGGGTGGGATCAGCCGCAGCCTCGCGTGGTTCACGGCCAGCCCTGCAACCCGGGCGCAGCGTTCCAGGTCGGGAACGTAGTGGGGCAGGCCATCGGCATCAATCTCTTTGAAGGAGAAGGCGACGGTGATCAACCGCCCGTCAAACTCGGGAACCGCCACCTGGGTGGCGACGTCATAGGGGCCCATGCCGTCATCGGTGGACTCCCAGGTCTCTCGGCTCCAGGTCACGGTCAGCCCCTGCAGGATCGGGACGTCCAGTGTGGCGAGTTGTTCCACGTCCCAGGCGCCCTCGTCGCCGCCCGCCGAGGCGTCTGCCGGAGTGAGACCGCCCGACGCCTGCACCGTGGTGATGATGGCGTCGCAGGTTCCCAGGTACTCGATCAGCCCCGGATCAGGGTCACGCAGTGATGCGGTCTGGATCGGAACCGCCAATCCACCCGCCGCATCAATGGCATCGGCCAAGGCGATGATGTGCGCGATGTTTCCTGCCGCGTAATGGGCTCGGTAGAAGATGATGCCGATCCGGGGACGGCGATGCCCGGCGGGCTCGTCGGTGGGGGCATCCGGTCGGGGAAGCTCACTCCAGACGGGCATCATCGAGACCGGCTCAAAGGCATCGCCCGTCAGCAGGACGGTGTCGGCGAGGAAGGCGTGTGCGTTGCGGAGGTTGTCGAGACCGCCCTGCACGAAATAGGAATGGGCCTGTGCCGCGACTCCCATCGGAACGGTGGAGAGTTCCATCAATGTGGCGTCGGGGGTGTGCTGGCCACCGAGAACCACCAGAGGCAGGCCCGACTCGACGCACGTGGTGAAGGTTTCAGGCAGTTGTTCCTTGCCACCGAGGAAACGGAATACGATCAGGTCCGCGCCGTCGATCAGTTTCTTCACTGCGTTGACATCGAGTTTCGCGGGATTGCCGTACACGTAGTCGGCCTGGCTTGCGCGTGCGCTGAGCAGGTCGGTCTCGGTGGTGGTGAGCAGTGCGATTCTGGTCAAGGTGTCCTCCGTCAGGATCCACGTCCGGGTGGTTGAGGTGCCTGCGGGGTGTTCCTGACTTCGCGGATGCGTCACAGTGGCGGGACCGTCCCGGAGTCGCACCGGGTTCCAGAGCCCGAAGGCGAGCCAAGCCTAGCGTTCCTGCAGCTGAGTGAGTGATTCCCAACGGTATGGGAGCGAAACGCTCGGTGTGCATGGCCTACGCTGGGGCTCATGCAGGACCTCGTCATGACGTTGCGATGCCCGGATGGTCCTGGCATCGTACATGCCCTCACCGGAGCCGTCGTCTCCTTGGGAGGCAACATCACCGAATGTCAGCAGTTCGCTTCCGCCGACACAGGGCGTTTCTTCACACGTATCGCCCTGACCGGACCCACGCGTGACGATCTGATGAACGTTCTGTACCCCGTGGCTGAAAGACTCGATGCGGAGTTCGACATCTACGAGCAGCAACGCCCCACACGTGTGCTGCTGCTCGCGTCCAAGACCGGGCATTGCATTAATGAGCTCCTGTTCCAATGGCGCGCGGGAACTCTTCCCATCGATGTCGTCGGTGTCATGGCCAATCATGACGTCCTGAGGTCGCTGGCTGATTTCTACGGAGTGCCGTTCACGCACCGGGTGGTTGTTCCCGAGACGAAAGCCGATTTCGAGGACGAGCTTCGCCGCGTGGTCGAGGAGAAAAACGTGGACCTGGTGGTTTTGGCCCGCTACATGCAGGTCCTCAGTGCTGAGCTGTGTGATCACCTTGCCGGGCGCGTCATCAACATCCACCACTCCTTCCTTCCTGGCTTCAAAGGGTCCAATCCCTACCGGCAGGCACACAACCGGGGGGTGAAACTCATCGGAGCAACCGCCCATTTCGTTACGAGCGATCTCGACGAGGGGCCAATCATTGAGCAGAACGTGGTCAGGGTGGATCACACCATGGGGGTCGACAAACTGGTCAGCAAAGGGCGGGGTCAGGAATCGGAGACCCTGGCGGAAGCCGTGCGCCTGTTCGCCGAACACCGGGTGCTGATGGACGGGAACAGGACGGTGATCTTCCGCTGATGTCGGCGGTTTCTGACATTGCGCTGATCGCGCTGTTCATCCTGATCGGTGGCACCTTCGCGGCTGCCGAGATGGCCTTGGTGACGCTGCGTGAGTCGCAGATCAGGCAGCTCGCCGCCAAAGGCAAACGGGGCCGGGCCATCGAACGCTTGACGAGCGATCCCAACCGTTTCCTGTCTGCTGTTCAGATCGGCGTGACGCTTTCCGGGTTTCTTTCCGCGGCGTTCGGCGGGGCAACCCTGGCGTCGGGACTTGCCCCCGTCTTCAAGGAGTGGGGGATACCGGCGTCGGTGGCCGATCCACTCGCCTTGGTGGTTATCACAATCGTGATCTCCTACTTCTCCATCGTGATCGGGGAACTGAGCGCGAAACGCCTCGCCATGCAACGAGCTGAGGGATTCGCGCTGGCGCTGGCTCCGCTGGTGTCCGGCATTGCATCCCTGGCCCGACCCGTTATCTGGTTCCTGGGAGTCTCCACCGACACTGTGGTGCGGGTCTTCGGTGGTGACCCGAAGCTGTCAAAGGATGCGGTGAGCGACGAGGAACTGCGGGAGATGGTTTCGGGATCGACGACCCTGGGTCAGGAGGAACGCAGCATCGTCGATGAGGTCTTCGCCGCGGGCCAGCTCAGTCTCCGCGAGGTGATGGTACCCCGCACCGAAGTGGAATTTCTTCCTTCCGACATGCCCATCCAGCTGGCCTACAAGGAAGTGCGAGGGGCGCCCCATTCCCGCTACCCGGTTACGGAGGGCTCCGTGGACAAGGTGATTGGTTTCTGCCATGTTCGGGATCTGATGGACCTCGACGCCAGGGAACGTGGTGGTCAGCTGTCCGGAATAGTGCGGCCCGTGCTGAACCTCCCAGAAACGGTGAAGCTGCTGCGTGCCCTGTCCGCGATGCGTGCTGCGAAGGCCCACATGGCCATAGTCCGGGACGAGTATGGCGGCACATCGGGAATTGTCACGCTGGAGGATCTGGTGGAGGAACTGATCGGCGACATCACGGATGAGTATGACGTTGTGGACGGAACGTCACCGACGCGGATCGACCCCCTGGCCCGATTGGACGGGCTGACCACCATCGAGGAATTCGCGGGACTTTCTGGGTACGTCATTCCCGAGGGTCCCTACGACACCGTGGCAGGATACGTGATGGCCCGGCTCGGGCGCCTGCCCACAGTCGGGGACGAGGTGGACGTGGAACTCTCCCCGTGTGAACCGGCGGAGGAGGACACGGCAGTATCGACCTGGGTGTTCAGGGTCGAGGAGATGGATGGGCGGCGCGCTTCCTGGATTTCTGCTCGCCCGGTTTCAGGAGTTGGCGATGGATGATGGATCGAGGTTGTTGACGGGGCCCGGAGCTGGCCCCGTGCTCAGCGCTGCGGTTCGTCACGCCGGCGGGGAGCTGCTCAGCTGGACGCTGGAGCATGTGGACGCTAACCCCAACCAGTCCACCACCGCCACCTATCTGGCGAAAGTGTCCTGGCCCTATGGGGAGCGCACGGAACTGCTGGGAGTCTCAGCCCGCAGCGGGGAATTGTCCGAGACCGACAGGGGTGCCGAGGTCTTCGGTGACGGCAACCGCGAGGTGGCGGTCTGGATCTACCCGGCAGATCCGGATTTGCCGGGTCTGAAACGGGCGGCCTACCCCGAGTTGTTGGCCGAACTGGTCAATGATGCCCGGTTGTTGCCGTATCTCGTGACCGGGGATGAACTCGAGCTGAAGATCATTGGTTATCGGCCTCGCCGCCGCGCGGTTGTGCGATTCACCACGGGAGGAAACACCTTCTACATCAAGGCGATTCGTGCCAAACTCTTCGACGACGTGCTTTTCAGGCATCGGATGTTGACCAGCGCAGGGGTACCGGCGCCCTACGTTGCTCATACCACTGATGATCAGTTGATGATCCTCGACGCCTTGCAGGGAAGGCCTTTGGCACGTGCGCTTTTCGAGCCCGGCGATCCCTGCACCCCCGAGCAGCTGATCGAGGTGCTCGACTCCATGCCCGCGAGCGTCACGCAGCTGGAACGCCGCCCACCCTGGAGCGATGCCGTTCAGCATTACGCGGAAATCGTTTCTTCAGCCCTGCCCGAGGTGCGCGGTGATCTCGGTTGGGCCGCGCAGCGGATCCAGAGCGGCCTCGCGGGGATCCCGCTCGGCAACGAACCCACCCATGGTGACTTCCACGAGGGACAGGTGCACGTGGCCGCGGGGCGGGTGGTCGGGATCCTTGATGTGGACACGATTGGGCCCGGTCGGCGCGCCGACGACCTGGCCTGTCTGATCGCTCACCTGTCCACCATCCAGCGCATGAACCCTGCTCAGGAAGCCAAGGTGCGAGACCTGCTGGCGCGGTGGGTGCCGGTCTTCGATAGGCGTGTGGACCCGGTGGAGCTGAGACTGCGGGCGGCGGCCGTTGTCATCTCCTTGGCAACCGGTCCTTATCGCAGCCAGGAACCGAATTGGCAGGAATCCACCAGGCACATGGTTCGATCCGCCCTGGCCCTGGTCAGGCAGGTTGCGGGCTGATAACGATTCGGCGGGGTACCGCGCCTTGATGATGTGCGCGCGATATGGTCATGGCACCCAGGAAACCTTCCGAAGTTTGGAGCTCGAAGTGACCAAGTCCCTGCTCAAACTCGCCTCTCTCGCCGCCGTCAGCTCTTTGTTGCTGTCCGCCTGCGCCGAGGCCCCGATGACGACCTCTTCCTCCCCGGCTGGTTCCCTTCCAGCCAGCAGCGCCGCTGGCAGCGCCACCGCTGGGGCAGGGGATTTCAAGGCCTGCATGGTTTCCGATTTCGGTGGTTTCGACGACAAATCCTTCAACGAGACCTCCTACAAGGGTCTGCTGCAGGCAAAGGAACAGCTCCGCGTCGAGACCGCGCAGATCGAGTCCAAGGAGGAATCCGAGTACGCGCGCAACGTCCAGTCCATGATCGACGCCAAGTGTGGTGTCATCGTGACGGTTGGGTATGCCCTGGCGAATGCTACGGAAGCCGCCGCGAAACAGAACCCGAACGTCAAGTTCGCGATCGTCGACAATGAATCCTTCGACGGGGTGGACAATGCGAAGGGACTGATGTTCGACACCGCCCAGCCCGCTTTCATGGCGGGTTATGTCGCCGCCTCGCTGTCCCAGACCGGGAAGGTCGGCACCTTCGGCGGGGCCAAGTACCCGACCGTGTCGATCTTCATGGATGGCTTCGCCCAAGGTGTTGAGTACTACAACCAGGTCAAAGGCAAGACCGTTCAGGTGCTCGGCTGGGATCGCGCCACCAAGGACGGGCAGTTCATCGGCGGTGCCAGCCCGTTCGACGACAACGCCGGTGGCAAGCACACCGCCAACACGCTCATCGCACAGGGCGCCGACATCATCCTTCCGGTCGCTGGTCCCTCTGGGCTGGGGGCGCTTGATGCCGTGAAGGAAACCAATGGCAAGGTAAACGCCATCTGGGTGGACACCGATGGTTACGTCTCCGCGCCCGAATACAAGGACGTGATCATCACATCGGTCGTGAAGAGCATGGATGTGGCCGTCCTCGATGTCATCAAGGCCGCCAAGGAGGGCTCCTTCTCCTCCGATCCGTATGTCGGAACCCTCAAGAACAAGGGAGTCGATCTTTCCGAGTTCCACGACTTCGACTCCAAAGTTCCGGCTGAGACCAAGTCGGAGTTGGAACAGATCCGCGCCGACATCATCTCCGGGAAGATCACAGTCGAGACCACCGTCAGGTGATGCTGAAGAAGATGTAGTGACATGTGGAGCAGGGACGTCACGTGGGCATCCCTGCTCCACTGAGCACTTGCAGAGTGGGCGCTTGAGGAAGGAGTAACAACAGTGACTTCGTCGCTCTCGGAAGCTCCCGTGTTGTCGTTGGAAGGCATCACGAAACGTTTCGGTTCCCTCACGGCCAACAGCGACATCAGTATCGATATCGTTCCGGGGCGCATCCATTGCCTGCTCGGGGAGAACGGTGCGGGAAAATCCACCCTGATGAACATCCTCTTCGGGCTGCTGGCCCCCGATGAAGGTGAGGTCTGGCTGGGGGAGGAGAAACTGAGACTGGGGGATCCTCGCCAGGCCATGGCCGCCGGCATTGGTATGGTGCACCAGCACTTCATGTTGATTCCCCCGTTCACTGTCGCGGAGAACATGGTGCTGGGTCATGAACCCGGTTCCGTGGGGCTCCTCGACATCGAGCAGGCCAGGCGGCGGGTCCGGGAACTCTCGAAACGGTACCGCTTGGAGGTCGATCCGGACGCGCTCGTGGAGGATCTGCCTGTTGGCATCCAGCAGCGGGTTGAGATCCTGAAGTCCTTGGCCCATGACGCCCGCTACCTGATTTTCGACGAGCCGACAGCGGTGCTGACCCCGAAGGAGATCAGCGAGTTGATGGACGTAATGCGTGCATTGCGCGACGAGGGACGTGCGATTGTGTTCATCACCCACAAACTCCGTGAGGTGCTGGAGGTGGCCGATGACATCACGGTCATCCGGCGCGGCGAGGACATCGGACGTGCCGAACCCACGAGTACCGAGGCCGAACTGGCCGCCATGATGGTCGGACGTTCCGTCGAGCTGAAAGTGGCCAAACAGGCGCCGCACATCGGGGAGGAGCGCCTGGTGATCTCCGACCTGACGGTGGCCAGCGCATCCGGGGCGGTGGCCGTCGCCCACCTCGATCTGACGGTGCGCGGCGGCGAGATCATCGTGATCGCGGGGGTTCAGGGCAACGGGCAGAGCGAACTGGCCGAGGCGCTGCTCGGCACCATGACCCCCGTCGGCGGCATGATCACCCTCGACGGCACCGACGTCACACGGCTCAGCCCCGCCAAAACCCTTGGCGCGGGCCTCGGCTACGTGCCGGAGGACCGGAACAAGGACGGCCTGATCGGGGATTTCTCGATCGCCCAGAACCTGGTGCTGGACAACCTCGACCATTTCAGCGTGGGTGGAAACCTCAAGCTGGGGAAAATCAACCAGCACGCCGCGAAGCTGGTCGAGGAATTCGACATTCGCACCGATTCTTACGCGCAGCCGGCCCGGGCGCTGTCGGGAGGCAACCAACAGAAGGTGGTTCTGGCCCGGGAACTGTCGCGTCCGCTGTCGCTGCTGCTGGCGAACCAGCCCACCCGGGGCGTCGACGTGGGCGCGATCGAGTTCCTTCATACCCGGATCGTCGCCGAACGGGACAGGGGAACCGCGGTGCTCATCATCTCCACGGAACTCGATGAGGTGGAGTCCCTGGCCGATCGTATTGCGGTCATGTATCGGGGACGCATCGTCGGTGTCGTCGGCCCGGACACCCCCCGTGACGTGCTGGGGCTCATGATGGCGGGGATCGACCACGAGGATGCCGTCGCCATCACGGAGCAGGAGAACCAGGCATGAGCACCGGAAACCGTGGCCGCCCGGCCTGGATCACCACGGCCCTGGTGACCACGGCCTCCCTGATCCTGGCCTTCGTCGTCGCGATGGTCATCATGGTGGTCACCGATGCGGGGATTATGGCGAAGTACGCCTACTTCATCGCCCGGCCCAGCGACGCCCTGGACGCCACCTTCGGCAAGATCGCGCTCACCTTCGAGGCCATGTACGTGGGTTCCCTCGGGTCGGTGACCGCCCTCACCGAAACCACTGCGGAGGCGGCTCCTCTCATAGCGGCCGGCCTCGGGGTGGCACTGGCCTTCCGGGCCGGGTTGTTCAACATCGGCGCCCAGGGTCAGGCCGTGATGGGGGCGCTGCTTGGGGCCTATCTCGGTTTCAGCGTCACGGGGCTTCCCCTCCTCCTGCACCTTCCGCTGGTGATCCTCGCGGGCGTCCTCATGGGGGCGCTCTGGGGCGGTGTGGTCGGTCTCATCAAGGCCCGCACCGGGGCCCACGAGGTGATCCTCACGATCATGATGAACTACGTCGCTGCGAACATCCTCTCCTATCTGTTGAAGCAACCATTCATGCGACAACCGGGGGTTTCCAATCCGATCGCACCGGTGTTGGAGTGGAGCGCCACCCTGCCCCGGATCGCCGGGACCCGTCTGCACCTGGGGTTCGGTTTGGCGCTGCTGGCGGCTCTGGGATGCTGGTGGCTTCTGGAACGTACCAGGTTTGGTCTTCAGCTGCAGGCGGTCGGGTTGAACCCGGATGCAGCGGCAACCACGGGAACCTCCGTGGGGCGGGTCACCTTCACGACGATGGCCCTGGCCGGTGGCCTGGCGGGTCTCGGTGGCCTGATCACCGTCACCGCTCCCGTGATTTTGACGAGCTACCCGCCGCAGCTGACCGTCAGCATCATCGGAACCCTCGGGTTCGACGCCATCACGGTGGCTCTGTTGGGGCGTTCCCGTCCCATCGGTGTGGTGCTTGCCGGGTTGTTGTTTGGCGCGTTGAAGGCCAGTCGCACCGCCATGGTCACGATCGCCGACACCCCCAAGCAGCTGGTGGATCTCATCCAGGCCCTGATCGTTCTGCTCGTCGCGGCGCCCGCCTTCGTCACTTGGCTGCTGCCCTTCCTCAAGGAACGCAGGCGCGGGGTTGTCCGGACCACCCCCGAGGAGGCCAAGGCATGAGCACCGACATCATCGTTCCCGGTGCCGACGCTCCGGAAAGGGAGGTCGTCGAATCACCGGAGGGACGTTCCACGCGAATAGCAGCGGGTATTCTCCTCGCCCTGCTCGGGGTGCTGCTGGTGGTGATGGCGTTCACCGCCAATCCGACCGGGAACATCGCCCTGTCTGACGCCTTCGCGGATGTGCAGTTGCCGACCATTGAGGTGCCGGGCCCACCGTTGCTGCTGGTCTTCGCTCTGTTCACCTTGGCTGCGGGGGCCGTGTTCCTGATCGGCAGGCTCCCGAAGGGTTTGCGTACCGCGGCGGGAGTGATCGCCGGGCTCAGTATCCTCGCCGGTTTCGTTGTCTGGGCCGCTGCGTCCTCTACGGTCCCGTTCGTCCTGACGAGCCAGCTGAACCTCACGCTGGCGTATTCAACCCCGCTGCTGTTCGGGGTGCTGGCCGGTGTCTTGTCGGAGCGCGCCGGCGTGGTGAACATCGCGATCGAGGGCCAGTTCCTGGCGGCGGCTTTCGCAGCCTCTGTGATGTTCTCCATCACCCAGTCCTCGGGGTGGTTTTCCGTGCCCCAGTCCTTCCTGGCGTCCCTGATGGCGGCGGCCGTCGCCGGCCTCCTGATGGGGGCAGTGCTAGCCCTGTTCACGCTGAAATACCTGGTGGATCACGTCATCGTCGGGGTGGTCGTGAACCTGTTGGCGACGGGGTTGACGGGTTTCATCTTTCAGCAGCTCGTCGCCCGCGATTCCAAGATCTTCGGTACGGTCAGCCCCATGCCGGTGTTCGCTGTTCCCGCGCTGAGCGACATCCCCTTCATCGGGCCGATCCTGTTTACCCAACGCCCCCTGACCTTCATGGCCCTGCTTGCTGTTCCGCTGGTGTGGTTCCTGCTCTACCGCACCAAGTGGGGGCTCCGGGTCCGGGCGGTCGGTGAGCACCCGCAGGCAGCAGACACCGTCGGGATCAAGGTGATCTCCACCAAGACCCAGGCCGTGCTGCTAGGCGGGATCTTCGCGGGGCTCGGTGGGGCCTATTTCACGGTCGGTTTCGGCGGGGCCTTCCAGGACAACAACATCACGGCAGGAAACGGCTTCATTGCCCTGGCCGCGGTGATCATGGGCCGATGGCATCCCGTCCTGGGAGCGGGCACGGCCCTGTTCTTCGGGTTCACTCGGGCCTTGGCGCAGTCCATCAAACTGATGAACCTTCCGATTCCCAGTGAGTTCATCGAGATGCTGCCCTACGTCGCCACCATCATCGCCGTCGCGGGACTGGTCGGTCGCGTCCGTCCGCCCGCCGCTGATGGCGTCCACTTCGTGAAGACCCACTGACATGGCCGGAATCGATTGGGAACGGCTGCGGGCCGCGGCGCGGGAGGTCACGGAAAGAGCCTATGCTCCCTACTCTGACTACCAGGTGGGGGCGGCTGCCCTGGGGGACGACGGTCGCATCGTGGTTGGCTGCAATGTGGAGAACGCATCCTACGGGGTGGGGCTCTGCGCCGAGTGCGGGCTGGTCTCACAGCTGAATGCCACGGGAGGTGGACGGCTGGTGGCGTTCACATGCTGCAACAAACTGGGGGAGAGGATCATGCCCTGCGGGCGGTGCCGGCAGCTGCTGTTCGAGTTCGGCGGGAATGTGCTTCTCGTGGACACCCCGACCGGGGTGCTGCCGATGTCGGAGGTGCTGCACAGGCTTTCGGACCCGCCGATTTGAACCATGTCCGTTGACCCTTACCCGCAACTCTAGGATGTTTTTATGCTGAGCCCGGAAGAACTACGTGCCCTGCCCAAGGTCGCCCTTCACGACCATCTCGATGGTGGACTGCGCCCCTCGACCGTGATCGAGCACTGCGCCGAGAACAGGCACGAGCTACCTACCACTGACCCGGAGAAACTGGGCAGGTGGTTCTTCGAATCCGCCGACTCCGGTTCCCTGGTGCGATATCTGGAGGGTTTCGCCCACACCACCGCCGCCATGCAAACTCGTGATCAGCTGGTGCGAGTGGCGCGAGAGTTCGTGCTGGACCAAGCCGCCGACGGCGTCGTTTACGCCGAGGCCCGCTGGGCCCCCGAACAGCACCTGCAGAAAGGGCTGACGTTGGAGGCGGCCGTGGAGGCGGTTCGTGACGGCCTTGCCGAGGGCATGGCGCAGGCCGAGACCGCGGGACGGGCCATCGTCGCCACCCAGATCGTCACGGCGATGCGGCACGTTGATGAACCCACCACCGAGATCGCTGAACTTGCTCTGGTCCACCGCGACGACTCTGTCGTCGGATATGACATCGCCGGTGCCGAGCTGGGATTCCGTCCCACTCGTTTTCAGGCTTCCTTCGACCTGCTGCGACGCAACAACGCGCACTTCACCATCCACGCAGGCGAGGCCGATGGACCGGAGTCAATGTGGGAGGCTGTTCAACTCTGCGGTGCCCAGCGCATCGGCCACGGTGTGCGGATCTGCGAGGACATCGACGACTTCTGGGGGGATCGGCCCAGGCTCGGACGCTTCGCGGCCTTCGTGCGGGACCAGCGGATTCCGCTCGAAGTGTGCCCGACATCGAACCTTCAAACCGGTGTGGCCAAGTCTCTCGACCGGCATCCCGTTGGGCGACTCGCCGAGCTTGGTTTCAACGTCACCATCCATTGCGACAACCGCATGATGAGTGGCACCTCCTTGTCCGAGGAGTTCGCGAAGCTCTCCGAGACCTTCGGATGGGGACTCACCGAGGTGGAGGCCGTGACCGTGGCGGCCATGCGTGCAGCCTTTCTGCACCACGACGAACGAGAGGCCCTTGTCACGGGGCTGATCCGCCCGGCCTTCCGTGCCGCCCGCTGCGAGGCGCGGGCGTGATCACGGCGGCCGCGGACGGCTCCTCGCTGGCAAACCCCGGTCCGGCCGGCTGGGCTTGGTACATCGATGACGACCACTGGGACTGTGGGGGCTGGCCGCACGGGACCAACAACATGGGGGAATTGATGGCGGTGCTGGACCTGTTGAACTCCACTGCGGGCATGAATGAGGAACTGCTGATTCTGTGCGATTCGCAGTACGTCATCAACTCCCTGACCACATGGCTTCCGGGCTGGAAACGTCGTGGCTGGAAGAAGGGCGACGGTAAACCTGTCCTGAATGCCGACCTGATGAAGCAACTCGACCGTGCCCTGCAGGGCAGACGGGTGCGTTTTGAATGGGTCAAAGGACATGCAGGCCACCCCCTAAACGAGGCAGCCGATGAACGGGCACGTGCCGCCGCCACTGCCCACCGAGACGGTGTCCCCGTGACTCGGGGGCCCGGTTTCCCGGAGACGGAGAGAAAGCCGGAACGAACGGAGCCGCCGTACGATGATGCGCCCGAGCAGCTCGCGCTGTTCGAGCTTCCCAGCGAGCAGGCATGACCGCCGATCCCCGGGAGGTGCTGGACCTGGGGTTGGAGATCGGGTGCGGGATGCTGGCCCACGGCGCCTCCGTGTCCTCGGCGATCCGGGCCTCCCGGCATGCCATGCGGGATCTCGGAATGGCGGAGTACCACACCGACGTCACCGGGAACATGATCATCGTCTCAGTCAGGGGGAAGCTCGATGGCGAACCCCTGACCGCCATGCGGGTCGTTCCCGTCGGTCATCAGGACTTTGAGCTCATAACGATGCTGCAGCAGGTCGCCTCCGAGGCCCGGGGTAAAAGCATCCCGGACTCTCGGGCTCGGATCGAGGCCATCCTCGGGCGCCAGGGACGCTGGGGAGGGCTCGATGTCTCCCTGGGTTTCGGGGCCGTTTCCAGCGCGGCAGCGCTCATGTTCGGAGCCCGGTGGATCGTCGGCCTCTTGGCGTTGATCGTCGCCTGGAGCATCCATCGGACCCAGGTGTGGTTGGCGAGGCGACGGGTCTCGGTGTTCTTCCAGCAGTGCGTCGGGGGGGCGATGGCCGCGGCAGCCGCAGTCGGTGTCGCTTTGGCCAAGGGGTGGGGGGTCCCGGGGCTGGCCGGGATTGAACCGGGGCTGATAGTCATTGGTGCCATCATCTCGATGCTCGCCGGCCTGGCCATTCTCGGTGCCTCGGAGGATGCGATCTCTGGCCTCTACGTGACCGGTACCGCCCATGCCATCCATGGGTTGATTGTCACCATCGGGCTGGTGATCGGCGCCAGTATCGTGGTGGCGGGAGCCAGCTGGTTGGGTATTCCAGTGTGGATCAATGCACAGTTTGGCATCGATGGCCTGTTGGGGCCCGTCTCGGTGTTCTGGTCCGGGATCGTGGCTGCGGCGTGGGCATTCTGCACCCGCGCGTCGCGGCGGGCGATCGTCAGCGCGGGGCTGATCGGCGCTGCCAGCTGGTGGTTCTTCCTGTGGTTGCTGGCGCAGCACTGGCCCGTGGTGGCGGCTACCGGAGCGGCTGCCCTGCTGGTCGGGGCGGCATCCGCAGCTGCGGCGCGCCTGCTGCGGGTACAACTGGACTCCATCTCGGCATCTGCCGTGGTGCCGATCCTGCCTGGTCTGGTCACATGGTCCGGGGTGTTGAAGTTGGCTCTCGGAACGGGGGAGACGTCCTTCCTAGAAGGTCAGCAAGACCTGATGACCGCGGCCGCGGTGGGCATCATTCTGGCTGCTGGCGTGGCTGCTGGAGCGGCCATGGCACGTCCGATGTCGGTTCCGATTCGAAAGTTGCCCTGGCCCATCCGTCCTCCGGGTTCGCGTGGCGTCTGGAAGCGATGAAGCTTTACGGTATGGATGTGAAACCACGCCATCTAGACCTGCTAGTCAGCCTGTCATCCCCGAGTCTCAGCCCCGATGGTGAGCAGGCGGTTTTTGCCGCGCGACGCCCTTCCTTCGTCGTCGATGACTACGTCGGGAGAATCTGGAGTGTGGCCACGGCAGGAAGAGGACGTCCGAGGCCCCTGACCCGGGGAACATCGGACCTGGCGCCACAACTGAGCCCTGACGGGCAGACGGTGGCCTTTCTTCGGGGCGGCATCGATGTCACACCGCAACTTGCCATCGTCGCTGCTGAGGGCGGGGAACCCAGGATCATCACGGATGCTCCTCTTGGAGTGGATGAATTCGTGTGGTCCAGCGACTCGAGGAAGCTGGCTTTCGTTGCCAGGATGCCCGAGGAGGGGCGGTACGGGACTCTCGACGGTGTTCCCACTGACCGCGAGGATCCGAGGCTGATCGCGGGTAACAAATACCAGGCCAACGGTCTCGGATACACTCGGGACCGTCCCCGGGGGATCTACCTGCTCGAAGTTCCCTCCCTCGAGGAGGACCCTTGGCTGGAACCTCGGGGGCGTGCGGTGACAGGGACCGAGGAAGACCCCAGGGACAGCAGGGCTCTTGGAGGGCGACGTGGAATCCCCCGAGCGCCGCTGCTCACCCCGAAGGATGCCGACTGCCACCAACCTGAGTTCACCCCGGATGGGGAACGTGTCTATTTCACCGCTGCACTGCATGCCGGGGAGGACTCGGATCTTCGAACGATGGTTTACGGTGTGCCCGTTGCTGGCGGCGCACCGGTTCTCGTGGTTGGTGGTCCTGAATCGCCGCGGGCTTGGTCGCGACCCCGGTTTAGCCGTGACGGCAGAACCCTGTTTCTGCTGACGGTGTACCTCGGCGAGAGCGGCCTCGACTTCGTTGGACGCGCCACGGCCATCGCCGCTCTGGAGGCTGACGCGAAACCCGGCGCCGAACCCCGGGTTCTCACGGATCCGGTCACCAGCGACTACGAGGCTCCGTGGGGTTTCCTGGAACCTTTCGGACAGGGATCCGTTATGGCCTCCGCCAGAGTCCGGGGTTGCGGGGAACTGCATGCGATCTCCCCTGAAGGACGGATTGATGTTCTCGTCAGGGGACCTAGAGTGGTCAGCGCCGCTGCGGAACGTGAAGGCGTGACCGTGGCGGTCGTCAGCGAGGCCACACATCCTATGGAACTTGCCCGTCTCGCTGAGGGAAGACTCGTCCGGCTGACCGATTTCGCGCGACCTCTCATCGCTGCTGCGACCCCGGTGGAGCCGAGGGAACTGACTGTGCAGGGCGAGGACGGCAATGACATCCATGGCTGGGCTTTCGTGCCCAAGGGGAGAGGCCCCCATCCGGTTCTGTTGAACATTCACGGCGGCCCTTTCTCGAATTTCAGCTGGGCCTTCTTCGACGAGGCTCAGGTCTACGTCCGTGCGGGATATGCCGTGGTGCAGTGCAACCCTCGGGGCTCCGCATCCTACGGGCAGGCCCATGGCCGGGCGGTCAAGGAACACATGGGTGTGGTTGACATGGCCGATGTGCTGGCCTTCCTTGACGGGGCATGTGTGCAGTTCAAGAGTCTGGACGAGGACCGAGTGGGAGTGATGGGAGGTTCTTACGGGGGTTACCTGACAGCGTGGATCACCTCGCATGACGACAGGTTCACCGCTGCCGTCGTTGAGCGAGGTTACTTGGATCCTGCTGCGTTCATCGGTACCAGCGATATCGGATGGTTCTTCTCGGACAGCTATGTTGGTGTCGATCCGGATAGGATTGAGCAGCAGTCGCCTATGGCGAGGGTCGGGCAGGTTACGACCCCGACACTGGTCATTCATTCCGAACGGGACCTGCGGTGCCCGTTGGAACAGGCGCAACGTTACTTCACCGCGCTGCGGCGCAATGAGGTCACCGCCAGGATGTTGGTTTTCCCCGGTGAGAATCATGAGCTCTCACGATCCGGGACACCATGGCACAGAAGACAAAGATTCGAAGCAATTCTCGACTGGTGGGCAGAACAGCTCCCTGTACGGATGAAAGAGGCACGACGTGGAAGGTGAAGCAGCCTTCGAATTGAAGGATGTGCAGGTTGGATTGGGGGCGCGGGCGGTGTTGCAACAGGTGAACCTGTCAGCGCCCATCGGTTCGGTGACAGGCCTGATCGGGCGGAACGGAGCGGGCAAGTCCACATTGTTGCGGTTGCTCGCCGGCCGTGAAGCCCGGTACACCGGTAAGGCACAGGTCTTCGGTAGGAAGCTCCCCGATGCGGCATCTGGAACGGTGTACCTGACCGCGGAACACTGGCCCTTCGGGGGGGATCAGCGCCTGCGTGACCTCGCACACCATGTCTCCCGGGTGCATCCGAATTTCGACATGGAACGCGCCAAAGAGCTGCTGGCCTGGTTCGATGTCCCCGAGAGCCGTCATCCCATGGCCCTCAGCCGGGGTCAGCGTACAGCTGCTTTCCTCAGCCTGGCGTTGGCGGCCCGCGCCCCACTGACTCTGCTGGATGAGCCCTACAACGGCCTCGACGTACCAGCACGGCAGCGGTTCACGAGGGTTCTGCGGGAGGAGTTACGTATGTTTCCCCGCACCTTGCTGCTTTCCACGCATCTTGTCGACGAGGCCGAACCACTGTTTCAGTACGTGGCCCTCATGGAGGGCGGGCGCGTGACAGCAGCCGATACGGTGAGGGGAATGATCACCTCGTTCACCCGGGTGAGCGGGCCGATCGTGGAGGTGGACGCACTTCCCAGGCTTGGACGGCTGGATCGGGAGGGAGCGTGGGCTAGCGCTGTGGTGAAGAAAGGGTCAGAGGGCGACCTGCTGGGGAAACCGGTGAGTCTTCGGGAACTGGCCGACCTCTTGATAGGCCCCAGACGTGACGTTCAGGTAGACGTCGAGAAAGGGAAGTGACGATGAACGGAGACGTCGGTGCAGTGCTGTCCGCCATCGGTGGGCGGTTCGCATGGCGCTACTGGTGGCCCGCCGTCCCGTGGCTGGCAGACGTCGCAATGGTCGCCACGTTCCGACAGGAAAACACCCAGGAGCCAGCTGGTGTGTTGTTCCTGGTCTGTTTGGCGACGGTGCCGCTGCTGTGGCTGTGGGGAGCACGTTTCGCCGTTGCGCTGGGACATGACAGGCGGCGGGTGTTTCCGATGCTTGTCGCGTTGAGTGTCGGTTTGCCGATGCTTTGGCAGATCATCGGCAGCATCGCTCGGGTGACTGCGGGACAGGGTGATGGCGGTCGCTCCGAGGGGCTATTCCTGTTCTATGGCCTGCCCATCGTTGCCCTGTTGATGCTGGGGTGTGCGCTCTGGCTGGGGTATGGGTGGCGCGGAGCCGTTGTTGCTGCCCTGGGATGGGGGGCAGCGGTGGCTCTGTTCTATCTGGTGCTGTGGCCCCTGTTCGTCGGGTTCGATCTGGTCGCGTTCATCGTCGGGACCTGCTGGGTGATCCTCATGTTGGTTGGAGCCGCCTGGGGAGGCTGGGGAGGTTTCCGCATCGCACGGGCCTGAGCCGACACGGGCCGAGCAGCACCCGATAGGATGCAGGCCATGTGTTCTGACGTTCTAGCGGCGGTTGCCTGGCCCTATGCCAACGGTCCCCGTCACATCGGTCATGTCTCCGGTTTCGGCGTCCCCTCGGATGTTTTCGCGCGCTACATGCGCATGGCAGGACACAACGTGCTGATGGTCTCCGGATCGGACGAACACGGCACCGCAATCCAGGTGAAGGCAGACTCCGAAGGTTTGACGGCCCGCGAATGCGCAGACAAATACCACCGGGTGATCGCATCCGATCTGCAGGGGCTGGGCTTGTCCTACGACCTGTACACCCGCACCACCACTCCCAATCACTACCGGGTGGTGCAGGAAGTGTTCACGGCGCTGTACGACAACGGTTACATCATCGCCTAGACCCAGATGGGAGCCATTTCTCCGTCCACGGGACGCACTCTGCCCGACCGGTTCATCGAAGGCACCTGCCCCATCTGCGACTACCCCGAGGCCCGCGGCGACCAGTGCGACAACTGCGGGAACCAGCTCGACCCGGCGGATCTGATTAACCCGGTTTCCCGCATCAATGGCGAAACCCCGCGGTTCGTGGAGACCGAGCATTTCTTTCTCGATCTACCGAAGGTCGCGGAGCAGCTGACGACATGGCTCGACTCCCGTGAGGAGTGGCGGCCCAACGTCTTGAAGTTCAGTCACAACCTGCTGGAGAAGATCCGTCCCAGGGCCATCACCCGCGACCTCGACTGGGGGGTCCCCGTTCCCCTCGAAGGATGGGTGGACGCGCCCATGAAGCGCATCTACGTGTGGTTTGACGCGGTCATCGGTTACCTGTCGGCCTCGATCGAATGGGCCAGGCGCAGCGGCGATCCGGATGGTTGGCGACGGTTCTGGAACGAGGAAACCGCCCAGAGCTTTTACTTCATGGGCAAGGACAACATTGTCTTCCACTCCGTCATCTGGCCGGGCATTCTGCTGGGAGCCAACGGGCAGGGAGCCGTCGGCGGTGAGATCAAACCCGCCTTGGGGGAGCTGAAACTTCCCACGGAGGTTGTGTCGTCGGAGTTCATGACCATGCGTGGCTCGAAGGTCTCAAGCTCCCGGGGAGCCTCCATCTTCGTCGGCGACTTCCTGGAGGAGTTCGGACCCGACGCGCTCAGGTATTTCATTGCGGTGGCAGGCCCCGAAAATCAGGACACGGACTTCACCTGGGAGGAGTTCGTGCGCCGGGTGAACTTCGAACTGGCCAACGAATGGGGCAACCTGGTTAACCGCTCCATCTCCATGGCCTATAAGAACAATGGTGCGATCCCAGATGCCGGGGAATTGAACGATGTGGACCGTGAATTGCTCGATGCTGCCGCTGCTGCCTTCGCGACGGTGGGGGAGCACATCGCGGCCCGCCGCTTCAAGGCCGGCATCACCGAGGCGATGCGGATCGTCTCCCTGGCGAATAAGTACCTGTCCGATCAGGAACCCTGGAAACTGAAGGACGACCCGCTCCGCCGTGACACCGTGTTGCACGTTGCGCTGCAGGTGGTATCTGACTGCAACACCCTGCTGACTCCGTACCTGCCGCACTCTGCCCAAGCCATCTTCGAGGCTCTCGGCAACAAAGGGGTGTGGGCGGCCCAGCCGGAACTCAGGGAGGTCACCGATGGCGACGTCACCTATCCGATCCTGACCGGCGACTATGCGGCCCAGCAGGCAGTGTGGGAACGCCGCCCCATCATTGCCGGCACCCCGCTGGCAAAACCCAGCCCGTTGTTCCGCAAACTCGACGAGAAGCTGGCGACGGAGGGGCCGAGCTGGGCTCCGATCCGGAAGGAGTGAGACAAAGAACTCACACCGACTGGAGGTGAACTGTCTGGCTGTGCCACGAGGGGATCGCGGTCAATGCCGATAATCCGGGCGGTCTATGTTCGTGTGTTGCCTTTCCAGCCCGGTCACCATGAGCTCACGCTGGCACTGCCGCCGGAGAATCCCCCGCCTCCGGAGAAGCCGGAATCTCCGGAGGATCCGCTCGAGGCCGCTTGAGCTTCCACAGCGGCTTCTGTGGCCTGGGAAGTGGCCTGCGACAGCGATAGTGAGAAGTCACCGGAGAAGCTGGAAAACGTGGTGGTGAACAGGCTTGCTGAGTTATCGATGTCTGCGCCGTGGTACCAGGAGGTGTCGGGTTGGTAGCGGCCTTCTGCTCCGAGTTGGGCGAATAGTTTGGTCCAGCGTTCGGTGACGCCGAAGATCATGGCATAGGGGAGGTAGCGACTGAAGATATCGGTGCCCTCCTCGAATTTGAGTTGATCTTTTTCTGCGGTGCGTAGGTACAGTTCGAAACCCTTTGCCTGTTCGAGGACTGCTGATCCTTGTGCCGTGCGGGTTGTAAACCTGCGGGACAGGAGGACCAAGCCGATACCGAACAGTGCAATGGGTAGAGGAACCAGCCCCCAGCCCTTTGTTTGGAGAAACAGAGTGATCATTACTCCCAGCGGAAAACATCCTACGAATCCACACATCGCGATAGTGAAACCCGTGTTGCGCGTTTTTTCACGTGCTTCTCTCGGATTGCCGTGGAACCAGCCGAGTGAGACCGTCTGGTCGTAGAGGTCATCACGGAATCTTCGCTGTAGCTGTCCGTACCTTTCGTCACGTAGTTGTGTGAGAGTGACCTCGTCGCCTGCGCTGAAGATGCTGCACAGTAGCTGCCACTCGTAGGTGGCCAGCGCTTTTGTGTCCTGACTGGGGCGACGGGCCAATAGGTGATCACCGTTGGGGAGTGGGGCCAAGGTGAGGTATCCGCGGACGGCCAGGTCGATGATGGTTGCGGAGATGTTCACGGAGTCGGCGGTGGCGTCCATCAGGGTGCCGATCTCCCCGGGACGGGTGCCCTGGGGTGGCTGGAAGGCGACGGTCACGTTCGTCCTGCCCCGGCGCTTACCCACCGTGGCAGTTGCCCCGGTGGTTGGCGTCAGCCCGGGGGCAAGGCCGAGAAATACCTCGTCACGGGTCCTCCGGTGCCATATCAGGATCAAACCTGCCACCGCCCCCATGCCCAATACAGCGATGGCGATCCCGGAAGTGGGGGACAAGGAATACGCGCCGGTGAGGGGTTTTGGGTTTTTCGTGATGTTCTGGGTGACCCCGGGGAAGGTGCCGGCAGGGAAACCAGCAGCCACCTGGACCGGGTTTCCGGCTGGGATTCTGCCCACGGTGTAGGAGGCGCTGGAACCGTTGACCTCGGAATCGCAGGGGGTTTTCATTTCCTTGGTGTGCCAGCAGGAAGCCTGCGAGACATCTGCAGGGCCGGTAACTGTTGCTTGAAAGTCTGCGATCTCTGATTTGGTGCCGGAGGAGATCGGGTTCCAGTTGAACTCGTCCAGTCCGCTCTCCGCATGGTTGGGGGCGATCAAGCCGGTGACGTCAAAACTGATCTTATAGGTCTGCGGGGTGGAATACGTGACACCATTGCTCCCCATTTGGATGGAAATGGTGCTGTATTCATCCTGCTCGGTGACTTTTGTGTCGGACCGGGCACTACTGGGTGAGCTCGTGTGGATGTTGGAGATTCCGTAATTCAGCCACTCATCCTCGTTCTTGGTTCGTTGTCGCGTGGGTAGTGCGATGACGGGTCCGTGACCTTCGACCCTGGAGAAATCCATCTCGAACTCGTGCTCAACCTGAGCTGTCCCGTCGCTGGTGAGTTTGACGGTGGTTCGCCACCAATTGACGGGAGCCGCGTCGTCTGCGTGTGCTTGCGGGCTGGTCACCAACTCACCGAGCACCACGATGATGGCGACGAACAGCCCTGTGGACAATCTGCGCATGGTGCCCAGAGTAGAACCTCACAAGGGCAGATGGGGAGCGGTCTGGAACCCGGCGGGAACGCACCGACCCTCCGGGGGCGGATCCGCGGAGCAGTTTCCTTTACCACGATCCGCCACTGAAACCGCCTCCGGAAAACCCGCCGCCACCTGAAAAACCGGAACCTCCCGAGGATCCGGAAGAGGTGTAGCTGGACGAGGAGAAGGAACTCGAACTGTAGCTGCTCGCTCTTGCGGCTTCATGGGCCGTGACCATGGCATCGGAGAAGTCGTAGCAGAAATTGTTGAACCTGGTGTAGAAAGCGTTATTCGAGGTGTGGAGATTGACCCCTCGATACCAGGACGTGTCGGCCTTGAAACGGTTCGTCTGCTTGAGCTGGGAGAACAGTTCTGTCCACCGCTGCGCCACACCGAAGATCATGGCGTAGGGAAGATAGCGGCTGAAGATGTCAACGCCTTCCTCGAAACGCAACTCGTCCGCCTCGGCGATGCTCAGATAGAGCTCGAAACCACGCGCCTGGACCAGGGCGGCTGATCCTTTGGCCGTGCGTTTCCCGAACTTGCCGGACATCATGAGCACCGCGATACCGACCACCACGACGGGAAGGAACACCAAACCCCACCCGAGACCGTAACCGAAAACTCCAGAGAGCGAGCATCCCATGACGATGATGAAAAAGCCGATGGCTTTCCCGGTCCAGCGCATGGAGCGCGGGCTTTCACGAAACCAACCGAGCTCCACTACCCGCAGATAGAGCATATTCCGGATCTCGGAATCCAGGCCGTCGTATTTCTCGTCGCCAAGCTCCTTCAGGGCGACCTTATCGCCCGATTGGAAGAGCTTTGACAGCAGCTTTTTCTCGTAGTCGGCGAGTTCCTCCTGGTCCTTCTTGGTTCGAGTGAGCAGGTGATCTCCGTCCTCCTGGGCGGTGATTACCAGATAGCCGCGGACAGCAAGGTCGATGATCGAGGCGGAGACATCAATGAAGTCGGCGCTTGCGTCCATCAAGGTACCGATCTCACCCGGGGTGGCGTTCTTTGGGGGATGGAATTGGACCGCGATGTTCAGGTCTTCCGGGAGAAAACCGATGTGTTCTTTTTGACCGGCGTGTGGGCTCAAACCAGGGGTCACGCCGAGGTAGGCCTCGTCCCGTGCGTACCGGTTGCGGAACTTGACGATGGCGAAAGCAGCCCCAGCGGTCGTCACCAGCGTCGCTGCCCCCGTGATCGGCGTCAAGGAGAAAAAGTTGCCGAGGGTTCGCCGGTATTCCACATCTTGCTTCACCCCGGGGAAGGTGCCCGCAGGGAATCCCGCCACCACCTGAACGGGTGTTCCGGGACTGATCGAGGGCAGGCGGTAGGTGGCTGTTTTCCCGCTGCGGTTGGATGCGCAGGACTGCGTGTAGTTGCTTCCAGTCCAGCAGGCTGTCTTTGAGATGTTCTCGGGACCGGTGACTTTCACCGTGAGATTGTTGATTTTGCCCCGCCAGTTGCCGATGACGTTCCAGCTGAACTCGTCGAGGTGGCTCTTCGGGTGGTCGGGGGCGATCAATCCGGTCACGGTGTAGCTGATCCGGTAGGTGTGTTTCTCATGGAGATATCGGGACGCGTCGCCGACCCGAACCTGGATGTTGTCTTCCTCGTCCGTGGTCGTCTGGGTTTGAGCTGGAGCTGTGGGGGAGCTGACGTTGATGCTGGAAATCTTGTAGCGGTAGAACTGGCCGTCCTCTCCGCCCGGTTGCCGGGTAGGCAGGACGAAAACCGGGCCTCGCCCTCGGGTGTCGGAGAAGTCCATCTCGAGTTCGGCGTTCACATGCGCCACCCCCTCCCGAGACAGGTCGACGTCCACGTTCCAGTGGTTGATCGGAGCCGATTCGTCGGCCCACGCCCGAGGGGCGGCCAGGAAAGCGGTCAACAGGATGATGATCAGCGCCAGTAGTCCCTGCAGTCCGTGTCGTTTCACCCGTAACTGTTCCTTTCCATCACCATGAACCCACGCTGGCACCCCCGCCGGAAAATCCGCCTCCTCCGGAAAATCCCGAGTCTCCGGAAGAACTGCTTGAGGCTGCCTGCGCTGCGGTCGCAGCGGCTGTGGCCTGTGACAGTGAGTGCGAGAAATCCTGGGAGAAGCCGCTGAGGCCTGCGTAGAAAAGGCCTGTGGAGTGGTAAAGATCCGTGCCGTGGTACCAGGAAGTGTCAGCTTGGTAGCGGCCTTCGGCGCCGAGCTGGGCGAATAGTTTGGTCCAGCGTTCGGCGACGCCGAAGATCATGGCGTACGGCAGGTAGCGACTGAAGACATCGATACCTTCTTCGAATTTGAGTTGGTCCTTTTCCGCGGTACGCAGGTACAGCTCGAAACCTCGCGCCTGCTCGAGTACCGCCGATCCTTGGGCCGTGCGGCTCCCGAAACGGCGGGAAAGGAAGATCAACCCGATACCGAACAAAGCGATCGGTAGGGGAATCAGCCCCCAGCCGAACACCAGCCCCAGGAACAGGCTGCCAGCCAAGCCTGCAACGGCCAGGACAATCCCCAGGGCCAGCGCAGAGTTGCGCGCCTTACGTGGATCATCGCGGAACCAACCGAGCGACATCACCTGGGCGTAGAGATTCTTCTTCGTCCTGCTCTGCACATCACCGTATTGCTCACTTCTCAGCTCCTTGAGGGTGACGCTTTTCCCGGCTTTGAAGATGCTGCGGAGGAGCCGCCGTTCATAGTCGGCTAGCTCGTGTGTGCTGCGTTTGTCGGTGCGTTTCAGTACGTGGCCCTTCTTGGGGAGGGGGGCTAGCGTGAGGTAACCACGGACGGCCAGGTCGATGATGGTTGCAGAGATGTCCACGGAGTTGGCGGTGGCGTCCATCAGGGTGCCGATTTCTCCGGGGCGGGTACCGTGGGGCGGCTGGAAGGCGACAGCCACGTTCGCCTTGCCCCGGCGTTTCCCCACTCGGGCTGTCTCGCCATCGGCCGGGGCCAGTCCTGGAGTGAGATCAATGAACACCTCGTCCCGGGCCTTCCGGTTCCGTATCGCCAACAACCCCGCCACGGCTCCTGCTCCCAGCGCTGCAGTGGTGGCGCCCGTGACCGGATTCAGCGAATAAGCCTCTGAGGCAAGCTCCACAAGAGTGGGGTCCTTCGTCACGTTCTGGGTAACCCCGGGGAAGGTGCCTGCCGGGAAGCCAGCCACCACGTGAATCGGCTCGTCGCTCGGGATCGTGTCCACGGAGTATGACGCTGTGGTGCCGCTGGCGCTGGACGTGCAAGGGGTTTTCAGGTCTCTGGTACGCCAGCAAGCGGTCTTCGAGATGTCTGCTGGGCCGGTGATTATCACCTGGAAGTTCCGGATTTCTGATTTTCCACCTGCGATGGGGTTCCAACTGAACTCATCCAAACCGCTCTGTGAGTTGTTTGCGGCGATCAGCCCAGTGATGTCATAGCTGATTCGATAGGTCTGAGGGACGTGGTAGACCGTGTTCTTTTCTCCCACTCGGATGCTGACGTTTCCATCCTCGTGGCTGATCTTTGTCTCGGAATTGGCGCCACTGGGAGAACTCACGTCAATGTTAGAAATCCCAAAGTTCAACCACTCCCGCTCAATGTTGGTTCGTTGCCTTTCAGGAAAAGCGATGACAGGTCCACGTCCTTCGACCTTGGAGAAATCCATCTCGAACTCATACTCGATGTGGGCAAGCCCGTCGCTGGAAAGATTGACGGTGGTTTTCCACCGGTTCACGGGTGCGGCGTCGTCTGCCCAAGCTCGTGGGCTGTTCGCCAGTCCCACGAGAACCACCGTGATGACGAGGAACAACCCTTTGAAAAGCCTACGCATGGTTCCCAGGGTAGAGGTCGTCAGGTGCAGGTGGACCGTGCCCCGAGTTTCGTGGAATCCTTCAGCCCAGGCCGAGAATGGAGTGCATCTGTTCTCGAAGCTCCATCAACCGGGGTTCGGCCGCCGATCTTGCTGTCGTGCCGACCCGGGACTTCTCGGGGGGCAGCCGCACCTCCAGGTAGCATTTCAGCTTCGGTTCGGTCCCGGATGGACGCACCACTACGTGCACCTCGTCACCGGACAGCTCCACCGCGTCGGTCGGGGGAAGCCCAGATGTGCCCTCAGCCAGATCGCGGTAGGTGACGGGCGCACGCAGAAGGGATGTGGGTGGGTTCTGGCGCAGTCTGGCCATGGCGTCGGTGATCAGGGAGAGATCACTGACGCGGATCGCCACCTGGGACGTGGCGTGGAGACCAAGCTCGGCGGTCAGCTCGTTCAGCCGATCCGCGAGGGTGAGGCCCTCGGCCCGCAACCCGGCGGCCAGTTCGAGAACCATCAGAGCCGCGGTCAGGCCGTCCTTGTCCGGGACCGCTCCGGGATCGCAGCAGTAGCCGATGGCCTCCTCGTAGCCGAAAGCCAGATCCGGAACCCTCCCGATCCACTTGAAACCGGTGAGGGTGGTGACGTGATTTCGGCCCCTCGCAGCGGCCAGTGCGGCGAGGGCGCCGGAGGAGACCACTGAACTGGCTAGTACCCCCTTCGCGCCTCGCCGGATCATGTGGTCAGCGAGCAGCAGGCCCAGCTCGTCGCCCGTCAGCATCCGCCACCGGCCGTCAACGACAGCGGCGACTGCGCACCTGTCGGCGTCGGGGTCGTTCGCCACCACCAGATCGGCCCCGGGTCTCTCGGCCAGCGCCAGGGCCATGTCGATCGCACCCGGTTCCTCCGGGTTCGGGAAGGCGACGGTGGGGAAGTCCGGGTCTGGTTCGGCCTGTTCGGGAACCTCGTGGGCGGGAGGGAACCCCGCCGCCGCCGTCAGTTCCCGGAGGGTGCGGGCCCCCACACCGTGCATCGCGGTGTGCACCCAGGTGATCTCGCGGGCAGCCCCCTCCAGGACGAGACCGGCGCTCTGGGTTACGTAGTCGCGGGTGATCTGATCGCACATCACCTTGTATGAGGTGCTGCGTGGAAGCTGGGCGAGAGAATCGACGGGGTGGGCGGCGATGCGGGCGGCGATCTGTGTGTCCGTTGGTGGGATGATCTGCGATCCGTCACCGAGGTAGACCTTGTATCCGTTGTCGGCTGCCGGGTTGTGGGAGGCCGTCACGACGATCCCCGCGACGCAGCCGTAACGGCGGATACCGAAGGAAACCAGGGGAGTTGGCACGGGTGTTCCCGTGAGCAACACCGTGAAACCCGCCCCGGCCAGGATCTCCGCGGTGTCGCGGGCGAATTCCTCGGACTTGTGGCGGGCGTCGTGGCCGACCAGCACCTGTCCGTCTGCGTGGCCATGCTCCTTCAGCCAGTCGGCTATGGCGATCGCTGCCTGGGTGACCACCAGGCGGTTCATGCGGTTCGGGCCGGCTCCCATCCTGCCCCTGAGTCCGGCTGTGCCGAAGGTGAGGGGGCCGCTGAATGCATCCTCGATTGTTTCCGAGGCTCCCGGATCCCCGGAATCGGCCGCCCCCAGCAGCTCCTCGAGCTCGGCGCGGGTGTCCGGGTCGGGGTCGGCGGCCAGCCAGGAGCGGGCCGCATCCCGGGCGGTCACAACACACCCACTAATCCCGCCAGCAACGAGGCCAGCCGCGGACCGGCGTCGCGCCCGGCCTGCAGCACCTCGGCGTGGTCGAGTCCCGCCTCCGCCAGGCCCGCGGCGGCGTTGGTCACCAGGGAGAATCCCAGCACCTCCAGCCCGGCCTCTCGGGCGGCGATGGTCTCGAGCGCGGTCGACATCCCGACCAGGTCTCCCCCCAGCAGTCCTGCCATCCGCACCTCAGCGGGGGTTTCGTACTGGGGGCCGCGGAACTGCACGTAGACGCCCTCGGGCAGTTCCGGGGCAACGGTGCGGGCTAGGTCGCGCAGCCGACCCGAGTACGCCTCGGTCATGTCTACGAAGGTCGCTCCCCGCAACGGGGTGGCCCCGGTCAGGTTGATGTGGTCGCGGATCAGGACGACGGTGCCCGGCGCCCACGCCGGGTTCAACCCGCCGCAACCGTTGGTGAGAACCAGAGTGGAGGCTCCCCAGGCGGCGATGGTGCGCACCCCGTGGACCACCGGGTCGACCCCCCGGCCCTCGTAGTAGTGGGTGCGACCCGTCAGGACCGCGGCAGTCCTGCCGCCCGCAGTTCGGACCAGTTTGAGGACACCACCGTGACCCTTTACGACGGGTTTGCGGAAACCCGGCACCGCGCCGAGTGTGATTTCGCCGAGTCCTTCACCCAACTGATCGGCCCCGGCGGACCAGCCGGAACCCAGCACCAATGCCAGGTCGATGCGGTCCAGACCGAAACGAGAGGAGAGAAACTCGACGGCCTCGTGCGCCAACTTCTTGGGATCATCGCTCATGCCCCAAGCGTAATGGCGAATGAACTGACAACGTCGGTGGCTCAGCTGCGGAGCAGACGTCCTTCCGAATCCGTGGAGTCAGTTGACAGCAGGATGATTCCGTCGACCAGGGGCCAGATCCCCAGCGTCAACCAACCGAACAGGAGCTGGCACACGGCGAGACCGTAGTGGCCGGTGTAGAAACGTCCGACACCGAAATAGCCGAGAAAAATTCCCAGCAGTCCCGCGACGAGCTTGGATTTCTCCGAGTATGGAACTCCCGTGATGGGGTGCGACCCCCAAGGGGCGTATGGATTTGGCATGCCGGGGGCGTAGGGGCCGTAGGGATTCTGCATCGGGGGCTGCTGGTACCCGTAGGGATTCGCGGACTGGGAGGAGTCGTATCCGTAGGGGGATTGCGAGTCGTAGGGGAACTGAGACATGTGACTTGAATCTCCTCATGAAGCTCGAAGAAACAAATTGTAAGGCCAGAAGGGGGCTGCACGACACCAGAGGTCAACGTCTGAGCCAGGCCCTCGCCCTGGCGACGCGTTCGGCAACCTGCTCGGTTGTCGCCTGGGCCAGCGGCGGGCCGCCGCACTCGCGGCGCAGGTCGGCGTGTACGTGGCTGTGGGGGCGTTGTTCCAGGCGAGCCAGCTGGGCTACCAGGGAGTTGAGTTCCTTGCGTTGGTTCGCGAGTGCCCGGTGCAGCGGCACCTCCGGTTGCGACTTCGGGTCCTTGCGTTCGCGCCGTCTGAGCTGGCGGCGTTGCCGCTCGGCCAAGAGGGTGCTCACCTGCTCGGGTTCCAGGAGACCGGGCAGACCCAGGTAGTCGAGTTCGTCCTGTGAGGTGGGTTCGGCGTGCATCCCGAAGGCCTGGGACTCGAACAGCACGTGGTCGAACGTGGCCTGGGAGTCGAGGGCCTCGAACTCGCCGAGGAGGTCATCGGAGGCTTTTTCGTCGCGATTAGCTGTATCGATGAGGGCCTCTGTCTCCGCCCAGATGTCGGTTTCCTCGGAGCGGGGACGTCCTAGCACGTGGTCGCGTTGCCGCTCCAACGTCGCGGCGTGGGCCAGCAGGATCGGGACAGTGGGTAGGAACACTGTCGCCACCTCACCGCGTCGCCTCGAACGCACGAATCTGCCCACTGCTTGGGCGAAGAACAACGGCGTCGAGGTGGACGTCGCATATACCCCGACTGCCAGCCGCGGTACATCCACTCCCTCCGAGACCATCCGAACCGCCACCATCCAGCGGTCCTGGCCCGCGGCGAACTCCTCGATTCTTCCGCCGGCCTTAGCGTCGTCGGAGAGGATCACAGCAGGGCGTTTCCCCGTGTTCTCTGCCAGGATCTTCGCGTAGGCGCGCGCCACGGTCTGATTGGTGGCTATTACCAGGCCACCCGCAGCGGGAATGGCCCGACGCACCTGTGTCAGGCGCTGGGCGGCGGCCCGCAGCACGGCGGGAATCCACTCGCCTGTTGGAGACAGGGCGGTGCGCCAGGCGTGGGCGGTCAGATCCTTGGTGAGCATCGTTCCCAGGTCGGCGTCGAGCACCTCCCCGGAACGCATCCGCCAACGCATCTGCCCGCCGTAGTTCATGAAGATCACGGGCCGCACCACGTGGTCCGCCAGGGCCTCCCGGTAGCCGTAGGTGTAGTCGGCCCGCGAGGTCTTCACCCCCGATTCGGATTCCTCGTAGGTCACGAAGGGGATCGGGCTGTCATCGGAGCGGAATGGGGTGCCGGTGAGCGCCAGGCGGCGGGTGGCCTCGGAAAAACCCTGCAGGATGCCGTCCCCCCAGCTCCGGGTATCGCCCGCGTGGTGGATCTCGTCGAAGATCACCAGGGTGGAAACCTGGTTGCACAGCGCCTCGTAGGCGTAGGCGCGCAGGGAAACCCCCGCGTAGGTCACCACCGATCCGTCGAACTGTTTGGAGCGTCCCCGCTTCACCCCTCCGGTGCCCGGATCCAGGTGAATACCGACCCGGGCCGCGGCATCGGCCCACTGCGGTTTGAGGTGCTCGGTGGGGGTCACCACCACGACGCGTTTCACGGTCCGGGTGTGCAGCAATTGATGGGCGACACGCAGCGCGAAGGTCGTTTTGCCCGCCCCGGGGGTGGCCACGCACAGGAAATCGCGGGGCTGGGTGGTCGCGTACAGCTCGAGGGCAGCCACCTGCCAGGCTCGAAGACTCTGTGCAGTGCCCCAGGCGGCGCGCTGCGGGAATGCGGGGGAGAGGTGTTCGAACGCGGAGGAAGTCATACGGCCCCGAAGCGTACCCCAGGTCTGTGACATTCTTCGGCGCCACGGCGACGGAGCCTCCTACTCGATGAGCTCACGCATCAGCACATCCAGTGGGGCGGCCCGTCGGCGTTCCTCCGCGACAGCCTGCCACTGCCGGACCCGGTCGGTGATCACGGCATCCACCGGCCAGTTGACGAATTTCTGCATCGATTCCTCGGTGTTGATGGTCCAGACCGCGGCGCGTTTACCGGCCTCGTGGATCTGCGTGATCGTGTCGCTGGTGGCGGCGTCCTCCTCAAGGATCAGGTAGTCGCCGACCAGGTGTGCGGTGTCCCCGAAGGACAGGAAATAGATGAAACCGCTCGTCACCTCGGGGTAGCGTTCCTCGAGGCCGGTGATCAGCTCGTATTTGAGCGATATCACCACCACCTGACTCAGCATGTCATGGCGTTTCAGGGCCGCCACGGCGTCGTCGACCATTTGTTGGTCGGCGCTTTTGCCCTTGAGCTCGAGGAAGATCCCGATGCGCCCGCGGCTTTTCTCCAGGAGCTCCTCCAAGGTGGGCACCCTCACGTTACTGAATCTGCCCTTTGATTTCTCGCCGAGATCCAGCTCGCGGATCTCGGACAGCGTCATGTCCTGAACCGCACGGCTTTCATGAGTAAACCGTGAGAAATTCTCATCGTGGAAAACCACGTAGTGGCCATGCCGGGTGCGTTGGATGTCCATCTCGACGTAATTGGCTCCGGCGGCGATCGATTGTTCGACCGCCTCCATGCTGTTCTCCACTGTGGTGTCCTCCGGTCCGCCGCGGTGTCCCACCACTGTGATGTCGGGAGCGGCTGTCAACTCATCGGCGGTGATGGTGAAGATGCCGGCGATGCTGACCACGAGCACCGTGACGAGACAACCGAGTGCGATCCGATGCCCCAGGATGCGGTCGAGGAGGCTCGGATGTTTCTTGGAGGGCAGGGCGGGTGTGACGTCGGCCAGTGGTCTGAGTGGATCGGAATCGGGCAGCTTCCGCAGGAAGGCGTAGTAGCGGTTGGTGAGCAGATACAGTTCCAGCGGTACCACGAAACTGGCCATCAGGCCGATCACCAGGGCCAGCAGTATCACGAAAACAGAGCCTACGAAGGTCGCGAGGGCTGTGGCATCTGCCGGGACAGCCATCATGCTCAAGAGGTAAAGGCCTGCGAATGCCCCGATGATGAGCGCGGCGACGAGAGCGAAAAACAGCGCTGAGATAAGCATGAAGGTCACGAAACGCAGCACGTTCGGTTTTATCAGGCGAATGCTTGCCCTGATCGCGGCGAGGGCCTTGAGGTCGCCGAGCAGCATGAAATGGAAGACGAAGACAATCATCAGGACCACGACGTGCATTAGGACCACGAGGCACCAGTAGGCGACGGCGTAGTGAGGGGTGGCAAGAACGGTGGCAGTGATGAAATTCGGAATGCGGAATGTGAGGAGGAAACTCGGGTTCAATGCCGAACCGGTCAACGGCAGCGCCACCAGCGTTAACGGTAGAAGAAGAACCAGACCTGGTCCGGCAATCTTGATCAAGGAACGGAGAATGCTGCCGAGGATGGCGAAATAAGAGGGTTTGGAGTCGCTCCAGATTGCGATGGCGCTTAGTTTCACGAAACCGCCGACCTCCAGCAGGGTCGTCAACAACACCAATGTTAGGGCGAGCAGGATGAACAATGCTCCTGGGACGGACAGAAGGAAACGGCCTGCGTTGGCGTTGTTCAGGGACACCAGGCCTCGCATCGCGAACAGGTACTTCGCGGCCCACCAGAACAGGGGAAAGAGAATCGTGGCTCGGAGAATGCTCGTGACGATCAGATACCGGAACATGAGGCCGGTGGATCGCAGAAAGCCACCGATCCCCTCTCGAAGTTCCCTGAACACGTGTACCGCCTACCCACATCGGATGAGTGTCTTATTTTTCCGCACGACTGGGCCTCCTGGCGCCGGGCGGGCCGACACAAGCCCGGAAAGCAGGATCAGCGGGCCCTGGCCATGGAATCGGCTCCGGAGGAAAACCGGGGCCGAATGGTCAGTCGTCGAGAAGCCCCCTCAGGAGGGAGAACCCCCCAAACATCAACGCGCCCTTTGCCAGTCCCTGGACCACCGGATCCAGCCCGTAGGGTTCGTAGTAGCCGCGGGCGTAGGCGGCGTGCCCCTGATCTTGCCAGTAAGGCACCGCCTGGTAGCCCTGCTGAACCATGCGGATGTGGGGATCCGAGCCGGAGGTGACTCGGGCCGCATCGAGCGCACAGGCCGGGACCTCACGCGGTGCGCCGCCGGGGGGAGCCCAGGTGACGTTCTTGGCAGAGGGCCCATGGGCTGGGTCGAAGAAGCACGGTGGGCGGCGTTCCGGCATCGGTTTGCCTTGGGCGTGGGACTTCACGCAGGCCATCGCGTAACGCCCCTCCTCGAGGATGTGGGCGATGGCTATTGCGTCAGATTCGTAGCGTGCCTGGTTCATGGCCTGTTTGGCGTTCTCGTAGGCGTCGAGGGCCTCCGAGTAGTTCGTCTGGGCTTCTTCGCTTAGTTCGATGCCCACCACATCCAGGTCAAGATCGCGCAGCTCGTCGCCGAAACGCGTGATATCGGCATCCAGGGATGTGCGTGCCGCGTCGCCGATGGGCGTTTCGCCGTACCGTACGGGTCCTGCGTTGAGTTGTTGTGGCTGCTGGCCTCTGTTCAACGCGCGCGAACCTCTGAGAGCCAGGAAAACCATCCCGGCAACAATCATCATGATCATCAAGCCACCAAGGCTCACGGCACATCACTCCTATAAAGCACCCTGTACTCTCAGGGTACGTCACACCACCAAAACGGGGCCGGGCGATTCTCATGGGTTTCCCGTGGCGAAGTGAAGGGAGAAGGCGGCATCGTGGAAACTCCGATACAGGTCAGGAGCTGGGAAGAACTGACCCGGGACGAGTTCTTCGAGATCGCCTCTTTGAGATCCGAAGTGTTCTTCATGGAGCAACACATCGACATTCGCGACCTCGACGACCTCGACAGGCATCCCGAGACCCTCCACTGGTGGATCCCCGACGAAACCGGTTGTGCGGGATATCTGCGCACGGTGCTGCTCGGTGAACCCGAACTGGGGGCGACCCGGTCTTTCGGGAGGATGGCCGTCAGGGCCGACAGGCGCGGCGCCGGTCTGGCGCGTGCACTGGTTGCGGCTGTGCTTGGACGCTTCGGCGGGCAGCCGATCGTGATCCATTCGCAGAGCCACGTGGTTCCGCTCTACCGCGGATTTGGATTCGAGCCGGTGGGTCCGGAGTACCCGGAGGCGGGCATCCCGCACACGAGGATGCGAAGGCCGGGGGAGATCCGGGTCAGCGCCGTGGTCCTCACAGACACGGCAGGCCGGGTGCTGATGGTCCGCAAGCGTGGCACGGATTCCTTCCTCAACCCGGGCGGGAAACCCGAGCCGGGGGAAACCCCGGAGATGTGCGCAGTCCGAGAGCTGCGTGAGGAACTGGGGCTGGAACTCGACCCGGAGGGTCTGCTGTCACTGGGAAAGTTTCGTGCCCCAGCCGCCAACGAGGCCGACACCGTTGTTCTCGCCGACGTTTTCCGTGTTCCCGAACCCCTTGATCGGCTCCCGGAACCGCGGTCAGAGATTGAGGAGGCCCGGTTCGTGGATCCGGTCTCTCCGGAACCCGGATGGGCGCCTCTATTTACCGAACGGATCCTGCCCCTGCTCAACCATCCAGCCGGCTGAAGTCCACGGTGCGCAGCACGAGTTCCCCCGCTTCGTCGCAGGCGTTGAGATCGACCGTGGCGGAGATGGACCAGTCGCGGTTACCCGCGGGATCGTCGATGATTTGACGCACCTCCCAGAGCCTGCCGCCCCGCCTCGGTTCAACGATGAAGAACGCAGGTCCGCGCGCATCCGCGCTGACGCCGATGTGCTCGTGTTCATCCCAGTAGTCACCTAGGGCGTCGTCCCAGCGCTGCCGGGTCATGGGATCCCCGCTGGTCAGGGTGGCCAAACCGTCCACGTCGTCGTCGGCGCACAGCTCTACACGCCGCCACATGGCGTTTCGCACCATCACCCTGAAGGCGCGTTCGTTGCCAGTGACGGGTCGTGCCGGGGGAGCCGCCTCGGCCCTTTGCTCGACAGGAACCCCGGCCAGGGTGGCGAGTTCGGTCCACTCGTCCAGCAGCGACGAGTCCACCAGCCTGGTGATCTCACCCAGCCAGGCGATCAGGTCCTCCAGCTCCTCGGTGCGCAGCCCCTCGGGAATGCTCTGTCGCAGCGCCCGGTAGGCGTCGGCGAGGTAGCGCAGCAACAAGCCCTCGGTGCGCTGTAGTTTGTAGTGAGCCACGTATTCGCCGAAGGTCATGCCCTGGGTGTACATGTCGCGTACCACTGACTTCGGGCTGACCGGGGTCTCCGACAGCCATGGATGTGCCACCGAGTATTCGATGTGGGCCCGTTCCAGCAGCTCGGCAAGGGGCTGGGGCCAGGTGATTTCCTCCAGGGCCTCCATGCGTTCCTCGTAGTCCCAGCCGTCGGCCTTCATCTCCGCAACCGCCTGTCCCCGTGCCCTGAACTGCTGGGCAAGCAGTACCACCCGGGGATCCTCCAGGGTTGCCTCGATTACGGAGACCACGTCGAGGGCGTAGTCGGGGGAGTCGGGGTCGAGGGTCTCGACCACCGCCAGGGCGAAGGCCGACAGGGGCTGGTTCAGCGCAAAGTCGCGTTGCAGATCGACGTTCAACCGGTAGCGGCGACCGCCGGGGGTCGGTTCGGGCAGGCGGGTGATCACCTCGGCCCGCAGCAACGACCGACCGAGCCCGGCGGCGCGGCGCAGCATTGCGCGGCGTGCCTTCGGTTCCGGGTTCGTGGAGTCGATCAAGCGAGCAACCGCGATGGCGGTCTCTTCGTCCCGTTGCAACAGGTTCAACAGCAGGGCGTGGCTGATCCTCATCCGGGCGTGCAGCTGCTCCGGGGACGAATCGATCAGCTTGGTGAAGGTGGCTTGCGTGTAGTTGACGAAACCCTCCGGTGGTTTCTTGCGCCGCACCGAGCGCAGTTTCTTCTCATCGCCTTGATATTTGGCCAGGATCCGGGCGTTCTCCACTTCGTGTTCGGGGGCCTGGGCTACCACGTTGCCGATGGAGTCGAAACCGGCGCGGCCCGCGCGGCCCGCGATCTGGTGGAACTCGCGGCTGCGCAGCACCCGCTGGCGCCTGCCGTCGAATTTCGTCAGGGAGCTGAACAGCACGGTGCGGATGGGAACGTTGATGCCGACCCCCAGGGTGTCGGTGCCGCAGATCACCGCCAGCAACCCGCGCTGGGCCAGTTGCTCCACCAACCGTCGGTAACGTGGCAGCATACCGGCGTGGTGGACCCCGATTCCGCCGCGCAGCAACTTGGACAGCGTCGTCCCGAAACCACCGGCGAACGGAAACCCCGAGATGGCCTGTTTCAGCTCCTCCGGGACCGCGGAACCGGCCTTGCGCACCACCCCCTGACTGAGCAGGGCCGTCGCCTGCTCGACGGCCGCTCCTTGGGTGGGGTGAACGATGTAGACAGGTGCCTGATGGGTTTCGACGATCTCCGTGATCGTCTCGTGCAGGGGCACCATCGACCAACGGTAGGTGAGCGGCACGGGGCGGGTCGCCCCGCCGATCACGGCCGTCTCGCGTCCGGTGCGCCGGGTCAGGTCATCGGACAGTTCTGTCACGTCCCCGAGGGTTGCTGACATGATCACGAACTGCGTCTGGGGGAGTTCCACCAGCGGAACCTGCCATGCCCAGCCACGTTCCGGTTCGGCGAGGAAATGGAATTCGTCCATCACCACCTGCCCGACATCGGCTCTGCGCCCTTCCCGCAATGCCAGGTTCGCCAGGATCTCGGCGGTGCAGCAGATAATGGGGGCGTCGGCGTTGACTGAGGCGTCTCCCGTAACCATTCCGACCTGCTCGGCACCGAAGGCCTCGCACAGGGCGAAGAATTTCTCGTTCACGAGGGCCTTGATGGGGGCGGTGTACCAGGTACGACGTCTTTCCGCCAATGCCGCGAAGTGGGCGCCGAGCGCGATCAATGATTTCCCGGAACCTGTGGGCGTGGTGACGATGGCGTTGTCGCCCGCGAGGACTGCCAGCAGTGATTCTTCCTGGTGTGGGTACAGCGAGATGCCTGATGCCTCCACCCAGCCGGTGAAGGCGTCGAGGAGGGAATCGGGGGAGGCATCCCGGGGCAGGAGATCGCTGAGGTTCGTCATGGCGTTCCCGATTCTCCCACGAAGTCTGTGGAGGGAAGCTGGGGGCGTGGAGGGCCCTGCACCGAGGTCGCGTCTTCTGAGCCCGGCATCTCTGGGCTGTGGGTTTCCTGTGAAACCGGCTGCAGGGGTTTGCGGCGCCGGATCCCTGCATAGCCTCAACAACATGGAAACTGAAACAGTGCGTGGCCTGGTCGCAATGTCACAGGGTGTCCCGGTGACGCTCAAGGAGATCGTCATACCTGACCCGGGGCCGGGAGATGCGGTCGTGCGGATCCTCACTTGTGGGGTCTGCCACACCGACCTGCACTACCGGGACGGTGGCATCAACGACAACTTCCCGTTCCTGCTGGGACACGAGGCAGCGGGGATTGTGGAAAGCATCGGCGACGGGGTGGCCAACGTGTCTCCGGGGGATTTCGTGGTGCTGAACTGGCGGGCCGTGTGCGGCACCTGCCGGGCGTGCAGACGCGGCGAACCCCAGTACTGCTTCTCCACCTTCAATGCCTCCCGACCAATGACTCTCACCGATGGCACAGAACTCACCCCTGCGCTCGGGATCGGTGCCTTCGCCGAGAAAACCCTCGTCCACTCTGGGCAGTGCACCAAGGTCGATCCCGGGGTGCGCCCTGCCGCGGTGGGGCTGCTGGGCTGCGGCGTGATGGCGGGGCTCGGGGCCGCCATCAACACCGGGGATGTGAAGCGCGGCGAAAGCGTCGCGGTGATCGGCTGCGGGGGAGTCGGATGTGCTGCTGTCGCCGGTGCGTCGCTGGCCGGTGCGGGACGGATCATCGCGGTCGACCGGGACGAGAGGAAACTTCGCTGGGCCCGTGATCTGGGGGCCACCGACGTCGTGGACAGCAGGAAACAGGATCCCGTGACGGCGATCCGCGATCTCACCGAGGGCTTCGGGGCCGATGTGGTAATCGACGCCGTCGGCCTGCCAGAAACCTGGGAACAAGCCTTCTACGCCCGCGACCTGGCGGGAACCGCCGTGCTGGTCGGGGTGCCCGCCCCGGACGGGAAGGTGCCCCGGATCCCGCTGCTCGACGTCTTCAGCCGGGGCGGTTCCCTGAAATCGAGCTGGTATGGGGACTGCCTACCCAGCCGCGACTTCCCAATGCTCGTCGATCTCTACCGCCAAGGACGGTTGGATCTCGACGCCTTCGTCAGCGAGGAAATCGCCCTTGACGAGGTGGAGCTGGCCTTTGAACGCATGAAACAGGGTGAGGTCCTGCGATCGGTGGTGCTTCTGTGAACGCCGGATGGGCAGCGGGTTCGGTGATTCCGGACCTCGAGGGTGCACGACGAGTGAACCGCAGAAACATTCTCCTGCTACTTTTCCCGCCGTGGGAAGGTCGATTCCGGTCAATTCCTGGGATGTGTCGTGTCGGTGATGCCCGCTACCCTCTGGGCCCATGGGTGAACCGTGGACAGTGGATCGGGTTGAGGCAGCCGCCCCCGACGCCGCGTCGATCAAGGCGGGCCGCAAACTCGCCACACCGGGCCCGTGGTCTGAGATCGGATTTCAGGGGGATCTGCTGTGGGGGGCCTGCCAAGGATCGGGAAAGACGCCGTATCGGGTGAGCATTGACGTGGGATCTCCCGCCTACAAGTGCTCCTGCCCCAGCCGCAAATTTCCCTGCAAGCATGCCCTTGCCCTGCTGTTTCTGTGGGCCCAGGGAAAAGTTTCCGAATCCGGTGAGGTGGCTGATTTCGCTTCCCAGTGGGCGGATGCGCGTGAGGCCCGCGCGGCAAGGAAAACAGAACCGAGAGAACGAACCGAGGAACAAAAAGCCGCCGCTGCCAAAAGGGTTGTGCAACGCGAGGGGAGGATCACTGACGGCCTGGCCGAGCTCGACCGTTTCCTGGCGGATCAGCTCCGGGAAGGACTGGCAACCCATGCCGGGGATCGAATGCGGCGCCTGGAGCACATGGCGGCGCGCATGGTTGATGCGCAGGCCCCGGGCGTCGCATCCCGGCTCCGGGAACTCGCCGCCCAGCCGTCATCGGGCGACTGGCCCACCCGTGTCATCGACGAATACGGTTCCTTGCACCTCGTGGCTCGGGCGTGGGCCGGCCGCGAGAAACTACCCAGTGATCTCGTGGCGAGCGTGCGATCCCGCATCGGTTGGAGTGCCCGCACCGAGGACGTGCTTGCGACTCCCGGTGTCAGGGACCGCTGGGTGGTGCTGGGCATGCGTGATACCGACGAGGAACAGGTCAGCGTGCGGCGCGTGTGGCTGTGGGGCCGTGCCACCGGAACCCGTGCTCTCGTGCTGTTTTTCGCCCGGGCCGGAGACGGTTTTGACACCGGCCTGTACCCGGGCTCCGAGGTTGATGCCGACCTCCACTTCTATCCGGGAAGGCCCCGGCTGCGGGCCGTCGTCGGAACCAAGCGTGTCGAATCCCGGCGGGTCGGCGGCTGGGACCTCGTGGGCGATGATGTCGCAACCGCGGTGGCCCAGCTTCGCGAGGCAGGCGCGGCTGACCCGTGGTGTGAGGCCTGGCCGGTGGCCATCCACGGATCGCTGACCTGGGACGATGGCGTTTGGCTGGTCGCGGATCGGGCCGTGCCCCTGACCGGTAACACCACCGACCACTGGCGCCTGCTCGCCGAGCTGGGCACCACTCCCACCACCGTGTTCGGTGAGCTCGGTTCCGATGGCCTACGACCCATCGCTCATCTGCAGGAAGCGACGGTGCACCCACTGTGAAACCCTCCCAGCTCATCGCTGCTTCCCTGGTGGGCAGCCCCGAACCGGATCTTCTCGACCACGCAGCCCGGCAGGCCTGTGTACATCGAGCCCATGTGCGCACCCGCGATCTACCGATGCCCTCGCCCGCACCGGCGCAGGAGCCCAACCAGCCTCCGAGAGCATTCGTCACCACGATAAACGCGGTTCGCGCCCGGCCCCCAGCCATGCGCGACCCGATCCTGCTCGAGGCGTTGATGCTGCTCGCCGAGACGGGACTGGTGCTGCCCACCCGGCTCATCGTCCCGTTGCTGGAGCTTGCCGAAGGCAACCGGCAGATCGCGGCCCGGCTTCTCGCGGTGCTGGGATCCCGGGGTCGCTGGTTGGCTGGGCTCGGCGATACCTGGTTGAAGGGCCGAGCCGTGACTGAACCGGAAGCGTTGGACTGGGACGAGGGCAGCCTCCCCGAGCGTGTCGCATGGCTGCGACGCCTGCGCGCCACCGATGCCGCCGCGGGACGAGACCTGGTGGAGCAAACCCGGAAGGAAAAGGCCCCCGATCGAGCCAGGTTCGTCGCTGCCCTGGAGGTGGGCTTGGGACCGGAAGACGAAGAACTACTTGAGGGATTCCTACGCGATCGTTCCAAAGAGGTGGGACGCACCGCTGCCGGGCTCCTCGCCCGACTCGAGGGTTCGGCCTACCTGGCTCGTGCCGTTGAATTGGCCCGCACCAGCTTCTCGTGGGTGGAGGAGCTGCCCACAGGGCTGCTCGGAAAACTGCGTGCCCCGAAACGGTCCATCGTCGCTGTAGCACCACCTGAGAAGGAACTGGCAGCCGATTTCCACGCCGATGTCGCATCGATCCGTGTCGCCGAAGGGCCAGCGGGGCGGGTGCAACGGCTTGTCGCGGTGATACCACCGACCTGCTGGGCGGAGCTGGGGTTCAGCGTCCGCGAACTCGCAGCCGGTGTGCTGCTCGATGACGAACCGGTCCCACTCGCACCGGCCCTGACCAGTGCCGTGCTCCGCTGGTGTGACGTCGATGCTGCCCGTGAGCTGCTCGAGGAGCATTCCGTCCCGGCTCTCGCGCTGC
>JABCNW020000004.1 GCA_013333945.2 Propionibacterium sp.
CGAGGACGTCACGTCGCTTATGAACGCCGTCCCGGAAACGGAACTCCAGTACGGCCGGTTCTCCACCTGGCCCACGTCACGAGAACCGATCACCCCGGACGTCCGCGCGGCGGCGGAAAAACTGCTGGGAACCACCGATCCGGCCCTGACAAACGCCGCAGTGTGGCTCGCTTGCCGGGTCAAGGCGTTGGCCACCTGGGCCGCTGACCTGCTGAGCCCACCCACGGAGAAACCCGTCACCACGTCCCTGCCCGGACCCAGCCTGAAGGTGGTCGAGTGGCTGGATCACGGTTCCAGCGCCTCCACCCAGGAACAGCTGATCAAGGTGCGCAGGGCGTTGGCCGGCGAGAACGTGACGGTGGGCATGCTTCCCCAGCTCGAGTACCTGCCTCTGGTCATGCCGGAGGTCGTCCTGGCCTTGGCCTCGGTTCCGCTGCTGGATCGCGACGTCGTGGCGGGCGCTGCCGCCGCCGTGGCAGCCGTCATCGATTCCGGGCTCTATTCACCCGACGCCGTCATCTTCGCCTTTGAACGCACCCGGGACATGCCGGTTCACCACCCCGGCAGCCTCATCGAGACCCCGACCGGCCCCGCCATGTTCCTGCAGATGCCAGGGGGGTCCTACGAGATGACGGTCTACTCGCCCGGCGGCGGTGTCCCCGACCATGTTGACGGCGCCCCGACCACAGTGTTGCTGCGTGCCCAGGGGATTCCCGCCGAAAAAGTGACGGCGGCCTTCCAGACACTGCTCTCCGCGGGTGCACCCGAATGGCGTCCCGACAAGGCAGCCCGGCTGGCCGAAGGACTGGGGGGGCTGCGCGGCACCGTCGCCCTTCTCCTGGGCGGGCCGCGCAACTTCACAACATGGAAGTCCGATTTCCTACCGAAGGAGGTGCGCGTACTGCTGGGGCTCACACCCAAGGAAGCCCACATGGCGAGGGCATTTCTGCGGGCCCAGGATCCTCTCCAGCTGATGAAGATTCTCGCTGCCGGGGCCCGGGACCCCGAAAGGGTGGTGGCCGAAGGACCCGACGTGGACGCGATCATCGAAGACTTCGGCCTGGGCGAGGACGCCATCCGGTTCCCGGAGGAGATCGTCCTAGCGGCGGGGCAGGAATTCCCCTATGCCGGTGTAAAAAAGTTGGAGGAGCTGCGTTCCTCCGAAAAACTCGAGAAGTCCCTGATCTCGACGTGGCTCTGGCTCACCACCAGGCTGCGCCGCGACGATCCGCTGCGTGTCTGGCTGGCCGGACGCCTCGACGACTTCGAGTCTGGGTTCGAGCCCTCCCCCTATCGAGCGATCCAGGCGGATCTGCGCGTACCCGGCGACGGCTGGTCGCAGGATCCGCTGGTCACCGCACCCGAGATCGTGGCGGAGGTGGCGGCCAGATTCGGAATCCCGGAGGATCCGGCCCGTTACTGGCTCCAACTCCTGGCTCTCCACAACCCCACCGACACGAACATCACCCTCTGGAACGGATGGCGGAAGGCCGAACGAGAATGGGCCGCCGCTCCTTTGCTGGAGCAGGACCTGATCGTGCGGGCCAAACGTGCGCGCGCGGGACGTTCCCTGTTCCTGCCCGGCAGCTGGCAGGAGGCAAAAACCCCCCACCTGCCCATGGAGTCATGGAAGTCCGCGTTCTACGACCTCAAGGCGACGCCCCAGGTGCTTCCCCAGCTGCTCGTGGTAGTTCCGTCGGTTCCTTTCGGACAGCTTTTCACCGACGCGTGGCGATGTTGCACATTGGGGGATGTCCCCGGCCAATGAGCAAACCTCCCCGTGGCGACCGGCAGGGTCGCGGTAAACCGCCCGATCAAGAGCGGCCAGCCCAACCCCGTCGAGAATCCAAGTCACGACGCCCTGATCGATGCCCTCCCTGACAGCAATGCGCCGCAGCTCGGTTTCGACCAGATCACAGGAAACCAGCAGGTCCACGGTCCTGCTCCAATCTCGATCAACCACCTGCACTCCTGGCGGCTTGAAGCGACGACACACCATGACCGGAGCCGAATCCATCAATTGATCCGGCTCCGGCGGGTTTTTCCGGGGCACGTCGGCATCAGAAGACCACCGTGCGTCCTCGGCTCAGCTGTGGCGCTGGGATGGTCGAGTTGTGACAGGAACGGCGAAGGAGGCGCGGTCTCCTTCCCATGTGTTGTCCGGAACAGCAGCAACCAATGCTCCGAGGCTCTCCGCAGTGAGCCGGGAGTGCATAATGGCTGCGTTCTCCCTCACGCGATCTGGCCTCCGCGTTCCTGGGATGGGAACGACGTCATCGCCCTGCGACAACAACCACGCAAGAGCAACCTGAGCCGTCGTCATACCCCAGGACTTTGCAAGCCGAGTCAGAGCTTCGACCTGTTTCAGGTTTGCAGCGAGATGCTCACCATTAAATCTGGGGTCGTTCGCTCGAAAAGGACTGTCGGCGACAGTAGTGGCATCAAGCCAACCACCCAGTAGTCCACGACCCAGAGGGCTGTATGGCACGAGCCCAACTCCAAGCTCTCGGGCTGTGGGCACGATGCTGGCCTCCGGTTCACGCCACATGAGCGACCACTCCATCTGTACCACCGCAATGGGATGAACGGCATGAGCGCGTCTCAGCTCATCAGGCGTGACCTCAGAAACTCCCAGATAACGAACTTTTCCCTGGGTAACCAGTTCAGCCATCGCTGCGACAGATTCTTCGATCGCCACTCGTGGGTCCACACGATGCAGGTAGTACAGATCGATGACGTCTGTTCCCAAGCGGCGCAAGGATGCCTCGCAGTAGGAAGCGATGCGACTGGGATGAGCGTCCAGCTGAACTCCATCTTCACGCCTGACGATGCCAAATTTCGTTGCGATGCAGAGATCGTCGCGCGCCACCGTGGTGGTGGACACGGCTTTACCAACAAGTTTTTCATTGTGGCCCTGCCCGTAGCTCATAGCCGTGTCGAGCATCGTGATACCGGAGTCGATAGCCGCGTGAAGAGCGCTCAAGGACTCGCTGTCATCAGTAGGGCCGTACCCCTGAGAAAGACCCATGCAACCAAACCCCAAAGATGAGGTTTCCAAGTTTCCCAAGCGTCGAATGGTTGAATCTGCGGATTTGATGAATGCCATGCTTGGACGATACCCACATACCCATCGATACGTCCAAGACAAATTAGACATACTTCTCATATCGTTTTACTATGGAGAGGTGGAATTGCGTTATCTGAGATCATTCGAGGCGATCGTGCGATGCGGCGGATTCACAAAGGCGGCAATCGATCTTCACGTGGCCCAGCCAGTTGTTTCCACCCGCATCAAACGGCTAGAACAGGCCCTGGGGGTGACTTTGCTGCACCGATCTCGATTGGTTTCTCTCAGTGCCGCCGGCGAGTCGTTCTTGCCCTACGTGCGCCGGGCCTTGGCGAATCTTGACGAAGGAGAACGACTCATACATTCATTCCGTTCCGTATCCACTGGACATATCAGACTCGCCGCTACACCACTCCTTGGTAATTTCAACCTCGTACGCATGATGAGCCGATTCCGAGTGAGATATCCGGGAGTGACGGTGTCACTGCGAACAGGATTCATTGCCGAGTTGCTGGAAGAACTTCGGCAGGGCCGACTCGATGTCGCGATTGGGCCCGTGGAGAGCGAGTGGGAACGGGAGGGTTTCCACCGCACTGAGATTGCAAAAGAACACTTGGCCCTGATCACCCCACTTTCAGGAGTTTCACATGTGACATCACTGACTGACGTGATGAACGAGCCATTTGTCTGCCTGCCCTCAGGTAGTGGATTGCGACGCTTGCTGGACGAAGCATTCAGCATGGTTAATGCGACACCAAAGGTAGCGTTCGAGACGCATAGCCCAACCAGCATTCGCGAGATGGTTTCGGCAGGCTTGGGGTGTGCTTTGATTGCGCATTCAGCAGCCGAGGAAGACGGCCCAGCAGTCCAGGTTCATAATATCCAAGGCCTTCCCGTGCATCCCCCCATCGCCGCAGTTTCAGCATCGGATGCCGCGCCACCAGTTATCCGATTTATCAAAGAACTGAAAGCATCTCTTCACAGCTCAGGGGATAGACCGGGTCTGATTCCGCCAGCTTCCAGCAGTGATCGGGCGGTGTAGCGGATACGACTGCGGAAGTCGAGGGCTGCGCCTCGGCGGTGTTCCAAGCGAGTTTGAGGGCATCAGCGATGCGACTCACAGACAGGCGGTCGACCACGAGCATTTCCAGCGACCAGCGCACCGCGTCCTTGGACAAACATCGGTCGCGACTTCGCAGTGGCCCAGAACTGGCTGGGGGTTCCTCACGCCATCCCGTTGGATGCCGACTTCGTGCCTCCGCCAGCCGAGCTTGTCCCGTCACTGATCGACGACCTCCTGGAATACCTCAACGGCGCAACCCACGCTCCACTTATCCAGGCTGCGCTCGTGCACGCACAACTCGAGACGATTCACCCTTTCACCGATGGCAATGGCCGCGTTGGCCGGGCCCTCATTCACGCGACGCTGGCACGCCGAGGCCTGCTCACCGGGCTGGTTCTACCGATGAGCCTCGTCCTGGCAACGCTCGGCGACAGGTATGTTGAGGCGCTGTCCCTGTTTCGTGAGCCCACGGATGGGAAGCTGAACGGCAGCGCTGCACAGAGCATTCCCGGGACCGGGCGCGATGCATGGATCGCTTTCTTCCTCAAAGCCGTCATGAGTGCCTGCGATCAGGCGGAACAGATCTCCGCTGAGCTGGCCGATCTCCGGAAGGAATGGAATGAGAACCTTCAGCACTGGGCCAGTCACAGGAATGCGAGTCGCTCTCAGCGGAAAGATTCGGCAGCGCTACGGATCCTGGAGGAGCTGCCGAGCACACCCGTCCTCACGATCACAACGGCTTCACGAATCCATGGCATCTCGCGCACAGCCGCGTCCCGGGGCCTGGAGACCCTGCGGGCCGCCGGCATCCTGACGACTGAATCGGTGGGCGGGGGTCGACGGGCCTACACGGCGCGCAGCGTCCTGGACGTGATCACCTGGGCAGAACGTCGCTTGGCGAGCACACATTTCGACACCCGCATCTCCCCGCCCGCACGCCCCGTCCCCGAACGACCGGGGCAGCAGTGACCCGCAGCTCTCGCAAGATGCAACGCTCCGGGCGAGACGTCCCGCCGCTTCCAAGCGTGGCCCCACAGTCTCGCACCGTTGTGCATGTCGTCGCGTCTCCCCGGCGGTGCGGTGGAAGCGGATGACCAGGACCCGCTCGGATCAGCGGGTCACAGCTGCTTGAAGTACCGGGCGACGGGCCAGCGTTCGTAGCCCATCGCCTCGTAGGTGGCGCGCGCCGGAGCATGGCCCACGTCTCCGCCGGTCTCGACCATGACCATCCGCATCCCGGCCCGCCTCGCGCGCTCATGCGCATGCTCCATCAGCGCTCGCCCAATGCCTTCGCGCTGATGCGCGGGGTCGACACACAGGATGTAGACCTCGCCCATGGAGTCCTCGGGGTGAAGTCGGGTGCAGACCCACCCTGCGATCTCGTCGTCGATGAGCGCGACGTCGCAGTTTCCCGCTTCTTCATCGAGGACGTGGGCGAGGTCTGCTCTCTGACGGACATCCCATCCATCTGGATAGAAGGTGTCATACACGAAACGCGGCACGAAACCGCGGTCGAGGTCATCGCGCATCGCCTCGAAAACTGGTTCCCACGCGCGAATCGACACATCGAGGATCTGCTCACGCATCGCGGTCTCGTAGGGCCCGATTCTCACGTCGGAAGTAGTCACACGGCAGAGCCTACTGCTGCTCGTGTCCCTCCAGCCTCCGGCAGTCGACGCGCAGATCCCAGAGGCTGAACCTCGTCCAGGCGATCGTCCGGGTCGCGTCGGCGTCCTTCGAGCCAGTTTCCTCCAGCGGCGGGGAGTGGGTGGGACGCAATACGGACAGCTACTACGCGGTTGTTACCGGGGTCGGGCAAGGCGGCTGGAAGTAGACTGCCCGGTATGACGTTCCAACCCGCGCAGTCCCTGATGGAGGCGCTGCAGAGTCTGGAGTTCGACGAGGCCCTGAGCCACGGCGACCCTCGTTTCGTCGACACCCAGCAGGCGCGCGGCTCCGAGCAGACCAGGCGACGCCTGGCGCGGAAGCTGGGGTGGGACCCAGAAACCGACGCGTTTTTCCCAGCGACCACCAAGCACGTGTTGTTCTTCGGCCACATCGGCAGCGGCAAGACCACGGAGCTCAGGCAGTACCTGGACCGGTTCACAGCGTCCGGCCACTACCTGCCGGTCGAGGTCAACGTCCTCACCCTGCTCGACAGCAACAACCTCGTCTACAGCGAGGTGCTGATGGCGATGGCGGAGCGTCTGCTCCAGGAGCTCAAGGGCAATGGCATCGAGGTGCCGGATGCGTCCCTCAAGCCCATCCAGGAGTGGTTCGCCAGCAGCACCCAGGTGAGGGAGATGTTTGCGGAAGCCGGGGTGGGAACAGAGGCGAGCGTCGAACTCGGCGGCGGGCTCCCCGGGCTGCTCAGGCTGTTTTCCCGGGTGACCTCGTCCTTCAAGACGGGCGCGTCAACCAAGAACCAGATGCGCATCGAGATCCGCAACCGTTTCACCCAGCTCGCCGACGCGTTCAACGCACTCATCAGAAGCGCAGAGGAGTCCTTGGACGGTCGCCGGATCGTCTTTCTCATCGACGGCACGGACAAGTTGCGGGGCGAGGACACGGATCGTTTCTTCATCTACGACGCCGAGCAGTTGTTGGCCATAGCCACGTTGGCAATCTATACCGCCCCGCTCCAGCTGAAGTACGACGGCAGGATCGGCGGCAAGCTGGACGCCGACCTCGTGCTGCCCATGATCAAGCTCTACGAACGCACCACCACGCGTTGCGATGCCGGCTGGGCCGCCATGCGAGAGATCCTTCTGCGGCGGTCCGACGAGACACTCTTCGAATCCGACGAGGTGATCCGGCTTCTCGTCGAGCATTCCGGCGGCCATCCCCGCGAGTTGCTGCACCTGCTCCGTCTCTGCTGCGAGCTGGCTCCCGGCGAGGTGATCGACCACGCAACCGCCCAGGCCGCCATCGCCCGCCTCGCCGCCGACTACCGCCGCTGGCTCACTCCGGATGACTACGCCCTGCTCTGTGAGATCGATCGAACTCCCGAGCGCGGCGGGAACGACGAACGAGCCCAAAGGCTGCTGCACCGCTTGGCACTCATGGAGTACAACGACGGAAGTTGGCGCCGCAGCCATCCCGTGATCCGCACCCTGGAGGGGTACGTCAGGGCCGCGGCTCAATGACCGAGGGGCCAGCTTTCGGCGCCGAACTGGGCCGGCTCGCGCGGGCGGTCGGCCACGGGCCGTATTTCCAGATCCTCATCGTGGAGGCTGTCTCGGACGAGGCCAGGAGGATGGCGCGGGAGGCCATTGACCATGCGGCTGAGGAACGAGGTCTCCGCGTGGCCGAGGTGTGCTGGGATCCTGCCGCCGACGCGGAGGGTCTGGAGCGGCTGATCGTTGCGGCAGCCACCGACGCCGATCTGATCCACCTGTCCGGAGCCCTGGATTGGCTCACCCCCCAGCGGTGGCAGGGACTCAACATCCGCCGGGACCGCCTGGCCGAGAACGCCCGCGCCCGCCTGGTGTGGTGGCTCCATCCGCGAAACGTTGCGGAAATGGCAACCCAGGCGCCGGACCTGTGGGCCTGGCGGGGAGGCGTCTATTCTTTCCTCGACGTCGCTGTGCCCAGCGTCTCGCCGCTCACGAGCTTCGACTTTCCCCACGAGGCCTGGGTTAACCGGGCCGACCCAGGGCCACGTCGCAAGCGGATTCGCGAGATTCGGTCATGGCTCGAAGGTGCCCCGCAGCCAGAGCTGGTCTACGAGGTGGCGCGGGAGTGGGGAGACTTGGCGCTCAGCCTCGGCGAGTTCGACGAGGCCCGCCATGCATACCGGGACATCGCCCTGCCCGCCGCCCGGCTGCACCACACGGCACGGGAGGTGCTCACCATCAAGCAGGCATTGGCGACGGTCGCCACAGAGGCTGGCGATTTCGACGGCGCCATCGAGATCCTCAAGGACGCGACGGAGGAGTCGGGGCG
>JABCNW020000005.1 GCA_013333945.2 Propionibacterium sp.
CGGGTGAGCGAGGCTCCAGACGTCGCTGGGGTGAAGAAGTACACCATGAGCTACGACGGCTGGGTGCTGCCGCGGGCTGGTGTGGCGTTTGTGTGGATCTTAGAGGATGAGAGCCTAGACAAGTCAGTTCAAGCGCATGAAACACAAGAGGGCGCGGCACAGACCGCTGGCAAGAAACGGGGGCGAGAGAACGGAAGCGCCCGCTCAGCCAAGACGGCTTAGCGGGCGCCGTTCACCGACACCAAGAGATGGGTCGGCGCCATTTAGTAATCACTCGCCACCCATGAGCCGTCACCTCCCTCACTGTCTCGTCGGGACTCTTGCCATCACGCCACAAGGTCATGACGCGGCCGGTCAGCAGCCACCCATGGTGGTCTCCTTTCATCGGTCGTCCTAACAGGATACATCGTCACAGGACTTATCGTCTCTGGATACTCCGTCTTTAGGCGACTGGGATTGGCAGGTGCCCAATCCTGCGCGGAAGCCGCCCCTGTCACCCGTGACCGGGGCCTTCGGCGACCGCATTCGTGCCACCCGGGAGGCGAAGGGGCTCAGCCAGGAGAACTTGGCCGAACGAGCAGGACTGCATTGGACCTACATCGGGCAGGTCGAGCGTGGGCAGCGCAACCTCAGCCTCCACAACATCCTGAAGATCGCCAGCGGCCTCGGCGTGGATGCCGGGGAGCTGGTGCGGGGGTTGAGGGTGGCGGAGTAGTCCACGGGAGTCCCAAGCGAGCTGTTATGAGGACGGCGAGTCGACCCTCCGACCCCCGCGGACGGCATGTCGGAAATCGCTCACTAGGTTTATTCAAGTTGCACCAAAGATTTCTAAGGATTTGAAACTACATCTTTGTGATTTTAGCCCTATCCAATCGACTCTTGGTGTCCCGCAGAGTAGCCCAAGCGTCTTCAGGAAGTTCTCAGGTTCTAGTGTCAACCGATCGAACCAACCTAGACTTAAATTACCCAAGAAGGGTTACATACAACACTCCAACGAAGGAGGAACAAGATGTACCGCTTCAAGAGGCTGGCGAGAATCCTGCTGGCATTGGCACTGACGATCCTGGGAATCGTAGTGTCTACACCGGTCGCCAAGGCTGAGCAAGCATACCCGATCGCCTTCACGGAGATCGGCATCTACCCGCGCATTGGACCCAACATGGATACTGCGCACAATGGCAATGCGCTCTCGGACGGCACCATGGTAACCCTCGAGTGTGAGGTCGAGGGTCAAGTTGTATCCAGCAGCGTCTCTACCAGTTCAGTCTGGGCTAAGACTCCTTACGGATACCTTCCGAACGCTTACCTGCACACCGGAGTTGATGGTTGGACACCTGGAGTGCCAGGGTGTGAGCAGCTCGCCGAGCCTGCTGGCCCTAAGGTTGAGATGGAAGAACCGATTGATTTCTCGGGAACTCGCATCGCTGATAATCACCTCATGTCTGTAATCTTGCATACTCATTTCTTTGCCGGAGGCGGTCAGCCTGCCATCATCGATTGGGCGTTTTTTGCTAGGCATCCTAGGTTCGTGGCGTGGATTAAGAACCTCCCAGTAAAAGGTGCCCCCCAAGTGTACAGCGCCTACTCAGTGGACCCCCGTGAGGTACAAATGATGTTGTCACTGGGTAGCTTCACGGTGAAGCGGTACTCTGATAACTGTTTCTTCGTGCACGATTACTACGACTTTGAGTGGATGTATGTCGTTCACAATGCAACGACTGCCATCGGGGTCGGTAAGGAATTCCACGTGTATTCCTCCGGTTGCATCTAATCGTAACTCACATAGTTTGCGGGCAGGGCGATGGACCCCCTGCCCGCAAACTATGTGCTATAATGAAACTTGAGTATGAAAACCAAATCACTCGGGCGTTCCTGTTGCGATAGAACGAAAACGCGCAGGCTGCCATCTGCATAGTTATAGCAGCAGCGGTCGTTTTTACTGGTTTCAATCTAGTTAAACATGACTCGTTCATCATATTCCAATCTCGAATAAAACCTCCTTTTCGTGATGCATTAATTGTTTATAAAACGGGTTACGCGTCCTCATGGGACCGCAGTATCCATGCCGTGGTTGCAGGAGAGTTGAAGGGTGATGCAGACGTGAAAAGTCTTCACAAGACCATGCCGTACACAAAGCTTACTTCAATCGGTGATCCACAGTGGGTAGATTTTAGAAAAGAGCAGAGATTTCTAGACAGCACACTTGAGCATTTCGGGAATATTGCCTCCCAGGATTTAAATAAAATACGCTCCGAACTTCGTGGCGGAGACTCAAAGTGTATCCGCAATGCAGCTGGGAGCATTAGGGAACTTCTCTGTTTATCATCAAGCCGAAAATTCATTTACCTAGCTCAGGGTACGAGCCACGACTTGTGAAATCTGCCCGCTTCGCGGATTATGTAAGGCATGCCGAGACTTCCTCCTCGGGACACGAGTCAGCGTTTGGTGGTGGGTCGTGCAGGCTTGGCCGTCTATAGAAGATTGCTGCGCTGGCCGCCTCGCTTGATTGTGTGGCCTCGCTCACCTACCAGAAGTTCGAGAAGGGCGAATCCAAACCCGGCACACCCATGAATCCGCGGTTGCGGACGCTGTTTGCTCTGGCCGGGGTGTTGGAGGTTGAGGTGGGGGAGTTGGTGAAGGGCTAACCGAATAGCTCTCTACTATTTGGGCCTCTGGCGGTCTAGGGCCGCCAACGTAAACTCGGCGATACTACAAGCTTCACGAACAACGAGGAGAGCCTGTTCTGCCGTAACCCCAGCCGGAAGAGTTCTGCCGTGGCCCGTTCCCTGTAGATTCCTAAGCGCGTTGACCTGCTCCACGATCTTCCATGCAGAACCCAGAATGGCCTTGATAGCTTTGCTGCCGTCGACATCGCCAGCCACCTGCTCGGGGAGGATACCAAGCCTCTCCCGCGTCCAGTGCCAGAGTTCGCCAAAATCTGGATTCTTGCTTGGAGTCGGGACCTGGAGCTCTTGCAAGACGAACTTGGCAACCGATTCCAAGAGCTCCTTGGCGGTACCGAGGAGCAGAGCCGGGTCGTCTGTGTTCTGACGGAGGCGTCGAATCTGGTCGTCCAAGGCCTCGCGCCCGCCGGTCTCCAGGTCAATTGCACCAATGGGGGCCATGTGGCCGTCGGCGGTTAGGTTCCAGCCTTGATGGGCCAGCGCTCTCTGTAGCACTTCGGTGTTTGCCTTGTCGAACTGAGGAGTGCCCTCAATGACGGCTCCATGAGTTCATAGTGTAGACAAGAGGCCATCGACAAGAGGCCGAGCGCACTGGGGTTTTCGGATAGCGGCAAGGACCGTTCTCTGTACCCGCTCTTGCTTGTTAGGTCCTGGCATCGACTTGGGGTCACTGGATGCAGGAGCAACATCACCGAGGCCGGCGGAAAGGAAAGCTGACGTCAGGACTGAATGTGAGGGGCCGCTGCCTCCATGGAAGAATCTGCCGAAGGCGGCTGCGATATCTTGAGTGACGGGTGGTTGGTTCATTCTAACTTTTGTATCTCAGTTCTATTATATCTTGCTTTATGTCAAATTACGAGAGACTGGGGCGAGCTTGTGCTCGCCCCAGCGTTCCCCATTACCTCTTGTGCTTAGTGGGATCGACGAGTTTCCATCCCCGACCAGGCCGAGAGGTTGGTGGCAAACGATCCCCCTGCACGCCAGTGATCTCGGTAGGCGAGGCGTTGCCGCCTCGTGGTCCTACCTCGACGTACTGTCCGGACTGGGGCACCTTCTCGCCGGGCTTGTATGGAGTCAAGTTGGCTCCTTTCTGCTCCTCGCGGAGCGGTCAGGAACGCACCTACATGATCCGGACAACTTCGGCCATGCTGGACCAGCGGGCTTGAAAAGCTACCGACCCAACACATAGGTTGGAGATCTACCGGCAAAGTAGAAACCAAGCCTGGGGCCGCCCAGATCACCTGGCGGCTGCCAGGCTTGTGGTGGTTCTTCAAACATGATAGCGGACAGTACAGAGAAACGAGATGGCGGATATGCTGCCGGAGGGTGCTTGATATCGCTCATGCAGTGAAATTTGACGTCAAGATAGAGCGCGAGAGCCCGACCATCATTTCCGAGCTACCGCGTCAACCAATGTCCATCGTTTGGTTCCACCCATTTGCCGCAGGACGAAGCTTCACTATCCTGCAGTTACGGCAAAGATTCTCCACCACCCCAGCCACATCTCTGCCGCCACCCCAACCCCATCTCCCGGAAGTTTCGCCTGAGCGCGATGTGTGAGGCAACTATCCGGAAATTCCGGATAGGTCGATCCGAGGGTTCACACCAAGTGATGCTCAGCATCGACTACAACAAGGACGCCCCCACCACCAAGCGATTCTTCGCCACCGTCCAGAACAAACTCCACTACGCCGTCCACGGCCACACCGCCGCCGAACTCATCGCCTCGCGCGCCAAGGCCAACCAGCCCCACATGGGCCTGACCACTTGGGCAAGCAGCCCCGACGGCAAGATCCTGCCGAGCGACATCACCATCGGTAAGAACTACTTCACCCGCGATGAACTCAACGACCTCGGCCGCTTGGTCATGCCTTCCTCGATCTCAATGATCGCCAAATCCTCGACGGCGCAGGCCGCATCTCTAAGACCCAAATCAACGCATGCTCTGAGCGAATCCGAGAAATTCCACATTATCCAAGCCCAGGAGTATGTGAGTGGAGCGAGGGTCTGTCAGGGAAATGGTGTAAGTGGCTCTATCGCCTGTGAGGGCAGGAGGAGTCATGATGACCGAGGCAACAGCGAGTAGTGAGCTGGCCGTGGGGTCGGCCAGGCTGGGGTATGTGAACCCATCATCATCATCGCGCTGGGCGAGACCGTCGTGTCCACGGCCGCAGGCGCGGAGCACCTCGACTGGCTGCATCTGGTGACGCTGCTGCTAGCGTTCACGATGCTGTGCGGGTTGTGGTGGGTCTATTTCGCCTTCGGCCCCGCCACGGTGCAGGCCGCACTGGAGGAGAGCGAAAACCGCATTGAGCTGATCAGGCCGGTGCTCTCCTACGGGCATCTGTCGCTCATCGCCGGGATCGTCGCAATCGCCGCAGGCATCGGCCAAGCCGTAGCCAATCTCGCTGAGCCGCTACCGCTGGACACCGCGATCCTGCTGTTCGGCGGCACGATGCTCTATCTGGTCACCTTCGCCTTCACCCGATGGCGGCTGTTCCAGACCCTCGCGGTGCCGCGTCTATCAGCTGCCACCGGCATCCTGGTGCTGTTCCTCCTGACCACCCAGGTCGCCGCGGTCTACTCGGTCACTCTGCTGGCTGTCGCACTGATCATCCTGAACATGGTCGAGAGCGTGGTGCTGCCCCGCACGCTGAGGCGCCCCGGGCCCGCCCAGAGCTGATCCCCCCCACCGGTCAGGGGCAAGCATCACAGAACCCCGCATCATGCAGACGGCGCAGCCACCTGAAAGACGTTCGGCCCCCGCGCGGGGAACATCTCGCAGATGCCTGCGCCCAGCTGTCCCCCGATGTGAAAGCGACACTCGGTGCCGTCCAGACAGGCGGCTCCCCGGGCAGGCTCCGGAATACCCCAGAAGGCGAGCCCTCCAGCCCGGCTGGGGTGGGAAGAGTCGCTGACCCCATCGCAGGGTAGGTTGGAGACGTACCTGAAGATGGGGTACGCACCTGATAACCATACGGTTTGAGGCTGATCGTGGGTTGAGCCAAGGGCTCTTGTTGCGCCTACCGCGATTGAGGCAGCTCCAACAATCACATTTATCACGACGAGCGTTCATTCGTGATCTTCAATGTCTTTGTACGACTGCCCTCCTCCCACAATTGATCGACTCAGCCAGTTAAAGACGAATAGGAGTCAATGCACGTGACAGTTATTCAGAATGCACGGCCCGCCGAAGCCACTGGCATCGTGGATGTCCAGGTGATGGGCTTAAACGGGGTAGTCAGTAAAACCCGGATAGCTCCGACAGCCCGCGGCGTGACCGTCGATGAGCTGCTTTCACGAAAAAACGGATTCATGATTGCCCATCGTGGCGGCTCGGACGACTGGCCAGATATGAGCCTGCTGGCCTATAACGAGTCGGTCAATCGAGGAATACCCGCGTTGGAGTTCAGCTTCTCCCTGACCTCCGACGGCGTACCCGTGGGCGTGCACAACCAAAACCTGAAGGGCGTCGACCGTTCGGCCCCTGAGACTCCCGTCACCCAGATGACCTGGGAGCAGGTGCGCCAGTACAAGACAGAGGGCCAGCCGTTCATCCGGCTGCAGGACCTGACAGCCGCCTATGGCTCAGACCACGTGCTGTTCGTCGACCCGAAGTACAGCGCCCAGCCAGTCAAGACCTATCTTGACTGGCTCGACCCCCAGCACACCATCCTGAAATTCCAGGCTGACGCAACGCATCTGGCAGATGCTTGGCGTGCAGCCGGATTCAAGACCTGGGGTTTCTTCTACAAAGAGAGCGATGCCCTCAACAGCAAGGCCAGGGAGCAGGCTGGGCATTGGGACCTGATCGGGGTGGACTGGGAGGCCAAAGAGTCCACATGGGAGACCGCCAAGGGCTATGGGCGTCCCATCATTGGGCACATCTGCCCCAGCCAGGAGGCGATCAACAAATGCCTGAGATTGGGCGCCGTGGGAGTCATGTGCTCCAAGATCGACGGAATGACCTTGCCGTGACGGCGCAACCACACTCTGAACCCCACATCGAACAGGAGACCAGACCCATGTTGAACAGACGTTCCTTCATCACAATCTCGGCAGCGGCAGCGGGTGCTGCGGGCATCATCACCCCGGCCCTGGCAGTTGCCGCCGACGAGCCAGCCACCGCTGGGAAAACCACGATCCAGATCGGCCCAGTTGCTGTGCTGGCGGGCATGACTATTCTGCAGGTTGCGGCCAAGAAGACCAGCTTCGATTTCCTCACATCGAGCGGAGCTTTCTCCAGGGGCAGCAATGGCCTGCTCACTCCGTCGGGCATCCGTCTGCTGTCGCAGGAGCGAGGCGTCGTGCTGACCCCCATAAACAAGCAGCCAGTGGTGAATCCGAAGGAGGAAAAAGCCTTCCTCTGCGCCTATGCCGTGTTCGACGGACTTGAGGGAACCAACCCAGTCGAGATACGCATACCCGGCTACACCCTCATCTCCGGAGTCCCGATTGTCTCTCCCGACAACGCGCCATTCGACCTCGCAGACAACACATAGAGGCTTATTCATAGGGTGTAGGCGAAGATGAGTCCGGTGATGGCTTGTATTGTGGTTTCGAAGGTGTTGTAGGGGCGGCGGTAATCGGTGTGTAGGACACGCCAGGTTGTGACGTTCGCGATAACACATTCGATGAGGTAGCGGACACGGTTGATGGTCGTGTTGTTTCTCCTGTCGGTGTCGGTGAGTTCACCATGGACGGGTTTCTTCACGGGGGCGATCATCCCCAAACCGATATAGCACTTGTCCCCACTATGCATCGTGGCATCAAGTGCCTCAAGGAATCTGGATTCCTTGATGGCCTTCGCATCATGCACACTGCCTGCTGATGGTTCTGGGGATCCAGGCGAGCTGTCCGGCTAGGGTGCGGGCCACTTGCAGGTTCACTCCTGCCGTGTGGTGTTTGCCCCAGTCACAGCCCAGGGGTGCTCGTGCCACGACCAGCAGAACACCAAGGGTGCCGTCGATGATGTACTGGCGGTCTGGGTCGAGGTCCCCCACACCGGGCACCCAGGCTTGGAGGGCCTCGGCGATCAAGGGAGTGTAAACCGTAATCACC
>JABCNW020000006.1 GCA_013333945.2 Propionibacterium sp.
ATCCTGATCTCGATGGTCTACTCCATCGCCTTCGAGTCGGGAGGCAAGCAGTACGGCCTGGCCTCGGCGTTGTCCCTGCTCATCTTCGTGGTGGTCGGGATCATCTCCTGGCTCGGATTCCGGCAGACCCGCAAGCTTGAGGAGATCATGTGATGAAGGACAACGTCACCCTCAAAGGCGCCCGCTGGTGGAAGGAAGTGGGCTGGAAACACATCCTCGCGGTGGTGCTGATGATCTACTGCGTCTTTCCGCTGCTCTACGTGGTCTCGGCCTCGCTCAACCCGGGGGGCACGATCAGCGGTTCCAGTGCGCTGTTCCGCGTCGTCTCACTGGAGAATTACGTCACGCTGTTCGGCACCAACTTCCCGCGCTGGATGCTGCAGTCGCTCGTGATCAGCACCACGACCGCGATCGGGACGGTGCTGATGGCTGCGTCCGCGGCCTACGCGTTCAGTCGCTACCGGTTCACGGGGCGTCGCGGTGGGCTCACTGCCCTCATGCTGGTCCAGATGTTCCCGCAGATGCTGGCCTTCGTCGCGATCTTCCTGCTGCTGCTGATGCTGCGTGACATCTATCCGGTGCTGGGGCGCAACTCGGCCCTCGGATTGATCGCCATCTACCTCGGAGGGGCGCTCGGCGGCAACACGTTCCTGATCTACGGGTTCTTCAACACCATCCCGAAAGAACTGGATGAGGCGGCTCGCATCGACGGCGCCAGCCACGCCCAGATCTTCTGGGGGGTCATCATGAGGCTGGTCACCCCCATCCTCGTGGTCGTTGGCCTGCTGTCCTTCGTCAGCAGCTACGGCGATTTCATTCTCGCCAAGATCGTGCTGCAGAGGCCGGAGGACTACACCCTGGCGGTCGGCATGTACGTGTGGGCCTCCGACGAACGAAACGCCCCGTGGTCGCTGTACGCGGCGGGCGCGGTGGTGGCTGCCACCCCGATCATCCTGCTGTTCATGTACCTGCAGAAGTACATCGTCGCCGGCCTGACGGCTGGTGCAGTCAAGGGCTGAGGTTCCGGGAAGCTCCACGGACGGCACCATCGGCAGGGATCGACGTCACCGATCCCTGCCGATGTGCTGTCTGTAGGGTGAGAACATGACCAATCTCGCCTGGAACGTCGAGAGGGTGCTGCCCTCCGCCATCGCCGATCTGCACAAGCTCATCTCCATCCCGTCCATCTCCTCGATGCCGGAACACGACGCCGACGTCGCAGCCTGCGCTGAAGCGGTCGCAGGGTTGTTCCAGGACCTCGGGGCATCGGAGGTGAAGTTCCTCGAGGGCGGTGGGAAACCTGCGGTGTGGGCGAACTTTCCCGGGCCAGAGGGCACGCCGACGGTGCTGCTGTACGCCCACTACGCCGTCCAACCCACCGGCGACATCGAGGCCTGGACCTCCCCGGCGTTCGAACCGACGGAACGTGACGGCAGGCTGTACGCGCGCGGATCGGCCGACGACAAGGGCGGGGTCGCGCTGCACCTGGCGGCGCTGCGAGTCTTCAACGGCGCACCGCCGGTCGGGGTGAAGGTGTTCATCGAGGGCGAGGAGGAGATCGGGTCGCCGACCATGCCGACGCTGCTCGACCGCTACCGCGACGAACTGGCCGCCGACGTCTACATCGTCGCCGACTCCGTCAACTGGGAGGTCGGTAAGCCGTCGCTCACCACGTCACTGCGAGGTGTCGCGGACTGCCAGGTCACCGTCTCCACCCTGGCGGAGGGGCTGCACTCGGGGCAGTTCGGTGGGGTGGTGCCGGACGCATTGACCGCGCTGTGCCGGCTGCTGGCCACCCTGCACGACGAAACCGGAAACGTCGCGATCGAGGGTCTCGTCACCGGAACCGCTCCCGACCTCGACTACCCCGAGGATCGGCTGCTGGAGGAAACCGGGCTACTCGAGGGGGTGTCGCAGATCGGCGACGGGTCGGTGGTGGAACGGATGTGGTTCAAACCCGCGGCCTCCGTGCTGGCCATCGATGCCACCCCCGTCGCGAAAGCCTCCAACACCCTGATCCCGGCGGCCCGGGCGAAGGTGAGTGTGCGCCTGGTGCCCGGCCAGGACCCCGCTGCCGCCGCGAAGGCTCTGGAGGATCACCTGCGCAGGAACGCGCCCTGGGGCGCGCACATCGATGTCGTGGCGGGGCAGTGTGGAGCGCCCGGCCGGATCACCCTCGAAGGGGAACGGGCCGAGGCCGCGAAGACCGCTTTCCGGGAGGCATTCGGGGTTGATGCGGTGGAGATCGGCTGCGGGGGATCGATCCCGATCGTCGCCGAGTTCGCCGACCGCAATCCCGGAGCTCTGGTGCTGGTGACAGCTGTCACAGACCCGAACTCGCGGATGCACGGCATCGACGAGTCGTTGGACCTCGGTGACTTCGCCAAGGCGGCCCTGGCAGAGACCCTGCTGCTGAACAACCTCGCGGGTTGATCCGACACAGCCCGGTTGCGCAGCACTCAACCCGGATTCTCGGCCCCGGCGGGGGATTTTTCGGGTTGACTGCTGCGTAACCGCGACTCGTGGGCCAGAAGACCGTCCTCCCGGCGGGCCCGCGATAAGCTGAGCCGGTGCTCCGACCTGATGGCCGACTGTCTCTCGATCTC
>JABCNW020000007.1 GCA_013333945.2 Propionibacterium sp.
GCATGGCGAGATGGGCAGGTGTTCCTGAATGGATGCTCATCTAGCTCCTCACGCCTCTGCACACCGAATAGATACAGGGTAATCGAGACTTTGGCATGACCCAGGAGGTTTGCTGTCGGCCAATCGCCCGACAGGACTGGCTGCTGCGATCCATACATCCGGGTGCGAAACATCGGAAGAGCCGGTGTGCCGCGATCCATGGGGCAGGATCTAAGCTCGGGGCGTGACCACTGTTTTGCTCCTCGGCTCTGGTGGGCGTGAGCACGCCCTGGGCCGCGCCCTCGTCGCCGATCCCTCCGTCCAGTTGCACGCCGCCCCCGGGAATCCGGGACTGGCCGGGATCGGAACCCTGCACGCCGTCGATCCCTCCGACCCCGCAGCCGTTGTCGCGCTGGCCCGGCGGATCGAGGCTGATCTGGTGGTCGTGGGAGCTGAGGCGCCCCTGGTGGCGGGGGTGGCTGACGCCATCCGGGAGGCAGGCATCGATTGCTTCGGTCCGTCCGCAGCAGCCGCTGAGCTGGAGGGATCCAAGGCCTTCGCCAAGGACGTGATGCGTGCCTCCGGGGTGCCGACCGCCGATGCCCGCGTGTGCGCGACACCTGATGAGGTCGCCGCCGCCCTCGACGCCTACGGTCCGCCGTATGTCGTCAAGAACGACGGCCTGGCGGCCGGCAAGGGGGTCGTCGTCACCCCCGATCGTGCCGCCGCCCTGGCGCACGCCGAGGCCTGCGGGAAAGTGGTGATCGAGGAGTTCCTCGACGGGCCGGAGGTGTCATTGTTCGCGATCTGTGACGGCGCCACCGCGGTGCCGCTGCTGCCCGCCCAGGACTTCAAACGCGTCGGCGACGGCGATACCGGCCCCAACACCGGCGGCATGGGGGCCTACTGTCCACTGCCGTGGGCGCCGGACGGGCTCGTCGAGGAGGTCATGACCCGAGTGATCGTCCCGACACTGACCGAGATGAGGCGCCGCGGTACGCCCTTCACCGGACTGCTGTACGCGGGACTGGCCTTGACCGGTCGCGGGGTGCGGGTGGTGGAGTTCAACGTCCGGTTCGGCGATCCCGAGACCCAGGCCGTCCTGGCGTTGCTGGAGCCCCCCCTCGCAGGTGTGCTACGCGCCGCGGCCCGCGGCGAACTGGCCGGCCTGCCGCCGCTGCGGTGGCGCGACGGTGCTGCCGTGGTGGTCGGCGAGGCGGCGCGGGGCTACCCCGGCACCCCGGTCGGGGGAGGAAACATCGAGCTGCCCGCCGACACCGACCGCGCATGGACGGTGCACGCCGGGACGACAACGACCGAGGGGAGACTCGTCGCATCCGGGGGGCGGGTGCTGGGAATCGTCGGGCTGGGAGAGGACCTCGACCAGGCCCGCGACCGCGCCTACGACCACCTGTCGCGGGTGAACTTCCCCGACGGCTTCCACCGCACCGACATCGGCATCCCACACTGAGGATCCCGCAGGCCCTCCGGGAATTCGGGAGAAAGTGCGGTGGAGACAATAGAGTTGCCCGCATGAGCGTCCCCAATGTGCTGGCCACCCGTTACGCCTCCGCGCAGATGCGCGACATCTGGGCGCCCGAGGCAAAGGTGGTCGCCGAGCGCCGGCTCTGGCTGGCGGTGCTGCGCGCCCAACGCGACCTGGGCGTCGACTTCGGGGGCGCCGATCCCGACGAGGTGATCGCCGCCTACGAGGCGGTCACAGGTGAGGTGGACCTCGAATCCATCGCGGCCCGCGAACGCGTCACCCGCCACGACGTCAAGGCCCGGATCGAGGAGTTCAACGCCCTTGCCGGCCACGAACACGTCCACAAGGGCATGACCTCGCGCGACCTCACCGAGAACATCGAGCAATACCAGGTCCTGTCCTCGCTGCGCGTGATCCGCGACCGCGTCGTCGCTGCCCTGGCGCAACTGGCCCGGCTGGCCGTCGCATGGGCCGAGCAGCCGCTGACCGGTCGTTCACACAACGTCGCGGCCCAGATCACCACCCTGGGCAAACGGTTCGCCACCGCCGCCGACGAGCTGCTGGTGGCGTACCGGAGACTGGAGGAGCTCATCACCCGCTACCCGGCGCGCGGGATCAAGGGGCCGGTCGGAACCGCCCAGGACATGCTCGACCTCCTCGGCGGCGACGCAGGCAGGCTGGCCGAGCTGGAACGCCGGGTCACCTCCGAGCTGGGTTTCGAGGCCGTTCTCACCTCCACGGGACAGGTGTATCCGCGTAGCCTCGACTACGACGTCGTCACCGCCTTGGCGCAGACCTCCGCGGCCCCGGCGAACGTGGCCACCACCATCCGCTTGATGGCGGGTCTCGAATTGGTCACGGAGGGGTTCAAGGAGGGGCAGGTCGGCAGCTCCGCCATGCCCCACAAGATGAACACCCGCTCCTGCGAGCGCGTCAATGGGCTGTCGGTGATCCTGCGCGGCTACGTCTCCATGATCGGTGAGCTGGCCGGGGACCAGTGGAACGAGGGCGACGTCTCCTGCTCGGTGGTGCGGCGGGTGGCGCTGCCCGACGCGTTCTTCGCGCTCGACGGGCTGTTTGAGACCTTCCTCACCGTGCTCGCCGACTTTGGGGCTTTCCCCGAGGTGATCGCCACCGAGTTGGACCGCTACCTGCCCTTCCTGACCACCACGAAGGTGCTGATGGCGGCAGTGCGCAGGGGAGTGGGTCGCGAGGAAGCCCACGAGGCCATCAAGGAACACGCGGTCGCCGTCGCGCTGGAGATGCGCCACGGCATGAGGACCAACGACCTCCTCGACCGCCTCGCCGCCGACCCCCGCCTCAGGCTGACCCGTGACGAACTGGGCGCTCTGGTCACCGACCCCCTCGACCTAGCGGGCACCGCAGGGGCGCAGGTGGAGCGGATAGCGGAGGAGGTCGCGGAAATCACGGCGACCCACCCGGAGGCGGCCGCCTACCGCCCGGGAGTCGTGCTGTAGGGAAAGAACCCCGCGTTCAAGAGACGTGGGGACCTGAGAAGACTCGAGAGAGTATCTTCCCGTCAACCGGTGAAATCGGCAAGTCTCTTGAAGGAAACGCTCTCTCTTCTGCCGTTGTCGGTGTGCCGGATCACAGGTGCTGGCGGCAACTCGCTTCAGATGAAATTACATGGAGTAGTAACGGATCTTGGATGGGATCTTTCATGTATTTTTAAGGGGTATCTGGAGCGGAAATCCACGGGAAGGCTGATGGATCATCCAGGACTTGGAAAGCGGTAAGATGAATCCATGGGAAAAGCAACTCCTATCATGCATGCCGGTGATGGTGCCCCCGTGGCGCGGCCGCGTCGATGTGACCTCCTTGCCTCAGTGTTAGGTGGCACCAGGCGTTCGTTCGTTCCTGTGCGACGAATCTTCTTGCAGCTGCCAGAGAAATCCGGAAAGTCCCGCGGCTCAGTTCTTGCCTCGCTCACCCGGCCCAGTTCTGCCCTTGATTCCTACCTGCTCATCCATGCGCTTGCCTCCAGCAGTGAGCCCCATGTTGCCGACTACCCTGCGGCAACGTGGGCTCAAGTCGCTCGTCTAGATGAATCTGCTTCATTCGAATCAGCAAAATCACACTGGTCCAAGGTGGTTGCCAAGTTGAGCGCGCTCAGGCTCATTGAGTCTGAGCGTAAGGGGAACAGGGTGCGCTACCGACTGCTCAACGAAGCTGGTGGTGGTGAAGCGTATACACGGCCAAAAAATAGTGCGGATGGACGCTGGTTTCGCCTGCCATACTCATACTGGCTGGAGGAATTTGACAAAAAGCTGGAGCACTCTGAGAAATTGATGCTTCTTATATCGCTTAGTTTGCCTGAAGTTTTTAGTTTGCCGATAAATCAGGTCTTCAACTGGTACGGGATCTCGGAAGCCACTGCTCGGCGTGGGCTTCGAGGGTTGAAGGACAAGGGAATTCTTGCAAGGACTGTTAATCACAGAGTCGACCCTCGTTCGCCGACGGGATGGGTTGAAGAGTTCCGTTATGCGCTGCAAGGGAGTTTCTCGCGAAAGGTTGTGGGGGAATTACCCAAGATGGGAACAATCGAATCCGTCAAAAGTGTCGACGCATGAGTGTGTTGTTTGTGGATGAGTCCAAGACCAAGGGATACACGATGGTCGCGGCGATTGTTGCGGATGACGCAGTGCCGGCTCTGCGGCGCGATGTGCGATCGCTCGTTCTGCCAGGGCAGAGACGAATCCACTTCACGAAGGAGCGGGATAAACGCAAGCGCTTAATTTTGTCCAGGCTCGTCGATCTTGGGGTTCGGGCGCAGGTGTTCTACTGTGCGGCCAAGAGTGCTGTGGTTGGCCGAGAAGTGTGTTTGACTGCCATTGTTGCCCATGCCGTTGAGCACAAATGTTTCAGGATCGTGTTTGAACGTGATGAATCGACTGAGCGTGCTGATCGCAAATTTCTGTATGGGGAGGTGCGCAAACGCGGTCTCGCAGATGTGTTTAAGTATGATTTCAAAGCCTCTCACGACGAGCCCTTACTGTGGATCCCTGATGCGATTGCTTGGAGTCATGTCAAGGGCGGTGACTGGAAACGTCGGACCAAGCCACTCGTCGACGGGTTCGAAGAACTGTCACTATGAAGCGCGAAGCTCGGCTCACCGACCGTCCGGAAGGCTGCCGAGCTCACTTCACACCACTACTGCCATGCGCATCTTCAGTATACCCCGAACAGGGATGGCTTCCCCAATGGGCCTGCTACTTGGCTGCGGATGGTTTCGACACAGGCTGCTCCTTCGTCGCGGCCCGGCTCAATCAGCCTAGTGAGAAGTGGTTTTGACTTCCCGGGATGTTGACCGACCCGACCGCAAAGAGGGCGGTGTTGCGACAGAGCGGGCCTACCGGGCGGACGGCATAAGTACCTGCACACCTGGGGACCCCTCATGCCGCGGGTGAGTTCTCGTCCCAACGCTGGGAGGATCCGAGCCGTGACAGCGTGGCGAGCTGAGTCGGGGTCTTCGTGGGGTTGTTGCTTCTTATCGGCCTGACCTCCGGGGCGATGTCCTGGGAGGTACGGCGCTGACACGGCAACGGGGCTGTCGACCGGGTTGTGTCCGGTCGACAGCCCCTTATCTTCCGGGAAGGTCACGAGGCGGCGGTGAGGGCCTCCCGCCACTTCAGGGGTTTGCCGGTGCGCAGCAGGCCGCGGTCGTAGATCCGGGCCGCGAGCCAGACCGCTGCGACGGTGGTGAGGATGAGCAGCGCCAGTGAGGCGAACGGCTCCCAGCCGGCGCTTTGGCCGAGGAAGATGCGCACCGGAACGGCGACCGGGGCGGAGAACGGGATGTAGCTCATCACCGTCATGGCCAGGGGATTGCTGTTGCCGACGATGATGCCGAAATAGGGCAGCATCACGAGCCAGCTGAGGGGCTGCAGCGCGGTGTTGAGGTCCTCAGTGCGGGAGACCAGCGCGGCGGTCGCCGCGTACAGGGCCGCGATCATGACGAAGCCGAACATGAACAAGACGACGAACCACACGATGGGCCACACGAGATCCGCCACCGGCAGGACGCTGCCGTTGATCGCCAGTCCCCCGATGACGGTGGCCGCGATGGCGAGGATCTGCGCCAGTGCCGCGGCGGAGTTGCCGATGATCTTCCCGGTGAGCAGTGCCTTCGAGGAGACGCTGGCCAGCAGGATCTCGACGATGCGCGTCTGTTTCTCCTCCACCACCGAGTTGGCAATGCCCATGCCGAAAAGTACGACCGCCATCAACCACACCATGCCGAAACCAAGTCCCAGGAAATAGCGAAGGGCGGGATGCGGGGCGTTGGGGTCGAGCAGTTGAACGTTCGGAGACACCGACAGGGACGAGAGCAGGCCGCCTGGGGCGTCCCGCAGCGCCAACACCTCGATTCCCAGCGGGTTTGATGCGTCCGGAACCACGGCGGCGTTCGCTTCCTCGGAGAGCACGGCGTTGCGCGCCGCGTCCTGGTCCGCGACCTCGATCACTGTGGTGTGTGGCAGGTTGCTGAGCTTTGGGGCAAGGTCGGCAGTGGTGGCGACAGTGGTGGTGCCACCGCTCATCATTTTCCCGGGCTGGGGGGTGAAAACGACGGCGAGGAACATGATGGCCAAGATGATGAGGGTCGAAATGATGAACGATTTCGACATGCACCGCACCACGATTTCCCGTTTGGCGACGATACCGACGGTGCTCCAGAAGCTCGGACGGGCGGGGGTCTGGGTGTTCACTGGGCCATCTCCTTGTAGATCTCGTGCAGGCTGCGGGTAACGCGCCCGAATGTGTGGACGGTGCCGCGTTCCAGGGCAGCGGCCAGGACGCGGTTGGCGGTCTCCTCGTCGGGTGCCTGGAACCGGACGTAGCCGCCGTCGAATTCGACCACCGGGACGAGGTCGCGCACCCAGCCGGTGTCGGTGCTCGTCTCGAGATCCCACTCGTTTCCGGCGTTGGCGGCCTGGAGTTCGGCGCGGGTGCCGTTGGCACGGATCTCGCCCCGGGAGATGATCACGAGCTGGTCGCAGAGCCGCTCCACCACGTCGAGCTGGTGCGAGGAGAACAAGACGGGGGCGCCCGTGGCTGCGACCTCACGGAGCACGTCGACGGTGATGTCTACCGAATCCGGGTCGAGACCGGAGAACGGTTCGTCGAGGACCAGCGCGTTGGGCCGGTGGATGAGGGCCGCGGCGATCTGCACCCGCTGCTGGTTGCCGAGCGACAGCGACTCCAGGGTGTCGGTGGGTTTGCCGTTGAGCTGGAGACGCTCCAGCAGCTCCAGGCCGTAGCGGCGCGCCTCGGCGGCGTCGCTGCCGTGCAGCTGAGCCAGGTAGACGAGCTGGTCGATGATCTTCATCTTGGGGTAGAGGCCGCGTTCCTCCGGCATGTAGCCGATGGTGGCGCGCTGATCGGCGTTCATGGGTTGGCCATCAACCAAGACCTGCCCCTCAGTGGCAGCCAGCACTCCCAGGATGATTCGCATGGTCGTGGTCTTGCCGGCTCCGTTGCCGCCGACGAAACCCGTCATGAGGCCGGGCCTGATGTCGAAGGAGACATCGTTCAACACATGCTTGTCACCGAAGAACCGGTGAACGTTCCGTACGCTGATCATGACCTCAACGCTACGGATCGGGACCCGGTCGGCGCTTCCCGCGGCAGGGGGAAATCCGTCCTCCCCCGCACGGGGGATATGGGTTGGTGAGCGGCCTGCTCTCCTGTGGGAACACCCGCCGTGTGGCTCGGTCGTGGTCTGGTGTCGGCTCGACCTGCTCGCTGGCGCTCGGGTCAGTTCGACCGGGGTATGAGGCCGGTCTCGTAGGCCCAGATGACTGCGTTGATGCGGTCGCGCAAACCCAGCTTGGTGAGGATGTTGGACACGTGGGTTTTGACGGTTTCGGGGCTGACGAACATCTCGGACGCGATCTCGGCGTTGCTGAGGCCCCGTGCCAGGTGCAGCAGGGTGTCGTGTTCGCGTTCCGTCAATACTCCAGTTGATGCGCTGCCGGGGCAGTGGGGTTCCTGCTGGGGTGCGGTGAAGCGTTCGATGACCCGGCGGGTGACCTGCGGCGATAGCAATCCTTCGCCGCGCCCCAGGATCTGCACGGCCTCGATGAGTTTCTCGGCCTCCGCGGTTTTCAGCAAGAACCCCGATGCACCCGCCTGGAGGGTCTCGAACAGGAAGTCGTCGCGGTCGAAGGTGGTCAGGATCAACACAGCTGAGCCGCATCCCCGGGACGTGAGCTCGCGGGTTGCGTCGATCCCGTTCATCCGAGGCATCTGCACATCCATGCAGACCACGTCGGGGCGCAGTTCGAGGGCCAGCTCGACGCCCTGGGCGCCGTCGCCCGCCTCGCCCACCACCTCGATGCCGGGTTCGGTTTCCAGGATGGTCTTGAAGCCGGTGCGGATGAGGGGCTGGTCGTCGACCAGCAGGACCCGGATCATGCGGTCGCTCCCGCCGTCGGGATCTCGGCTCGCACCCGGAAACCGCCCCGGGGTTTCGAACCGGCCTCGAGGCTGCCCCCGAGGGCCGTCACCCGTTCCCGCATCCCGGTCAGTCCGGTGCCGGTACCCGGGATGTTGCGTCGCATCCCGAAGCCGTCGTCCGAGACCTCCAGCTCCACGGAATCCTTGCGGGAGCGCAGGCGGACGGCGACGCTGGCGGTCGGGCCGGCGTGCTTGGCGGCGTTGGTGAGGGCTTCCTGCGCGACCCGGTAGAGGGTCAGTTCCACCGCGGGGCTGAGGTTGGGTAGTTCCCCGATCGTCTCGTAACTGACGTGGGACTCCGCCAGGCGCGCGGATTCCACCAGGCCCGGTATGTCCTCCACGGTTGGCAGGCCCTCCTCCGTCGCGTCGGTCTCCCGCAAAGTGAACACCATCGAGCGCAGGTCATTCACCGCCTGTCGCGCGCTGGCCTCGATCTGTTTCAGTGACTTCTCGGTGTGCTCCGGGTCCCTGCCCAACAGGCGCCGGGCGGCCGCGGCCTGCACCGACATGGTGGTGACGTGATGGGCGACGACGTCGTGCAGCTCACGGGCGATCCGAAGCCGCTCCTCCTCGATGGCGCGGCTGATCAGCTCGGCCTGCAGCGCCTTGACGTTCCTGTTGGCCTCGACCAGTTCCTGTCGTTCCAGGGCCTGTTGCCAGGCCCGGTCGCCGAAGACCCAGGCGCCCGCGAAGAAGGAGAGGTTGATCATGAGATAGAGGGCGAACAACGCCGCCAGGGTGCTGGCGGAGGCGAATTGCACGTTCAGTTTCGCCGACCCCAGGTTGACCAGTATGTTCAGGCAGACACTCAATCCCATGGCGATGCTGATGACGCTCCGGGCGGCGAGAGCCGCCCCGCGTCGGGCCGACCATGCCCCGATCGAGTAGAACGACAGGAAGAGCGTGACCTGGGATGCGAAGAGATCCATCCCGGTGGTGTTGACCAAGGCTATGTAAAGCGCGTTGACAGCAATCCCGGAGGCCAGCGGGTGGCTTCGCCGCCAGATCAGGGGAAGAGGGAGCAGCAGGCAACCGATCAACTGTGTCTCAATGGGGGTGGCGAAGGTCGTTGACCCCAGGACGAAGGTCAGCCAGGCCATCAGGCATCCCGCCGCCACGGCCACGGCGGTGACGATCAGGTCCTGCCTCAGCCAGTTCTCGGGCAGTGCGCGTGAAGCCATGGTGTGATGATAAATGTTTCACGAGCACCGCACATGCATGGTTCGCAGCTGCCTGCGTGTGCCGTGGTGCAGGTACTCGACCACAGGACAGGCGTTCCCGCCGTCCGGCAGCGGAGCCTCTAGGCTGGCGTCGTGAGTCAGTTCGAATCGCTTGGTCTGCCCCTCATCCACGCCGGGAAGGTGCGCGAGATGTACGCGCTGCCTGCCGGTGACGTGCTGATGGTGGCTACCGACAACATCTCCGCCTTCGACTACATCCTGCCCACGCCCATCCCCGGCAAGGGGGCCGTGCTCACGCAGCTGTCGCTGTGGTGGTTCGAACGGCTGCGCGACTTGGTGCCCGACCACGTCGTCTCGGTGGACGTTCCCGACGCGGTCAAGGGGCGCGCCATCGTCGTGGAGAAACTCGACATGGTGCCGGTCGAGTGTGTGGCGCGCGGCTATCTCACCGGGTCGGGATGGGTCGAATACCAGCGGTCGCGGACCGTGTGCGGGGTGCCGCTGCCCGACGGGTTGCGCGACGGCGACAAACTCCCGGCCCCGATCTTCACCCCCGCCATCAAGGCAGAGCTGGGGGAACACGACGAGAACGTCGACTTCGCCACGATCGCCCGTCTCCACGGCGACGACCTGGCCACCCGGCTGCGGGACCTCACCCTCGAGGTGTATGCGCGGGCCGAGCACATCGCCGCCGGACGCGGCATCATCCTGGCCGACACCAAGGTCGAGTTCGGTCGTCGCGACGACGGAACCCTCGTCCTGGCCGACGAGGTGCTCACCCCCGACTCGTCGCGGTTCTGGGATGCGGAGCTGTGGCGCCCGGGGGAGTCGCTGCCCAGCTTCGACAAGCAGTACGTCCGCGACTGGCTGGCCGAGGAGTCCGGATGGGACCGCGAGACGACCCCGCCGGAGCTGCCCGCCGAGGTGATCGATGCCACCCGCGCCCGCTACATCGAGGCCTACGAACGCCTGACGGGGCAACGGTTCCAGGACCCCTCCGCCTGATGTTTCGGGCGAGCCGCACCAATCTCAGTCAGTGCCGGCCCGCTAGGGTGTTTCTATGCCACGCGTCGTCGTTAACGTCATGCCCAAACCCGAGATCCTCGATCCACAGGGCAAGGCAGTCACCGGTGCCCTCGCGCGCCTCGGGTTCGACGGGATGACCGTCCGCCAGGGCAAACGCTTCGAGGTGGAAGTGGAGGGCGAGGTCACCCCCGAGGTTCTGGAACGGGTCTCCCAGGCCGCGGAGAAATTGCTCGCCAACACAGTCATAGAGGCCTACGAAGTGGTGACCGACTGATGCCCCGCATCGGCGTGGTCACCTTCCCAGGGTCCCTCGACGACCACGACGCGTTGCGCGCCGTGAAGCTGTGCGGCGCCGAGGCCGTCCCGCTGTGGCACGGCTCGGACTCCATCGATGGCGTGGATGCCGTCATTCTCCCGGGCGGTTTCTCCTACGGTGACTACCTGCGGTGCGGGGCCATCGCGCGGTTCAGCCCCGTGATGGAAACCGTCATCGATGCCGCGAACAAGGGGCTGCCAGTGCTGGGGATCTGCAACGGGTTCCAGCTGCTCTGCGAGGCCCACCTTCTCGACGGCGCCATGATCCGCAACGTCAATCAGCATTTCATCTGTCGCGATGAGAGGCTCCGCGTCGAATCCATCGACACCACCTGGACCTGTGGTTTCGCCAGGGGTGAGGAGATCGTCATCACCCTGAAGAACGGCGAGGGCAACTATCAGGCCGCTCCCGAGACCCTGAAACGTCTCGAGGACAATGCCCAGGTGGTTTTCCGTTACCTCGACAACCCCAACGGATCGGCCAACGACATCGCCGGGATCACCAACGAGCGCGGCAATGTCGTCGGCCTGATGCCCCACCCGGAGCACAACGTCGAGGCGCTGACGGGAGCGTCGCTGGATGGTCGCAGGTTCTTCGAGTCGTTGATCCAGTTCCTCACCGCCCGCGCTTGAGGGTTCGCGAAAGCCGGCTCGTCGTGTGCAGGGAGTCACCTGCACCTGCACGGTTGTGCATTCCTGTCGGTGAGGTCACATACACTTGAAACAAAAGTCATCGCGATTCTGAAGGAACCTCACATGGCGAATCCCGTGTTCACCCGCAGCTCGGCCTTCAACCAGCCGCCTGCCTATCAGCAGCCCTATGGCTACCAGCCGCAGGGCTATGGCTACCAGCCGCAACCCGGATATGCACAACCCCAGCCCGGATACGCGCAACCCCAGCCACAGAGCCCCGTCGGTGTCATGACCATGGACGACGTCTTGGCCAAGACCGCCATCACCCTGCTCGTGGTGTTCGGGGCCGCAGCGGCGACGTTCACCCTGATGCCGTTGAACCTCGTGTTCCCGGTGATGATCGTCGGTGGACTCGGCGCCTTCGTCGTCTCCCTGATCGTCTCGTTCCGGCACAAGATCCCGGTGGCGGGCGTCCTGCTCTACTCCGCACTCGAGGGCCTGTTCATCGGTGGCATCTCGAAGTACTTCGAGGTGACGTGGCCGGGCATCGTCGTCTCCGCGGTGCTGGCCACCTTCGTGACGGCTGCCGCCACCCTGGCCGCCTACAAGTTCTTCAACATCCGCGTCACCGCCAAGTTCCGCAAGATGGTCACCATCGCAACCATGGCTCTCGCGGGCGTTTTCCTGGTGAACTTCCTGCTCGCCATGTTCGGGATCAACACCGGACTGCGGGCTGTGGGCAGCAACGCCGGCCTGCTGGCGATCGGCGTCTCGATCCTGGCAGTGTGCCTTGCCGTGTTCAACCTGGTGATCGATTTCGACTACATCGAGCGCGGCATCGCATCCCAGGCTCCGGCCCATGAATCGTGGCGTGCGGCCTTCGGCATCACCGTCACCATGGTGTGGCTCTACATCGAGATCCTGCGCATCCTGTCCTACTTCAGGGATTGATCCCGTAAGCGGGCTGCCCCAGGATTCGGTGATCAGCGGCTCGGCAGGTGCTGGCTCAGCACCTGCCGAGCCGCTCGGGTCCAGGGAAGCTTGCGCCAGGACTTCACAGGAACCCAGTCGGCCCGCGCCGTCGACCCTCCCAGGTCGTGGACGCGGGGGCGGCTGGGTTTCTCGCATGTCGCGGAGTAGATGATGCGCAGGGCGTGGTAATCCTCCAAGCCCCCGTTCGGGGCGCGACCGATCCAGTGGTCCGACTGGAGGGCCAGCAGCTGTCCGGCGACGACCTCCTGCCCCGTCTCCTCGTGGATTTCGCGCAGCAGACCCGCCATCGGTTCCTCGCCGGCGTCGAGACCACCGCCCGGCAGGTTCCAGGCCCCGGGGGCCCCGGTGATTCGCGACAAGACCGTGCCCAGTAGGCCCCGTTCCGACAGCACGATGCCGTAGGCCCCGACTCGCTGGCGGATCACAGGCACCTCATCGGTTCCCGGTTCCTCGTACACCACCATCCTGTCGGCGGGCGGGGCATCAGCGGGGGAGACGGGACGAACCTCCAGGGTGACTACGACGTCACCGTCACAACACCGCGCTTCCACGGGTCGTCCGGCGATCCAACCGGCCCGGTACAGGGTGGTGTCGGGATGTTCCCCGTGGCCGATGACCAGGTCGACCACGGCGTTACCGGCAAGAAGACCAATCACACGCACCGTGTCATCCTAAAGGCAGCGGCTACCAGCAGACTCTGATCTTCGAGGAGCACTCCTTCAGCCGCGGGAACGTGGCTTACCGGGTTTCCCTGCCCGCCTGGATGGCGGTGATCAGGATGGTGTTGACGATGTCCTCGACCAGGGCGCCGCGTGAGAGATCGTTGACGGGCCGGTTGAGTCCCTGCAACACCGGGCCGATCGCAAGGGCACCCGCGGTGCGCTGCACGGCCTTGTATCCGGCGTTGCCAGCAGACAGGTCGGGAAAGATCAGCACGTTTGCGCGTCCCGCGACGGGGGAGCCCGGTGCTTTGGAGCGGGCAACCGACTCGGCCACGGCTGCGTCGAACTGCAACGGCCCGTCCGCGCACAGGCCCGGCGCCTTCTCGTGGAGGATGGCGGTGGCCTCCTTCACCAGATCGACGTCCGGACCCGTGCCCGAAGCGCCCGTGGAATAGGACAGCAGCGCGACCCTGGGGTCGAGACCGAACTGCTCGGCTGTCACAGCCGATGCGATGGCGATGTCGGCGAGTTGCGGGGCCGTCGGGTTCGGGTTCACCGCGCAGTCGCCGAAGGCCAGCACCCGGTCGGGCAGGCACATGAAGAACACCGACGAGACCAGTGACACCCCGGGTTTGGTCCTGATGACCTCGAAGGCGGGGCGGATTGTGTGGGCGGTGGTGTTGACCGCGCCCGAGACCATGCCGTCGGCCAGGCCGTCGCGCACCATCATCGTCCCGAAGTAGGAAACGTCCGCGACCCGGTCGTGGGCCTGCTCCCGGGTGATTCCCTTCGTCGCGCGCAGCTCGGCGTACTCGTCGGCGAACCGTTCCCGCAGGGGATCGTTCGTGGGGTCGACGATGTTCGCGCCGGAGATGTCGACGCCCTCCGACGTGGCCACCTGTCGCACGGCCCCGGGGTCGCCCAGCAGGATCAACCGGGCGCCTCCCGTGCGCAGCACATCCGCAGCGGCTCGTACGATGCGTGGCTCGGTGCCTTCCGGCAGCACGATGCGCAGGTCCACGGCACGGGCCTCGTCCAGCAGCCTGCGCTGGAACAGCAGGGGGGTGACGGGACGAGAGTCTCGGACCTGTCGTGCACGGGCCAGCACCGCGGCCCCGCTCGAGGAAGTACCGAGCTGCACCAGGGCCACGGTGGGCACGAAACGACTCCAGGTGCGCGTGACGGACTTCGGAAGCCCCTCGCCGGAGACCAGGACTGCCGCAGGGAGCGGGAACCGTCCGGAGGCCAAGCCGACGATCAGCCCGATCAGGATGTCGATGCGCGCGGCGGGCACCACCGGGCAGGTATCCTTGGTCAGGCGTTTCAGCACGTCGCCGGCGCTTTCTTTGGGGGAAATGGTGATGTGAGTCGGATCGGTGACGTGGTTGCTGAACGACCCGCTGAGCAAACGGTAGGACGATGCACCGCCGGAGTTTCCAGTCCAGCTGCCATCGACGAGCCGCACACCGACCACCGTGGCGTGGAGGTCGGTGGCCGCTGCCGTGGCGACCTGCTCCAGGGAGCTGTCAATGCCATCGCTCACCAGGACCAGGCCGGCTCCCAGCTCCGTGGCCAGTCGGGCCTGAAGCGTGAACGCCACCGGGTGAAGTGCCTCCGGCAGCTGCGCGGAGGTCACCACAACATCCCCGCTGACTTTCTCCACCGCCTACACAGCAGCCGACAGGACACGGTCGGGATCCGTGGCCGCGGGGACGGGATCGGCGGCGAAAAGTGGGCCGAGGTTTACGTGGACGGCCCGGTTCTCCAGCTCTGTGAGGAGACGGCGAGCTGTTTCCTCGACGCTGATGTCGGGCCGGACGGGTGCGATGTGAAGAACGGCTCGGGTCATGTCAGCGCCCCAGCACCCGGTCCAGGACACGGTCGAGACCATCAGGTTCGCCGCCGTAGCGTGCGATCACGGCGTTGCGGACGTCGGTACGCCCGAACACAGGCTGCCCCGCGGCTTCTGCGGGAGCTGCCCCGTGGGTTTCCTCACAGGCCCGCACCAGACGGATGCCTTTCTGCTGGGCCACCTCGGCTGCCAACGCGGTGACGATGCTGTTGGGACGCAGCGTCAGTTCGGTCCTGCCATCGGCGAGGGCCTGGGTGATGTCCTGTTGGGTTATCACGTGTCTGGGCATGGACCTGTCCTTCTGAAGTGTTCACCTGGATGTGCGGCTGGTCTGCGACAGGCGCAGCTGCAGGAAATAGAACGCGCTGGAGAGCCTATTGAGCGCGTGGTTCAGGGAGACCGCGAACGGATCGTCCTGGGATGGCAGTGCCGTCAGCGCCTCGATTTCCAGTTCGCGGGAGCTGGTGCGGCACAGGTTCAGCCAGTGCGACAACACCGGCGATGAACCGTCGAGGGTTTCATGGGGCACGCCCAGAACGGAGTCCGGGTCGTGGGTGGCC
>JABCNW020000008.1 GCA_013333945.2 Propionibacterium sp.
GGCACCGCCAAGGACGACATCAAGAAGGTCCTGGCCGGTTCCACCATGTCGCAGATCGGCTACATGATGCTGGCCGCGGGTCTCGGGCCGGTGGGTGCGGCCTTCGCGATCTTCCACCTGATCACCCACGGCTTCTTCAAGGCGAACATGTTCCTCGGCGCCGGCTCGGTGATGCACGGCATGAACGACGACGTGAATATGCGCAACTTCGGGGCCCTGGCCAAGGCGATGCGCTGGACGTTCCTGACCTTTGCCATGGGATATCTGGCCATCATCGGGTTCCCCTTCACCGCGGGCTACTACTCCAAGGACCACATCATCGAGGCTGCCTTCGAACGCAACATCGTCCTGGGGGTCCTGGCGCTCATCGGAGCGGGTATCACCGCGTACTACATGACGCGCCTGATGATGATGACTTTCCTGGGACGCAGCCGCTGGGAGGAGGACGTGCACCCGCACGAATCACCGGCTGTGATGACCATTCCGCTGGTGATCCTGGCCATCGCCTCACTGGGAGCGGGCCTTGTGATGAACAACTGGATCCAGGGCTGGCTGGCACCGGCCACCGGGTCGCATCCCCACGAGACCGGCCTGCTGGCCTTCAGCTGGATCGGCGTGGTCACGCTGGTCGTCGTGGCGCTGGGTGTCGCGCTTGGGTGGTGGCTGCACAGTGGTCTCATCCCGAAACGGGCGCCGCGGACCCGCAACCCGCTGGTGCTGATCGGTCGCAACGACCTCTACGGGGACGCCATCAACACCTACGCGGTGATCTGGCCCGTGAGTGGCATCGCGACCGCGCTGAGCCTCGCGGATCAAGGCGTGGTCGACGGCCTCGTCCGGGGCTCCGGATATGGGGCGAAAGGTGTGGCGGGCTTGTTGCGGAAGGCACAGAACGGCTATTCCCGCACCTACGGCCTGACGCTGGTGATCGGCGTCGTGGTCCTCGGGGCCATCGTGGTGTTCGGGCGGCTGGTCTGAGGAAGGAAGAACTCACGTGATCAACGACTCGATTCCCCTCCTGAGCATCCTCGCGCTGCTGCCGCTGCTCGGCGCCCTGGTCCTGACGTGCGTGCGCGGCGCCGCCGCCCGCGTCGCCGGCCTGTGTTTCGCGTTCGCCACCACCGTCCTCGGTGTGTGCGCCTTCGTCCTGGGGCTCGGCACCCACCTGTCGGAGACGCTGCCGTGGATCCGGGTGATCGGGGCCTCCTACGCCCTGGAACTGGACCCCATGAGTGCCGTCATGGTGCTGCTCACCGTGATCCTCACCCCGCTGGTGCTGATCGCCGAGTGGCACGTCGGCGACGCGGAGGGCGCCCGCTGGTCGACTCGGCCCTTCTTCGCCCTCGCCCTGGCCCTCGAAGGGCTCTCCCTCCTGGTGTTCCTGGCCAGCGACGTGCTGCTGTTCTACGTGATGTTCGAGGCCACGCTGATCCCGATGTACTTCATGATCTCGGGTTTCGGCGGGCCGGAACGGGCCGCGGCGGCCGTGAAATTCCTGCTGTTCTCGCTGGCCGGTGGGCTGGTGATGCTGGTCGGTGTCGCCGGGTTGTACGCGGTCTCCGCGGGGGCGGGGGAGCCCAGTTTCATGATCCGCGACCTGATGGCCCTCGACCTGGGTGGCGGCATCGGCCACTGGCTGTTCGCGGCCTTCTTCTTCGCGTTCGCGGTGAAGGCGCCGATGGCCGGTCTGCACACCTGGTTGCCGGACACCGCCGAGCAGGCCACCGCCGGCTCGTCGACGATGCTGGTGGGCATCCTCGACAAGATCGGTACCTTCGGGATGATCAAGATCTGCCTGACGATCTTCCCCGAGGCCTCGCACTGGGCAACGCCGGTCATCCTGGTGTGGGCGGTGGTCTCGATGTTCTACGGCGCCCTCATGGCGCTCGGCAGCCCCGACCTGCTGCGGTTCGTGTCCTACACCTCCGTCAGCCACTTCGGGTTCATGGTATTCGGGATCTTCGCGCTGACCACGCAGTCGCTGAGCGGGTCGATCTTCTACATGCTGAACCACGGCTTCTCCACGGCAGCGATGTTCCTGGTCATCGGTTTCCTCGTGAAACGCCGCGGCACCGCCGCCATCGAGGCCTACGGCGGGGTGCAGAAAACCGCCCCGGTGCTGGCCGGTTTCCTGCTGCTCTCAGGCCTGTCGGTGCTCGCGCTGCCCGGCATGTCCAGCTTCGTCTCGGAGTTCTTGGTGATGGCCGGTTCTTGGCAGCGTTACCCGGTGCACACCGCGGTGCTGACCCTCGGAATGGTGTTGGCCGCGGCTTACGTGCTCACCGTCTACAAGAGAACCATGACCGGTCCCGTGCTCGATGACGTGCGCAAACACGTCTCCACGGACCTGAACCTGCGCGAACGCCTGGCAGTGGCGCCGCTGCTGGTGCTGCTGATCGTCTTCGGATTCTTCCCGAAGCCGCTGCTCCAGGTGGCCGATAACGCGGCACAGGGCGTGATGCAAGCCGCCGGTGAGACCAATCCCGCCCCCACGATCCAGGGAGAGAACTGATGAGCCCGCTTGAGATCACCGTTCCGGCCATGGAGTGGATGCTCGAGGCACCCCTGATCACATTGCTGGTCGGCGCCACCCTGGGGGTGCTCCTCGAGGCCGCGGTTCCTCGCGAGTACCGCTACCCCGCGCAGACGGGACTGGCGATACTGACGGTTCTCACTGCCATGGGGTTCACCGTCTACAACTGGGTGGACGGAGACTTCAAGATTGTCGCGCCCGGAAGCATCGCCGTGGACGGGCCTACGTATTTCTTCTGGTCGCTGCTGCTGCTGGTTGGTCTGGGAGGGGTGGCGTTGTTTGCCGAACGCGCTGTCGCTGGCGGGGTGTCAGCCTTCGCCGCATCCGCCGCCACCGTTCCGGGGTCGCCGATGGAGCGGGAGGCCGAACGTCAGCGCCGTGAACACACCGAGATCTTCCCGCTGATTCTGTTCGCGTTGTTCGGGATGCTGCTGTTCGTGGCTGCCAACGACTTGCTGACGCTGTTCGTGGCGCTCGAGATCTTCTCCCTGCCGCTGTACCTGCTTTCAGGGATGGCGCGGCGTCGGCGCTGGCTGAGCCAGGAAGCGGCACTGAAATACTTCCTGCTCGGCGCGTTCAGCTCCGCGTTCTTCCTGTTCGGCGTGGCGTTGCTGTACGGCTACGCGGGCACCTTCACCTATGCCGGTGTGGCGCAGGCCATCGTTGCTGCGGAGTCCCCGTCGGTGCTGCTGCCGACCGGTCTGGTGATGCTGGCCGTCGGACTGCTGTTCAAGGTGGGTGCGGTGCCGTTCCACACCTGGACCCCGGACGTCTACACCGGCGCCCCGACCCCCGTGACCGGTTTCATGGCGATCGCCACCAAAACGGCCGCCGTGGCCGCGCTCCTGCGGGTGTTCTACGTCGCTCTCGGTGGGGCGCGCTGGGACTGGCAGCCGATCATCGCCACCGTTGCGGTGGCGACCATGGTGGTCGGCGCGGTGGTGGGTCTGGTGCAGCAGGACATCAAACGTCTGCTGGCCTACTCCTCGATCGCCCATGCCGGGTTCATCCTGGCGGGTTTCGTCGCCGCGGTGGGTTTCACGGTCGAGGGTCGTGTCTCGTCGGTCGGGTCGATCTCCTTTTACCTGCTGGCCTACGGTTTCGCCACCCTTGGCGGGTTCGGGGTCATCACGATGGTCCGGCGCGCCGGGGGAGAAGCGAACGGGATCGCTGCGTGGCAGGGGTTGGGACGGACCAGCCCGTTTGTCGCCGGGGTCATGACCCTGTTCCTGCTCAGCTTCGCCGGTATCCCGCTGACCGCGGGTTTCGTCGGCAAGCTGATGGTCTTCGCCGCCGCCTGGCAGGGCGGGTACGGCTGGCTGGTTCTGGTCGCAGTGATCGCGAGCCTCGTGGCCGCTTTCTTCTACCTGAAGGTCGTGGTGGCGATGTGGTTCAAGGAACCCGAGCGCGGTGAACAGGGCAGGGTGGCCGAGGCCTCCGGCTGGACCTGGATCGTTGTCGCGGTGTCCGCTGTGGCGACGATCGTTCTCGGTTTGATTCCGGGTAGCATTCTTGACCTGGCGGCTGGAGCCGCTCAGTTCATCCGCTGACCCCTGGAGTCATCTTGACCCTCGACATCGAAGCCCTCTCGATCCGCTTCGAGGAGCAGCTGCGGCAGGTTGCCGTGGCCGATTCCCCGTTCGTCACCGAGGCCGCCAGCCACCTGATAGCGGCTGGAGGAAAACGGTTCCGGCCTCAGCTGGTGTATCTCGCGTCGGAGTTCGGTGGTGAGGTGGACGAGGAGCGGTTGCTGAAGGCAGCCCTCGTGATGGAGCTGACCCACGTCGCGAGCCTCTACCATGACGACGTCATGGATGAGGCCGATGTGCGTCGCTCCGCGCCGTCCGCGAACTCCCGGTGGGGCAATTCCATAGCGATCCTGATCGGCGACTATCTGTTTGCGAGGGCGTCGATCCTGGTTGCGGACCTCGGCGCCGACTACGTGCGGCTTCAGGCAGAGACCTTCACCCGGCTCGTGCAGGGGCAGATTGCGGAGACCCGTGGTCCGGAGACGGGGGAGGTGCCGCTGGAGCACTACCTGCAGGTGATCGCTGACAAGACAGGCTCGCTGATTGCCGCTTCCGCGCTGTTCGGTGCGATGATCGCGGGGGCTCCTCAGGGAATTCGGGATGCCTTGGCGGCTTACGGTGAGGAAGTCGGGCTGGTCTTCCAGCTGAGCGACGACATCATCGACATCACCAGCGATGTCGCCGGCAAGACCCCGGGCACAGACTTGCGTGAGGGGGTGCCGACGCTGCCGACGCTGCTGCTGGAGGCTTCCAATGACCCCGCTGATCAGCCCCTGAAGGATCTGCTCGCCGGTGATCTGAGCGACGATGCGGTTCTTGCGGAGGCGTTGGCTGCGTTGCGTATTCATCCTGTCATCGAGAAGGCGCGGGTCGAGGTTCGCCGCCACGCAGACCAGGCCAGGCAGCATCTGGGGCCGCTTCCGGAGGGCCAGGTCAAACAGCTGCTGCTCCAGGTCTGTGACGACCTGGTGGAACGCTCCGCCTGATTCTTCGGTCGCGCTTCCTGTTCAAGGGCGGAGCTACGTGCCGTACGTGGTCAGCGCTTTGGCGGGAGTTCTCACGACGCCGATGGTCAGCGACCGCGTCGATTGTACGATCCAATCTGATTGGTTTCCGAAGGTCTTCCTTGTGGTCACGTCCTTTTCGTGACTGAAACACATGCGCCGAGGCCTGGTGGCCCGACGCCACGTTATCGTTCGGATGCGCGACGGATACTCGGGAATGGCTGTGGGTGTGGCGCCGTTCCTGTGGAGACGGGAAGTCCTGTGCCGGCGGAACAATGCTCACGTGCGCTACGGAAGTCGATGAGTGTGCTCCTAACCTTTGTCGGATGGCTCGTGGGGTGTGTTCCGAGCCCGTGGATCAGGTCTCGCGTTAGTGGCAGCGCGGTTGTTGCGCTCGAAGATGTTTTCTACTCTGTCGCGACCGCGTCGCAGTGCGTCTGTGGCGATGAAGACGTGGTGTGAACTCTGGTTTTGCGCGGGGTTTTCGAGAACCTCCACAGTGGAAGAGCACCTGAACGGCAGGTCTGGCTGCTGGTAGAAAGATGGCTCGCGGGACAAAAGGTGGGATGCAAGCTATGCATAACTGACCAAATGGTGCACTCTTCAAGCAATTCGTGTTAACGTTCGTCAGCCCTCCAAAGGTCAGCTGATCGGAGGACAAGAACTACATGTATTGACATGAGAGGGAAACGACGTGTTGAAGAGGACCAAAGCTCGCAGCGGGTGGAGGCCGGGGGTGCTTCTGCTTGCTTTCCTGATCGGCATCGCCGGTCTGGTTGCTGCGAGCCCCGTGGCGCGGGCTGCCGAGGTGAATGCCATCGACAGGGGAAGCATCCGGCTGTCGAAACTTGATGCCGGCGATCCCGTGGTCTACCTGTGGAGCGGTGTGCGGATCGATGCACAGTGGAGGATTCCCGATCAGAGCGGCAAAGCGGGGGACACCTTCAGGCTCAACCTGCCCAAAGAAATCGGAGGTTCCACCGGAAGTTTCGAGCTCAAAGGGGCCGAGGGTGATCCGCTGACCTACGGCACCTGCGAGGTGAGGGAAACCGAAGTGGTCTGCACCTTCAACGAGAACGTCGAGGGCAAGAACAATGTCGGTGGCTCGTTGTGGGTGAGCGCGCAAGTGAGCACCTTGATCAACACCGACAAGGTGACTTTCCCCCTCAGCAGCGGCCCACTCGATGTTCCGCTGCCCGATGGGCAGAGGAATATCGGCTACAGCCCCAAGGTTCCCACCGAGATCAACAAGTCCGGGTGGTTCCCGACCGATGACCTGAGCGTCATCCACTGGCGGATCGTGGTTCCTGGCTCCCGGGTGGCCGATCGTTCCCGCATGGTCATCACGGACAATTACGCGGTGACGGGAACCACCTTGACCGTCATCAACGGTAACCCGTCCGTCTACTGGGTCCCAACACTCCGAAGTGCTGGAACGAGAGTTACACCGATGAGTGCCATCACTCCATGGACGCATCCACCACGCCATCGCTCAAGATTTCCGTTGACGATTCTAAGGATGTCGTTACCGCCACCATCGACAACAAGGGCAAGAAATTCGAGGCCGATCGGCTCTACGTGTTCGATCTGCGGCTGAAAGCCGACGGGCCGATCCCCGCAGGGGCGCAGTACAGCAACAAGGCCACCGTCGATGCCGAACACCGCACCGCGACCGCTGTCAAGAGTGTGTCGGGCGGTGGCACGGGTTCCGGTGACACTGTCGGGCATCTTGCCGTGAAGAAGGCCGTCGTGGGTGGCCAGGTCCCCACCGACACCGCCTATCCAGTGACCTGGTCCTATCAATACAAGGGGCAGACACGCAGTGGCGAGCTGGCAGTGAAGGCCGATGGCGCCCTCGAAACCCTCAACAACGTCCCGAATGGCCCCGTTGTCACCCTGACCGAGAAGGTTCCCTCCAGCGGTGACATCGACTATGGCGACCCGACGTTTTCGGGGCAGGGAGTCGCGGACGGGGTTCCCGACGCCAATAGCGCCCAAGTCACCGTTGAGGGCCTCAAAACCGTCGAGGTTTCCCTCACCAACCACGTGAACCCGAAACTGGTCGCCGTCGAGGTCACCCCCGGCGTGTGCACACCGGGCTCCAGCGAGCCCTCCAAACCCACCGTCAAGGTCGGCGAGACCGACGGCATCACCTACTCCGCCCCGAAGTTCACCACCTCCGGCGACAAGGTGAGCGTCGAGGTCACCGCCACCCCTGCGACGGGTAGGGAGATCGATGACCAGCATTTGCCGGAAGGCTGGAAGGCCAATAGCGACGGTACCTACACCTTCACCACCACTATCACCCAGCCGACCTGCGTGAAGACCATCACCCCCGTGATCCCGACCGTCGGTGCGCAGGCGTGTCCCGTTGACTCCACAACCCCGGTGCCGCCGTCGGTGACCGGTATCGAGGACACCGACGAGATCGACTACAGCGATCCCCAGGTCACCAGCAGCAACGGCCAGGTCACCGTTGTCGTCACCGCCACGGCGAAGCCCGGCTACCGGA
>JABCNW020000009.1 GCA_013333945.2 Propionibacterium sp.
AGCTGTTGAGTCGAACTGGTCAAGTCTGATCGGCCACGGCAACCCGATCAGACGCTCCACCAAAGCAATGGACTCGTCTACAGCGAAAACTTCCACACCCTCACACCCTTTTCATGCCTTCATCCCCCGATGATCTCTATATCCCCTCACCCCCCTCTCATCCTTTACAATAACGAAAACCAGCCACAGGAGAAGCTGCTAGCCCCCGGGAAAAGCCCTCGAAGCTCGCTCACGGCCAGCCCGCCGAGCAGCAAAACCCCTAGTCAGACCACACTCGAGGACAACTACCACATCAACTCCCGAACCGAAACACCACCACCTCAGTACACCATAATCCCCTGAGGAGTATAAAAACTCAAATCCACAAACCGCTCATACCGAGTCAATTCGACAATCACATTCTGCGGATACTTCCACGCCACATGCGCGTACCTGTCAATGACAATGTCGAAGGGTTTCCCCCACGCCTCAAAACCAGCCGCAACATAAGCAACGAAAGCATCATTGACCAACCCGAACTCCTCAAACCCCTCCCCTTCAGGCTTGAAAAACGGAATCGAAATAACACGAACATTTTTACTTTTATCTTTAGTGCACATGATGCGCTGTTCCCCTGATGCAAAATTTCCAGTGAGAATACCAGGCACACTAGTCGGCGACCAACCAAGTTGCTGAGCTGTTGAGTCGAACTGGTCAAGCCTGATCGGCCACGGCAGCCCAATCAGACGCTCCACCAAAGCAACGAACTCGCCTACAGCAAAAACATCCACTGCTCTACTCGTTTCCATGAGGCTTATTCCTTGATGACTTCTATATCCTCCTTACCATCCTGAACCACACCAGTCGAGTTCACCACCCGGGATTCAGTCAAACACAGGACGCGGCGACGGACCATTCTCCAGGTAGTCATGCATACGCCTATGAAGTTCCGGACAGCGTTTCGCGGCATGATCAACGTAATCCCTGAACGAACTCGGCACACCAAACACTTTCTTGACAATCACATCCCAATCAATCCCAGGATACGAAAACAGCACATCATAGAACGGAGTCAGCTCCTCATCCGAAACAACGGAGTTCTCCCAGAGCGCATAAATCGGAACATTCCACTTCGGTGCCTTCAAATTAATATCCGCACCCCCATCCAGAAGACGCTGCAACAACTTCGCCTCCCCCACAAAATCATGCTCACGCTCTTCGAACATCGCATGCAGAGCATTGATTTTCTCGTCAGCATCAACCTGAGCCGGATCTGCACCATTATCCAGCATCCAGTTCACAATCTCAACCCGAGCGGTCAGATCCTTGTTCCCAAGCGCCCAGAACAAGTACTTTCTCCAGTCAATGTTAGGATGCGCTTCGACAGCCCTCACAAAATCGTCCAAAGTCCCGTACCCAACGACCCCGCCAGGAGTCCCCGTTCCCTCGCTCACTTTCCACTTCCCTCATTCGTCGATATGTGATCTGTTTCGCATGGGATCTTCCACACGATAATTACCCGAATCCCGATAACGCCTCAGAAACTCTTTTGTATCAATTTCACCCGAAAGATACTGATCCCTCAACTTGCTATATTTTGCTTTAGATATGTGCCCCATGTCCCACAAACCATCGCGAGGCTCACCCGGACGCCACTCCACCTTACGCCACTTACCCCCGTCCGCGTCGACATGCATGTCCGGCCCATCAGCAGCATCATCAAGCGCCCGAACCCACATCTGATCCGCACCAGGCTCAGGCAAATCAAGCTTTCCATTCCTGATCTGCTTGAGCTGCTCGTTGCGGGAGTTGGTCCACACCTTCTCAATCTGCTCCTTCGTGTACTGCGGACGCTCATTCGCATACGGAAGAAGATCACCATTCTCGTCATACCCATACGAGTTCGGCTCACCCCTCGCAGGCATCCCACCCTCATTCAAACCCCGATTCTCCGGAAGCCACGTCCCCGCCTCCCGGTCATACCGCATCACCCAACCACGATCACTATCCCCCTGCACCAGACGCAACGGACGACCATTCCGATGATCCACCGGCTGCCCATCCCCATTCCGCGGCCCGTTGTCCAACGTCCGCTGCACATCCTCCTGGGTGTACTTGTAACCGGATTCCTTCTCCCATTGCTTCGCAGGAATCGTCTCACGCACCGGAGCATCAGGGTCATAAGGCCTCCCTGTCGTACCAGGAGTCACACGAGTTCCTGCACGTGGCTGCTCAAGTTTTTCCTGCGAAAGCGAATCCAGGGAATCCGAATCGGATTCCCCACCGCCGGAGCGGCCACCAGCCTCACCAGAAGACGACCCATCACCTGGCGTATGTGACTCGCCGTCAGCCGACACGCCCCTACCCGGTGCGGCATCAACGTTTTCCCGGGGCAGTTCTTCATTCCCGCCCGGATGGTCTACATCTGCTCGCCTAGGACTTCGATACTCCTCCCCACCCCTGCGAGCGGCAGCAGACTCCTCAGACACAGTCGGATGATCAACATCCCCGCGCCTCGGAACCCGAGACTCAGCATCGCGATCACGGACACCACCATGGCCCTCAACCCCACGCGGATGACCATCACCCCCATGACCCGAACCATCACGCACCCCGCCACGAGACCCAGCACCCCCAGACCCCGCACCATCACCAGAACGCGCCCCGGCCTCAATCGGCCCCGCCCCCTGCCGGGGAACAGTCGGAGTGGCATCCGAACCATCAGGGCTCTTCCCACCATGAGCACCATCCGCGACGACGCCCCGCAACCTCTCCAACTCCACAGCAGCCCCAGAACCAGGACTCATCTGACCAAACTTCTGGAACCAATCACGCAGATCGTGATTCCAATTACCAATATTCCTCAAACGAAGAAGCTGCCTAAGCTCAGCAATCCTCAACGCAAGGTTCGGAGACAACTTCCCCAATATCTTGAAACCAAGTTTGCTCGCCCCAGCACCAGTAGCAAGCCCAGCAACATCCGGAAGCATGCTCCCAAAGGTCCCATGAGGATCAGTCCCCCACGTGTCCCAACTCACCATGTTCTTCGCCACCTCACCCATAGCTTCAGCAGCTTTGTCATAACGCTCTCTCGCTTCAGGAGAAACCGCGTACACCAATGCACCACCCGGAGTCAAGCTACCAAAGAAATCCCATGCCTGACCAACAAGCTTCCCAAGCCCACTCCGTTTATTCTCAGTCGCCCCAGGATCACCACCAAACCCCGTCAAATCCATAAAATCCTTGAAAGAACCGGTGATGGAATTCCAGACCCCACCTCGCACCAAATTCCCCGATGCTTCCATGTTCGCCAGTCGCCATACGTCCGGGGAACCCCAAGGAGCCTGTCCCGTACGCGCCTGATCCCGTTTGCTGTCATTCGAGGTGCCGTACACATTCGGATTGTCCACATGCGTCTTGTCCGCCTGCACGAACTGCGCGCCACCCCATGTGGCGTTGAGCTTGTTCCCACACTCCCGCTGCGCATCCTCCAGATCCGTGACGAACTGCGTCACACGACCGTGAAGGGCCTCTCCCTCATCCACCAAAGCCGGATCAACCGCATTGTCCTTCATCTTCACGGGCAGGCCGTGCTTGTCGCGGGCAATCACCTTCTCCCGGGTGTCATTGCTTGCCTCCTCCACCCTGGCCTCATGATCTGCAATGTCTTTAACAAGCTGCTCCCGTACCTTCTGCAGCTCCTCCAGGCGAGTCGCATAGGCATCCAACGCCGCATACATCGTGTCGGCATGCCCCTGAACGGTGCGGGCATAGTTGTCCGGCTTGTTCATTGCACTGTGAACAATGCTTTCCTCGGGGGAGGAATACACGGACGCCAACCCACTCCACGTTGTGCTGATGGCGTCAGCGGTCCCCGCCACAGCCTGGAAAGTTCCCAACAAGGACTTGGCAGCTTCGCGATTAGGCTCCGCAGAATCAATCGGAGGAACAACGAGGGACACGACGAACTCCTTCCAGTCGGATCACACTCACACGATGCGAAACAGAAAAAAACGAGACACGGCCATCGATTTCACACCGCACCCCTTTATTACTTATTTCTTCTTGGGAGGCGCAGGATTGGCGGATCCATCGGCCTTCGGCATCTCGTCGGGATAATCCGCAGCACTCGCCGTTGTCTGCGCATTGGCAGCCATCTCAAGATTTCCTTGATGATACGCATTGATCGCACCGGACGTTCCC
>JABCNW020000010.1 GCA_013333945.2 Propionibacterium sp.
AATCACCGTTCGGCCAGCTGAAGCAGGTGTTGCACGACGGCAACACCTACTGGGTGGGCGGCGACGGGATCCGGGAGGTCGATCCCGAAACCGGGAATCTGGGACGCGAATCGCTGCCGAGCGGTCTGGCCGAGCTGGTCGAACCACACCTTCGTGGCGACTGGAAACTGTCGACCAGCAGCAATCTGCTGTGGGCCCCGGTCACCGTTCCCAGTTCCCCACTGCCCCAGAAGGAGGGTGTGCACGGCTGGGTGGCGCTCTCGCGGGAGGACCAGCGGCGTTTCCTGGGAATCGACGGTTACCGACTGGATACCGACACAGACAAGGGTTTCTTCACTGCCCGGGTGAGCCGCCCGGGCGGTGGGTACTGGCTGGTCGACAGTTCGAACCGTCTTCACCGCGACCCCACCTGCGAGTGTGTTCTGTCCACCTCCGATGCGCTGGGGCAGCCACATCTGCTGTCACAGCTGCCTAGGGTGGGATGGCACCATCTCCGGGTGCGCGACGAGGCCGTCAGCACCAGGCTGCGCTCGGTGACCCCGGAGATGGCCACGGCCCTGCTGGCAGCCACACCCGCCGCGAACCAGCAACAGGGATGCGATGCCGACGACCTGAACTTCCTGCTGGAGGACACCGACGGTGTGGTGGATGAACAGGTCATCACCGAGGAGGCCCGCGCCGCCGCCGAGACCTTCCTGGGAACGACCGACACGGCCTTGGTGGATTCGGTGATCTGGCTCACGGCCCGCGTCAAGAAGATCGTCGATGAGGGCCGGGCCCTGGCCCGGGAGGCCGCGGAGGAGACGGCGCCGGGCACCTTCGCGGAGTGGGAACCCTCTGACGACTTGGCCGTCTGGAATGTGCTGGGGTGGCACAGCGGAACAACCACATCGCGTTCCACCATGCTGGCCCTGGCCCGCCGCCTGGCCGGCGAGCAGGTGAGGGTCAACATGGTCCACTCCAGGCTGCACCTGTTGCTCACCCATCCGGAGGCGCTGCTGGCCTGCGCCGCAACTCCGTTCCGGGAACGCGACGGGATCGGCGGGGCCGCCGCGGCCGTCGCCGCCGTGCTGGACGCGGGCCTCTACACACCGGAGGGTTGCGTCTTCGATTTCCCGTATCAGTGGAACGATCCGTCCCCCTGCGAGATGGGAGCCCTGATCGAGACACCCACCGGTCCCGCTATCGCCCTGGGTAGCGACGACGAGGACGACAGAATGCCGGTGTTCTCGTCGAACGCCCCGGGGCTCGACGACAACAGGATGCTGGTGTTCTCGCCCACGGGCGGGATACCACCCCGCGTCAAAGGGCACGAAACCGCGCCCCGCCATAGCTCCCGGGGGATCTCACCCGAAGCGTTGGTGGCCGCCTTCGAGAAGCTGCTGTCCGACGGTCCCGCCCCGTGGGACCCGGCCCGGAGGGACCGGCTGGCCGAGGGCCTGGGCTGGTCGCCGGCGGCGGCCGGTGTACTGCTGGCGGGCCTGCCGAACCTGAACAGCTGGGAAAACAACTACCTGCCGAAACCCGTGCGGGAGCTCCTGGGTCTGAAGGTCACGGAGGCGGCCGGTGCGCGTGAGTTCCTGAAGGGCTTGGGCGTGTGGGTCCTGGTCGAGCTGCTCGCGGCCGGGGCCCAAGATCCGATCAGGACGGTCCGCGAGGGCCTCGACATCGAGGCCATGATCGAATGGTGGAAGACCTGGCAGGGTGACCGCATCCAGCTTCCCGAGGAGCTGCTGGCCGCGGCCACCAAAGAGTTCCGGAGGGGCGGGGCCGATCGTCTCCGCAAACTGGCGGAACAGGAGGAACTGGACGATCAACACCTGAGCACCTGGCTGTGGGTGGCCACCAGGGTGGACCGCTCCGAGGCACTCGGGCCTTGGCTGGCCGACCGTTTCGACGTCATCCGGGCTGGATGCGAAAAACCGTCATCCTGCTGGAGCGACTACACCAGCCACGGGAAGATGCGGGTCCTCCTGGGCCTGTCGAAACGCACCAAACAGACCCCGGTGGGGTCGACCGTCTCCCAAGGGGCCTGGACCATCACCGCCGACAGACACTACGACGCGATCTCCTGGGATCCTGCGAAGGTCACCGACTGGGAAACGGAGACCACCCTGGCGGCGGGCATCCCCGAGGACCTGAGTTTCCGGGACAACCTGCTCAACCGGATCAGCGTGCTGACGGGCGGTTTCGACGCCATCCAGGAGGATTTGCGTTCCGGAATCCCCGGGACCCAGCAGGACCCTCTCGTATCCGCCCCCCGGGTGGTCGCCGAGGTCTCCGAAACCCTCGGCCTGCCGGAGGCCTCCTCCCGTTACTGGCTGCAGCTACTGGCCCTCCACAACCCGACCGACAGGAACGTTGAGAGCTGGAACGCCTGGAAGAAAACCGCCCGGGTCGAGGCGGCGGCCCCGCTGTTGGAGGAAGGCCTCGTCCTGGAGGCCAAACGGTCCCGGGCGGGACGCACCCTGTTCCTGCCCGGGGGTTGGCAGGAGGCCAGCTCCCCCACCTGCCCATGGAGGTCTGGAAGGCCCCCCTCTACGACCTCCTGGACACCCTGAAGGTGGAACCGAGACAGAGCGTGGTGGTGCCGCTGGTCCCCTACCATCAGCTGTTCACCGAAGCCTGGCATCGCTATCGCGAGGGCGACGTCCCGGGCTACGAGGAGCTGCGCACAGAACGT
>JABCNW020000011.1 GCA_013333945.2 Propionibacterium sp.
GGAGATCTGCCGTGCGCGTACCCCATGGCCAGGGTGATGACGAGATGGGCGAAGTCCTTGACCGGGATCGTCAACTGGGTCTCGTGCGGGGCCAGGCGGTCACGCATCCAGTTCGCGATGTCACAGACCCGGGCCTCCCACAGCTCCATGATCCGGAACCGGATCTCGTCCTGGTCGCCGGCCTGGTGCGGTCGGGGGATGAAACGCCCGAAGGTGGTGACGTAGTCGGCGGCGGTGGACAGGCACACCTCGGTGGTCTCGTCGACGGTCGTGGTGGTGGGGGTCGCAGCGAAGATGTCGGCGAGCCGCTCAGAGGAGAGGTGGTCGGCGATGGTGGCGGCGATGAGGTCGCGTCGGGTCGGGAACACCCTGAACAGGGTTCCCTCGGCCACCTTGGCGGCCTCCGCCACCTGCCGGGTGGTCACGTCCGGACCGTGGTCCAGGATCAACTGGCGGGTCGCAGCAATCAGCGACGCCCGTCGTTCGGCGGGCGGAAGAGGTCGGGCACGGGTCATCACGACGCACCAGTGTATGAGTGAGTGCTCACTCATTCAAGATGAGGCGGGCCGGGACCGGTGGCGTGGGCGTTGTGCGGCGTGTCGTCAGGCTATGGCTCGGCGATGACGCGTGCGTTCATTGTTTGTCCTTGGGCATGCTGATGACCAGGACGTCGCCATCCGTGGTGAATGGAGCAGGGGTGAGGGACTTTTTCGCGGGTCCTTTGAGTGCGGCCCCGCTGTCTGTGCTGAATCGGGCGCCGTGACTGTCACAGACGATTTCCTGCCCCTCGATGCGGCTGACCTTCACTCCGGCGTGGGGGCAGGCCGCGTAGTAGACGTGGAAGGTTCCTGCTGTCGGCTGTGTCACCACGTACCACCCGACCAGGGCTCCACCACCTACGGGCACATCGGATTTCTGGACGCGCTGGGTGCCGCCGTCGCCGCTGCGCTCCATGCTGCATCCTGGCAGGCCCACGACGGCAAGGGTGGCGCCTGCGCCGAGGCCCAGCGAGGTGTGGATCAGCGTGCGGCGTGTGCATGCGTGCGGTGACGCCTCCCCGTTTCGATACATACTCACTCCTAGATGAGACATTGTGTATCAAGTACGGTATCGTGCGACGAGTCGGAGTGCAACGCGAGGCGTTTCGGAAGGAGGACGAGATCCTGTGAGCAGGGCGCAGAACAACCCTCGGAGGAGTGGGGAACAATCCCTGCCCGGTGGTTCCTCGGCGCTGGGGGTGCGGGAACGGCTTCTCGCTGCTGGGGTCGAGATCGTCTCTGAGGTCGGTTTGGACACAGGACTCGGGAGGCTCAACTTCGAGGAGGCCATCAAGCGGGCACATGTGGCGCGAGCCACTGCCTATCGCCAATGGTCGACCAAGGAGGCCTTCGGGAACGCCGTCCTCGTGGAGCTTGCCAGGGGGCTGCACCTCGCCTCCGATTTCGTGGCCGAGGTTCCGGCCATCATCGCGGACATGGTCGGTGATGGATCAGCGCTGGCCACACCTCAAGGGCGCCGGAACCTGATCGTCGACCTGACCCGGACGCTCGTCAAAGGTGACTTCGAAAGCATCCTGCAATCATCGAGCTGGCATCTGCATACGGCCCTCAGTGCCGCGTCCTCCTCGCTGACCGATCCCGAACTCCGCGCCTCCGTTACCGCGGCGCTGCGCGTGTCCGATCAGAGACGCATCGATGCTCGCGCCCAGCTGTACGGGCAGTTCGCGGCATTTGCGGGATATCGTCTGCGCGCCCCCCTGGCTGGCCCCTCCGGATTCCGCCAGATGTCCGAGGCGGCAGGTGCCGCCTTCACGGGTTTCCTGATTCGCGCCCACTACGACACGACCGTCACGGCAGAGACCATGCGACTCCGGGCCTTCGGTATGTCGGAGCCGCGCCAATGGAGCCCACAGACTTTTGCATCGACAAACGGAATCTTCTCTTACATCGAGCCCGATCCGGGTATCACATGGGATCAGGAACGAATCTCAGACCTGCTTCTGACCGATTTCACCAACCTGCTCCGCGACCCACAGCTGTAGTCGCGAAACCTGACGGGGTGGTATCGCATCACTTGTGTGTGGTAGCTGCTCATCTGGCACGATGGGTTGCGAACACCCCGGATGACCCCTCGTTCCTCGGAATGATGTCGCCGGGGTTTTGTTTTGCGCAGAACATGACCCAGACTGCGACCCCGGCTGGTTATGCTCCGCAGCAGTTTCCTCGAAGGCAGGGAGCTAGCGCCGCTTCGTATCCTCGCCTTTCGTCGTCGCTTCATCCGGTTCGCCCTTCTTTCGCCAGCCGCTCCCAGATCACAGCCCGGGACGGACGATGCTCTGTGTGCGTGGGTCGCAGGTACCCAATTTTCTTCAATGCAGCCGTCCCAGGCTCTCAGAGTATATCTAATTAAAATTAGGTACAGATAAACTGATGCTACGATCGTTCCCGTGGGGATGACCTGCCGAAAATTTTTGGGGACTGGCCGCGGTCTGGCCGTCATAGGTAGGTGGAGACAGTTTGAAGGGATGCGATGATGCGGTTCTCGAACTTCATTGAGTGTTTCCGGCGAGCCACTCGCACGGAGGGTGCGCCGGACGGATGTGACCCCTACCGGTATCAGGTGCGCCTTGCTGAGGAGGGTTTCCCCGACGCGTTGCGGGCGCCAACGGGGTCGGGCAAGACGGCCGTGGTCCTGGCCTATGTGTGGCGATTGCTCTTCCATCCCGATACCTCGGTTCGGGCGGCGACCCCGCGACGACTGGTCGTCCTCCTGCCATCGCGCACGCTGGTGGAGCAGTACGAGGAAACGGTCCGTGGCTGGCTCGACCAGCTCGGGCTGTTGGATGCGGTCGGCGTGCACGTGCTCATGGGTGGCCGCGACATCCGGTCCTCCCAGCAGGACTGGCGCATGAACCTGCACCGCCCCAGCATCGTCATCGGCACCATCGACATGGGGGTGTCGCGGGGGCTTGCGTGAGGATACGGAACCTTCCGGGCGTCCTATCCGATCGACTTCGCGCTCATCGGGAATGGCGCCCTGGTGGTGGTCGACGAGGTTCAGCTCGCGCCCCAGGCCACTGCCACCCTGCGCCAACTCGCGGCCTTCCAACAAGACCTCGGCACGGCAGAGCCGAGCCGGCTCATGATCATGTCGGCCACCATCGACGAACGCGTCCTGGACACCGTCGACAACCCCTGGGAGGGCGCCGACGTGCTGGGGATCGACGAGTCGTCGGAGTCCCCGGAGCTGCTTCGGCGCATGTCTGCAGAACGAACGATCAGGGAATTTCCCCCGGTCGACAAACCGAAGGAGTTCGCCGCCCAGATCATCGAACGCCACAAACCCGGGACTCTCACCCTGGTGGTGGTGAACACGGTTGATGCCGCTGTTGACGCCTACCGGGAGGTCGGCAAACTGGCCCCGGACGAGCCCAGGTTGCTGATTCACTCCCAGTTTCGTGGGGTGGAACGCAAGGCCCAGCTCGAGAAGCTGCGCGGGATTGCGCGCGACGGAGGGATCGTCGTCGCGACCCAGGCGATCGAGGCCGGGGTGGACATCGATGCCCGCACCCTCATCACCGAGGCCGCGCCGTGGGCGTCCGTCGTCCAACGGGCCGGGCGCTGCAACAGGGCTGCCCGATACCCGGTGGGGGAAGCGGTGGTTTACTGGCGCGAATCCGCCACGGGGCACCCGTACGACTCGGGACAGGTTGCGTGCGCGGTCGAGGCCCTGAGGCGCGCGGAGGGTATGTCGTTGACCAGTGCCCAGCTCCACCGGCTGGGCGACGACATACCGCCGGAGGATCTGGAACTGCGCATCCTGCGTCGCTGCGACTTCCGTCAGCTGTTCGATACCACCCCTGACCTGACGGGCAACGACATCGATATCAGCTGCTACATCCGTCCTGACAAAGACCTCGACGTCCAGTTGGCCTGGATACCGAACGGCTCCATCACGTCCCAGCAAAAGCCCCGGGGAGAGCTGACGACCGAGATCCCCGGCCAGCCGCTTCGCTGTGGCGTTTCGATGAGCCGGGTGAAGAAACTGCTGAACCGGAAGGACATCAGGGACCGAAGGGATCAGCGGGCCTGGACCTTCTCGGTCCAGGATGACTGTTGGATTCCCGTGAGAGCGGACCAGCTGCGACCCCAACAGCTGATCCTGGTGGAGGCCGGGCTCGGCGGCTACAGCATCGAACACGGCTTCGACCCTGCCGAGAAGCACACGGTCCAGGACCACGTCGATGTGGCTAACCTCCGGGATGCGACCGCTCCCGAGAGCATCACCAGCTCCCAGGACGCCGGGGCCCGAGGAAACGGGTGGGTCACCCTGCACCAACACCTCGTGGACACCCGGGAACAGGTCGAGGCCCTCGTCACGGCGCTCCGCCCGGTTGGGATCGATGATGCGCACCTGCACGCAGCGGCTGTCGCTGGGGCGCTCCACGACCTCGGCAAGGCCCACCGCGACTGGGCGCAGGCGCTGTTGGATGCGAACACGGACACGCCTCCCAATGACCCGGAACAGCTGTACGCAAAGTCTCCCGGAACTACCCCGCTCCGAGTGCGGCGTGAACTCATGGTGGATGGTCAGAAGAATGCCCGAACGGAGCGACGTTTCGGATTCCGGCACGAGTTGATCTCGGTGTTTATGCTGCGTACCGATGCCGGACGGCAGCTGCTGATCGACTTGGGAGTGGAGCCTGAGCTGCATCCTCTCGTGTTGTATCTGATCGCGGCGCATCACGGACACATCCGCATCACCGCCCGCGATCCCCGCTACGACGGAGTTGACGGTCTGAGTTTCCTCGGATGCGTCGATAAGGAACCCATCAATGCTGTGACGCTGCCTGGAATCGAGCTGCCCGAATCGGTGGTCGACCACGGCATCTTCCGGAGCGGACCCGACTCTTGGACTACCAACGCCCTGGCTCTTCTGGAGCGCCTCGGACCGTTCCGTCTGGCCTATCTCGAAACCTTGGTGCGCATGGCCGACTGGCGGGCTAGCGCCACCCTCGAACTCCCCGCCGCGGAAGGAATCGAAGAATGACCACGCACGTGTTTCCAGGCCTGGGGTGTGTTCCCCTGATCAACTACCTGGCGGCGCTCGGGGTGGCCAAGGGGATTTCCGAACAGGCCGATCCTGCGGCGCGGTTCGGCTGGCGCGACGGTGTGTTCCACATGGACACCGAGGTGGAGGACGTCGCCGAGTTTTTTGTCCGGGATTTCGTTCCCACCCCGGTTTTCTCTCCGTGGAATGGCGGTAGCGGTTTCGGTGCGAAGGACAAGACACCGCTGGAATACATCCGGATATTGGAATCCTCTACTGCGCACAGGCTCGCGCCCTACCGAAACACTCTTGCGGTGATTCGGTCGCTGTTGATTGCGAAATCGGAAAAAGGATGGACGAAGGAACGTTTCGTGCAGGAACTTCGCAACCGACTTCCGGACGATGCTTTGCCGTGGATGGACGCCAGCGTGGTCCTCACCGCGAAAAAGACGGAGTACCCGCCCATTCTCGGTACAGGGGGAAATGATGGCCGACTGGATTTCAGTACAAACGTTCACCAACGCCTGAAGGATGTTCTGCCGGAGCTCGGAGCGGAACCCGAACGCAGCCGGGCGTGGATGCAGGATCTGCTGTGGGGGAGGTCGACAGAGAAACTACTTGCTGCCTCCGTAGGTCAGGGCGATCCCGTCGGGGCAGGGACTCCCGGTTCTTCCGCGTTCGGTAGCGCCGACGCGATGGTCAACCCCTGGGGTTTCATTCTCATGGTGGAAGGGGCCATGCTGTTTGCCGCATCGGTTGCGAAAAGACTGGGTGAACAGAACTCCAGGGTGGCTATTCCCTTCACCGTCTCGTCCAGCCCGGCCGGACCGATCCCGGGGTCGGCGAAGGAGGAAGGCCGCGGCGAATTGTGGGCGCCTCTGTTGGAGAGCGTCACGTTGACGGAGCTGCGTCAGGTCTTCGAGGAGGCGCGGGTTTCCTGGGATGGCGGAACCGCCTCTAGTGCTGTGTCCATGTATGCGGCAGTGCGTTCCTTCGGTGTGAACAGGGGCATTTCGGCTTTTCAGCGTTTCGGTTTCCTCAAACGAAACGGCTTGGCCTTTGTTGCTGTTCCGCTGGATCACGTCAAGGTGGAGGCGCGCCCGGAGGTGGTCATGGCCAGGGAACCGCTGCGCCGCGCCCGGACGTTTTACAAGGCCAGTGGAGTGGCGTCTAAAACCGCGGCGCGTCGATTCGATGCGAGCGTGACGGCTTTCGTGCGGGACCCCGAGTGGTGGAATGGAATCGCCATGCTTCGGGCTCAGACCGAGCTGGAGCTGACGGCCTTGCGCTCCCGGAAAAACCGTGAGGAACTGGGACATCCCTCGAAGCTGGTGCCGGCGAATGCCGTCATCCCTGTGTGTCAGGAGCTGTTCCTCAAAAGCCCCGAGGCGCGGATTGCCGCCGGGATCGCCTCCGCGACCTTCCTGCCGCCCACCGCTTCCCAGCAGGGCGGGGGAAGCGGTGGGCAGCCGATTCGTCGGCTGCTCGTCGGTGCGGATCCCAAGAATCCTAAAGATCCGATTGACCCCGAGGTGATGGTGCCGGGTCTCGGAGCCAGACCCACTGTCGACGTGCTGGCGGACCTAATGGTGTGGCTGGCACAGCATCCGGGTGAGGACACCCACCTGGCCCGGGGATGGCTGCCCTTCCTGTCTCATCGGTACCTGGTGCCTTGGGCCGACATCCACGCCTGGGTTGGGGGACTTCTCGATGACGACCTTGTCACCCATCACCTGTTGGCTTTCCTGGCCGTCGATTGGAGTCGCAGAAAGGACGTGGACACCGTGACATCAGATGGCGAGTGCTTGTTCGTGGACCCGACCTTGGCGATTCTCCAGGCCCTTGCGTCCAGGTCCGTGCGCGTGCGGGGAACAGCGTCGGATGCGACGGGAGTGGCGGTGGGCCTCGAACCCAGCTGGCCCCTTCAGCTGCGTGCCGATCGTGTTGCCGACGTGCACCGTGCTGCGAGCGGTGTGATCAACCGAGGAACGATCCGTCTCCCTTGGGCTGAGGAAACCGACATTCAGGTTCACACTCATTCCACACGCATGTCCCAGCCCGGTCTGGGACCACGAATTCTCGCGGCTCTGGCAGCGCCCTCGAAGCCGTGGGCGCTCAGAAGGAGCGCGCCAGAAGTCGAGAACACAGAGTCTTACGAAACCACTGACCTCTACGAAGGAGCACTGCAATGACCAGCACCGTCCTCACTCTGACCCTCCGGTCCGCCGTCGGATTCCGGTTCCAGCCAACCGGGTTCCCCGATCTTGGGGCGGCCACTTATCAGGCTCATGTGCCCGGCGAGGGGTGGGTGCAGGCCCTTCACGTGGAGTCGCCCCAGTCGATGGCGAACCGGCTGGAACTGTGCACCTGGGATCCGGCGGTCAACGACCAGGCGGAGGCTCTGCATGGCCTGCCGTATGTGCGCATCGTTGATGCTGACGGTGGGTTCCTGACCAGCTCCCGTCTCGAGGCTCACAGACTGGCCAGCGCCTACCTGATGGACGCCACGATTGACGGTGAGACCGGAAAGGACTGGCTGAAGAACAGACTCGGGTTGGTTAAGGGCAGGCTGGTGGATCACCGTGTCCTTGCCAAGGCCATTTTTGATCTGGACCCGGTGTCCCTGATCCATGGTGTGTTCTTCGCTCAAAAACCGTGGCCATCCCAGCCGAAGATCGCCCGGGCCATCACCTGTTTCATCGACGCCCTCGACGTGCGTCCTGCGGTCTCCGGCGGGGTGAAGACGGATTCGGTGAACCCCAGCAACGAGGATGGGCGGGGAGCCAAGGAGGGTTACGGCATGGTGCCGCACCAGCGGGTCGAGTACACGGCTCGCGACATCACAGCGTTCGTCGTCGTGGATCATGGGCAGATCCAGTCCTACGGTCTCGGCGAGAAATCCGAGGCGGTGTTGAACGCCCTCGTCGATTTCGAATTGGCCAGCCTGTTCAGGCAGGACGGTTTGCGGCTGCGCACCGCATGCCATCTGGTCGTGGATCAAGGTTGTGAGGACCTCGCCAAGATCCCCACCCTGGATGAGGCCACCGCGAAGCTGCGGCAGACCATCGACCAGCACGGTGATCTCGCGTCGATCTCGGAACTGAAATGGACCGGCGGAGGGAAGTGACCGTGCCTACCCAGGTGGCTCTGCGTTTCGTCACAGGGAAGTACCACGCGAACGGGTGGGACCACGCTCTCAACGAGGGGATCAGTGAGTGGCCGCCGTCGCCGTGGCGGCTACTCCGCGCCCTGATGAGCGTCTGGCACACCCGCTGCGACGACATACCTGAGGAGACGATCGACGATCTGCTGACCGGGCTCGCCACCGAACCTCCGGAATACCTGTTGCCGGATGCCAGGCCGTCGCAGACCCGGCACTACATGCCCAATCCCGATTTCCTCGACGGCATCAAGCATTCCACATCGCTCCAGCTTGACCCTCGGCTGAACCTGGACGACGAGGCAGAGGTGCTGATCCGCTGGCCGAACCTCACTCTGCCCGCTGGACAGCGTGACGCCCTGGGCCGGTTGTTGAGGGAATTGCCCTACCTGGGGCGGGCGGAGTCGCGGTGTGAGGCGCGATTGCTCTCCGGCGAGCATTCCCAGCAGGAGAAAAAGTGGGTTCGTCCTTCTAAGGCGGGAAACACCCAGGTTCTGGTGCCCGAGCCCGACGTGACCAGACAGCAACTCGAGGTCTCTCCGACGCAGATGCGCAAGACCCGTCTCCGATACCCTCGTGGTTCCCGGTGGGTTCGGTACGAGCTGTCTGGAGAAAATCTCGGTGCTCCCACCCGTCGCGAGGTGAATAATCTGCTCAGGCCCACGACCGTTCGGTGGCGGCTGGAACCCACCGCCCCCTTCCGTGTCGAGGATGGCATTCTCGCTGCCCACGGGCTTCGGGGACGCATCCTCGGCACCAAAAAGGAGAACACGGATCTGCGGGAGCAAGGCAGTGGGGTCGAGGCGCTGGCCGGACACCACGACGCTTTCGGTGACGGCCCTCAGCATCGGCATGCCCACTGGCTGTGGCTACCGACGGTGGGTGCCGGCGGTGAGCTGACGGGGCAGGTGGAGGATCTGGTGTTGTGGGTGCCCGACGGAATACCCGCCGACACGCTTGCCCGGCTGGCCGGGGCGAGATACCTGCCGCGCTGGAGCAACGCACCCAAGGGGTATCGCTCCGGAGCTGAACTGCACCTGCAGCTGATGGGACCCGTCGATACGGTGATGCGCGAATACACCAGCGTCGATGCCACCACGTGGGTTTCCGTGACTCCATTCCTGACCGACCATTTCCCCAAGCAGAACAAACCGCGGGAGAAGTTCGCGCAGAAACTCGTGGAACGTGAACTCGGTTTCCGTCACCCCGGGGGCGCGCCGCCGGTGAGGGTGACGCTGCTCGCCGACTGGGAGGATCAGGACGTGGTGAGGTTCCGTCGATACCGCTGGAACGAATCGATGGCGCAACGTCGCCGCGGAATGCTGCTGCAGCTGGACTTCGACGAACCCCTGCCGAAGGGGCCCGGGGAACGTCCGGAGCCTCTGGTGCTTGGGTCTCTTTCGCATTTCGGTTTCGGATTGTTCCGTCCGGTGGAGCGATAACCATGTCGGAACAGGGGGAGTACTCGGCGGGACCGCAGCTGGTTCCCGCGAGGATGCTGAACGAATTGGTGTACTGCCAGCGGCTGTTTCATCTCGAATGGGTGGATGGTCGCTGGGCTCACAACGACGACACGGTCCAGGGCTCGGTGGCCCATGACGCGACGGATCGGCGTTCCGGTCGGATGCCCGCACCCGATGAGGAGGAGAAACCGTTCACCTCGATTCAGGTGGCGTTGTCGGATCCGGACCTCGGGGTGACGGCTGTCATCGACCGGGTGGATCACGAAGACGGATCGTCGAGTCCTGTGGACATGAAGAAGGGATCCGGCCCCAGCGATGGCGGAATGTGGCCCGCCGACCGGGTGCAGGTTTTGACTCAGGCGGTGCTGCTGCGACGTGCCGGGTATTCGGTGAACCGCGCCGAGATTTCCTATCTGGGATCGCATCACAGGGCTGCTATCGAGGTGGGGCCGGATGCGGAGACGGAGGTGCGGGAGCTGGTGGCGTTGGCCCGGAAGGTGGCCGCGCAGGAACTTCCGCCCCCACCGCTGCTGAACGATCCGCGCTGTCCTCGTTGCTCACTGGCACCGTTGTGCATGCCCGATGAAACGAACTATCTGCTTGAACGTTCCAGTGCGCAGCCGCGTCGGATCATCGTCAAAAATCCTGACACCAGACCTGTTTATGTGAACACGCAGGGGGCGTCGGTGAAGGTTTCCGGTGGTCGACTGCTGGTGGCGGTCAAGGGCGAGACGGTGGCCGAGCGTCGACTCCTTGACGTTTCCCAGCTGTGTGTGGTGGGAAACGTGCAGGTCACCACCCAGGCGCTCAAAGCGTTGTGGCGCAGGGGTGTGGTGGTGATCTGGCTCAGCTACGGGGGTGGCTCGACGGATGGTCGCAGGGACCGATGAATGGTCACGTAACGCTCAGGCGACGTCAGGTACTGGCGAGCGTCCACGGCCTGCGGTTTGCGCAGCACATGATCCGGGGAAAGATCCACAACCAGCGGGTGCTGCTGCGTCGCAACGCGAAGGTGCCGTTGGATGATTCGGTTCTGGGCAAGCTCAAGGAACTGGAGGCGAAGACCGAATCCGCTGCGTCCTTGGAGACACTGCTCGGGATTGAGGGCACGGCGGCGCGACTGTACTTCGGGCAGTTCCACACGTTGCTGTCGCCTCGTTGTGAGGTCGCGGCTGAGTTTCAGGCGCACGGCAGGGCGCGACGCCCACCACCTGATCCCGTCAACGCGGTGCTCGGGTTCTGCTACAGCCTGCTGACGAAGGACCTCGTCGCGGTGCTGACCGGGGTGGGGCTGGATCCTTTCCTTGGGGTGCTGCATCAGCCCCGCTACGGCAGACCCGCTCTTGCTCTCGACCTGGCCGAGGAGTTCCGCGCTCTCGTGGCGGAATCTGTGGCGTTGCAGTGTTTCAACAACGGTGAAATTAACGAGAAAAGCTTCATGCGGGGACATCTCGGGGTGGTTCTGACCGCGGACGGACGACGCTCCGTCATCCAGGCGCACGAACGTCGCCTCGACATGGAGCTGAAACATCCGCTGTTCGGGTATCAGGTGTCCTATCGGAGGGTGCTGGATCTCCAGGCGCGGGTGCTGGCGGCTTCCTTCACGGGAGAATTGGATTCCTACACCCCATTGATGACGAGGTGACCCATGGCTCGACGACGATATCTCATCTCCTACGACATAGCGGATCCCACACGGCTGCGAGCCACCTTCAAGCTCATGAAGGGCTACGGGAAGTGGCTTCAGTATTCGGTATTCGTGTGTGACCTGAGCAAGGCTGAACTTGCGATGTGGGAACGGGACATTCGCGATGTGATCGCGCTCGCCTGCGACTCGGTGGTGGTGATCGACCTCGGTACACCGCAAGACGCCGATATCCGTATGCTTGGGGTACCGCGTAGATTGCCCGACGAGGGACCCGTGGTGGTGTGAGCCGCTGCGAGACCTGTGGTCGTGTCGTTTCCCCTAGGGAGCGCTCGCAGGGGTTTGACTAGGTGTTTTACCCCGTGACAACTCAACAGAGTGGTGTTGCAGGGGTCTGCGGGGCGGAGCGCTCGCAGAAGCTGGTAAAGTTCCTTGTCAGGACCGCCTTCCGAGGCGAGCCAATTGTTCCGGTCTCTAAGACCGGACTTCATTGCCGCGGGCCGAGGCTGACCTTTTCCGACGCATAACGGAAGAATTGTTCCGGTCTCTAAGACCGGACTTCATTGCCGAGAAGTGGGGCAAGGCCTATCCGGCGATGATCCAATTGTTCCGGTCTCTAAGACCGGACTTCA
>JABCNW020000012.1 GCA_013333945.2 Propionibacterium sp.
CGAAGGATCTGCCACGGGCTCTGAGGTGATCCGTTCGGTCCAACAGAAAGTGGGTGTCCAGGCCGACGGTCTGATTGGTCCGAACACGATCAAGGCCATTCAGAAGCATTTCGGAACCCCCCAGGATGGGTGCTTCTCGGAGCAGTCGTCCTGCATCATGGCGCTGCAGAAAGCTCTCAACAGCGGCACCTTCTGAGCGATGTTGCGGGGCGTGGGACCCGAAGCGGGACCCACGCCCCGACCGTCCGTGCGGGTCGCTGGCGCATCCTCGACGCGCATCGGGCCGTGACTCTTTCCCGCCGAGGAAGGCCGGCAGCGATATCCTCTGGAACCTCTGAATATTCTCAGGTTTTACTCAGGCTTCCCCGCGGATCAGTGTTCCGCGGTGTTAAGCTCGCGACAGCGTCGTGAGGTTCGGCGTGGAAACAGGGCTCGATTCTCTGGGGAAAAGACCTGATCCGCCAGGGGTCGGCCGTAATCTTTGAGGTTGAGGAGTCCGCCATGACGATTGCGTGCCCACGATTATCCCGCAGGAACCTGCTTGCTGCCACCCTTCTCGGGGGCCCGGTTGCTGGCTGCCTGGGGGCGGCCAGCCTGTTCGGTGTGCCACCGGCCCTGGCCGCTGCGTCAGGACGGGATTTCCTTCAGGTGGTCACGAGCAAGGCTGGGTGTTCCTATGCCTCGGGTGGTTCCGGGCCGGAGACTTTTGACTGCCCCGGTTTGATCCACTGGGCGCTGGCGCAGCTCGGGATCTCGTTCCCGGCAACATCGGGTGAACAGATCAAGGCCTGCACAGTGATTGATCTCAACGAGGCCAAGAAAACCCCCGGTGCGCTCCTGTGGTTCCCCGGAGCAATCGCCGTCTCCTGCGGTGACGGGTTGACCACCTTCGAGGCCCGCAACGAGAACAGCCTCGTCGGTTATTTCACCACCGAACCGTCGGGTCCCAAGAGCTGGGCCAACGGTGGATTGATCCCGGCGCTTAGCTACGCTGCACCGCCTTCCACCGTCCTGACCGTTGATGGCTACTGGGGGCCCAGCACAACCCGGCGCCTCCAGGAGGTGCTCAAAACCACCGTGGACGGCCAGGTCTCCAGCCAGGCGGTGTCCTGGAAAGCCAAGAACCCGGGATTGACCGGGGGGTGGGAGTGGGTCCCCGATGAAAAGGCTGTGGGATCATCGGTGATCACTGCGCTCCAGCAGCGGTTGGGAATCGACGCGGACGGACTGATCGGAGCCGGCACCATTCTCGCCCTCGAGAAACACTGCGGCGTAGCCCAGGAAGGGCACTTCGGGGAGGCCTCGGCCTGCATCAAAGAATTGCAGAAGAAACTCAACAGCGGCGTTTTCTGAGCCGGCTCGCCTCGTGTGTGGGGAGCCGGCCTGCGGGAGTCAGTGGGCTCCTGGGGACCTCGATCACCATCATGAAACCGGATGAGATCGCACCGGCGCCTCCTGCACTGCTGGGCTGGGCTCAGGGAACGTTCCGGGAAAACTCAGGGGTGCGCGGCTCTGGTGTCGTCGTGGTCGCGCGACAACACTGGAGTTCGAGGTTTTATGGGAAATGGAGGAAGAAATGAGTGAAGAGCAACACGACCAGGAGGCCCGCGAGGTCGAGGACCCCCGGCCCGGGGATGCCGAGACTCCCGAGGGGGAGATGATTCCCGAACAGACCCCGCGAAGCAGAACGGACAACGAGAGGCTCGATGACGCCGCGCGCAGGTTTGTGGCAGACGCCGCCTACGCCGTCGCCGGGTTCGCCGGGCTCGTGGGAGAGAAGGCGAGGACCTTCTACGACGAGCAGCGCGCCGAATACGCCAAGACCCACCCGGATGTCGAGTCGCCCGGTGCCAAGGAGTTCCTCGAACAGCTCGGCAGCCACCTGAACCGATTCGTCGACGAGATCAGCCGCGGTTTCCACGACCTCAGCGACAAGGGCCGCGAGTTCATGAACACCAGGCCCGAGAGTTCCGAAGCCGAAAAGACCGGAGCCCCTGTCTCCGGGAGCCCTGAATCCGAGAAATCCACCGCGGAACACGCGACCACCGAGCCCAATGGCGAGGAGTACGGCGAAGAATACAGGCAGCCCGGGAACGAGTAGCCAATCCTTCCGGAGCCGGGGTGGCGTCAATTCGGGTCGTTTGATCCTGGCCCCTCCGGCTCACCCAGCTCGCGTGAGGGACATGCGACTCGATCGTTCGGATGACCCGTAGGAGCTAGGATTCCCCTCATGCCTCGTCACACCATCAGCACCATGATCGGGAAGCTCGTCAAACGGGTGGCACGACTGAGGGGCAGTGGTTCGGCGCTGCCCGGGCTGGTGGTCGAGAGGATGGATCGCGGATACCTCAGGCGGACCCTGGAACCTCTCCCCGGTGGTGTCGTGTTGGTGTCGGGCACCAACGGCAAAACCACCACCACGAAGGTGGTCACTGAACTGCTGCAGGCCGTCGGGTACAAGGTGTTCACCAACCGCACCGGATCGAACTTCTCCCGTGGCGTGATCTCCGAGTTGCTTCCGCTGGTCACCTGGCGCGGCAAGCTCGATGCCGACATCGCAGTCCTGGAACTCGACGAGGCCTGGGCCGTGCATTTCGTCCGCCAGGTCAAGCCGTGCATGAGCCTGTTCCTCAACGTGATGCGCGACCAGCTCGACCGGTTCGGTGAGATCGACACCGCCGCTGAGATGCTCGCCAAGAACGCCGAGGCCGCCACCGAGGCGGTGATCCTCAACCGCGACGACCCACGTGTCTATAGCATCCGGGAACGCGCCAAGGCGGAGGCCGTCTACTTCGGCACCACCGACGAACTGCTGGCGCTGATGCCCACCGACGACACCCTCAAGGGCGGCCAGGCCCGGGCCAACCACGAGGCCCACGCCGACGTGCTGCTGAAGGCCATCGACGGGCGACGCGCAACGTACGAGATCGACGGGGCCGAGCACGTCGTCGAGATGAGCCTGGGCGGCGTTTACAACCTCATCAACGCCGCCGCCGCCCTGACGCTGGTGCGACGGATCGTCGGCGACGCGGTGCCCACGCAGAAACTCCTCGCGGCCCTCGGCAACGTGAGGCCCGCGTTCGGGCGCGGTGAGACCATCACCTACAAGGGCGTCCCGATAGAACTGGTGCTGGTGAAGAACCCCAGCGGCTTCCGGTTGGCGCTGCTGTCCTTCGCCGATGGCAAGGCGGACAACATGATCGCCATCAACGACAACTACGCCGATGGCCGCGACATCAGCTGGCTGTGGGACGTCGACTTCACCCCCCTCGACTCCGTCGCACTGGTCACCGGCACCCGCGCCGACGGGATGGCGCTGCGCCTGGCCTACGACGACGTACCCGTCGGGGAGGTCGAGGCCGACCTGCAGCGCGCCCTCGACCGTTTCGCCGTCCTCAACCCGGGCAAACCGAAACGCATCTACACCACCTACACCGCCATGACCGCCCTGCGGAAACTGATGTCCGGGCTGGCTCTCGGTCAGGACCAGGAGGCAGTGGCATGATCCGCATCGTTCAGCTCTACCCGCGCGACATGAACCTCTACGGCGACTGGGGCAACGCGCGCGTGCTCCAGAAACGCCTCGAATGGCGCGGAATCGACGCCGAGATCGTCGACCACAACCCCGGCGATGACACCGACCTCGGATCCGGGGACATCTTCCTCGGCGGCGGCGGTCAGGATGCTGGGCAGGACAAGATCCAGGAAGACCTCCAACGCCACATCGACGAACTGAGCCGCCTCGTCGAGGACGGTGTGCCGATGCTGCTGATCTGTGGCATGTACCAGCTGCTGGGTCGCACCTTCGTCACCGGCGAGGGAAAGATCATCACAGGGGCGGGCATCCTGCCGCTCGACACCCGCGCCGGAACCGACCGGCTGATCGGCAACATCACCCTGGAATCCCCGGAGTTTGGGGAGGTTGTCGGATACGAGAACCACTCCGGTCGCACCTACGTCGACGACGGCCACGAGCCCCTCGGAAAGGTGCTGCGGGGGGCGGGTAACAACGGCGAGGACCAGCAGGAGGGGCTGCGGTACCGCAACGTGATCGGCACCTACCTGCACGGTCCGATCCTGCCCGCCAACCCGAGGGTCGCGGACTTCCTGATCGCCAAGGCCCTCGAACGCCGCGGCATGTCGACGGACCTGGCGTCGCTGCCCGTCGACGAGGTCGCCGCGAAGGCCCACCACACCGCCAGGAACCGTCCGCGCTGACCCTGTGCGCAGGGCAGGGCTACCCGACCTCCTTCAACCTCAGGGGAACCGTCACCGACAAGACGATCGTGCCGAACAGCAGGATCATCATGGCGTTGCTGTTGACGCCGGCGTTTGTTTGGCGGAACGGGAGGAACCACGCGCCGATCAGGCAGACGGTGATCATGATGATGGGGGCGGCCAAGATCCTGTTGACGATCATCGCGGTCCCGGCCATCGTCGCCGCCACGATCAGAAGATAGACCAGAAAATAAGGGCTGAAGGGCAGTGGGTCGTTGTGAGAAGTGGCGGGAGTGATGATGATCTGGTAGTCCAGAGGAATCTGGAGCAGCAATCCAGCGATGATTCCGGTAACCACCGATTTCACGTGCTGGAGCCTGTCGAGTCCTTCATCGATGGATGACGAGCCCAGCAACTCCGATTGACTGAACAGTAGCATCAGCCCTGGCGCCATGAACAGCGCTCCCCCCATCCAGGGCAGTGGGGAGTCCAACGGCACGGTCAGGGCCTGCAACAAGACGACCAGGAGGATGCCGGTGCCGGTCGAGAGCAACGCAGCGGCATTCCCGCGGGAGACCACACCTGCCAGTACCGAGACGAGGATGTCGATCGTGACGGGCTCCTCTGCGGCGTGGCGGACCTCACTCTTGGTGTCGGGCATACCCACCTCCCGTTGCTGGCTGTTTCCGCGATTGGTTATGTTTTCAAGGGGCAAGGTTATCGCCGAGCCGGTTTAGCCGAATGTGTCGGAGTGACCGTGACCAATGGTGGGCAGGCGGGATTTTCGCGCCATTCCTGTATCTGAGAAATTTTTTCGACCCCATGACGTGGGCCTCATTCGCATGAAAGCCCGAGAAAAGCAGCGAAGAGGCTTGAAGGCGGCCTCTTCGTCCTTTACCGTGTACTACGAGGAGTTACGCCAATAAACCTGACGTGTTAGGTGCGGTCCAAGGGATCGTGTGGCGTTTCTCCGGACGGTTGACGCTCGGGATGAATAAACCCGAGTGGGTCCCGTTCTGGTCACAAATGAATTTCCAGAAAATCAGACTCCTACTTCGTTTTTCAGGTGTCCGGGCGATATTTCGTTGCCGACCTTGCGCAACTATGTCTGCTGGCAGTGAGACCCGCCCGAAAACCGTGAGGAGAAGAATCGAAATGACCATTGAACGAACCGGTATGTCACGTCGGCGCCTCTTGACCACAGCCGCGGTGGGGGTGCCCACGATGGGTGTGCTCGGGGCGGTGAACTTTTTCGACTCCCCCGCCGCGGATGCCCGCACCATCGTCGCCGACGGCTGGTGGGGCACCACGACCAAAGCCCTGCAGGACTTCCTCGGGGGCCGCCCCCACCGGCAGGGTAGAGAGCCAACCCGTTTCCTGGGCCGGGTCGAATCCCGGCCCAGCCACCATCCGGGCGCTCCAGGCCAAGTTCGGGCAGACGCAGGACGGGTTTCTGGACGGTCCTTCTCCGACCATCCGGGCACTGCAGAGCCACATCAGCGGCAGCGGCGTTCTGACCTGATTCCCAGCGGCGGTGAAACAGCGGTTGCGCAACAACTCGACGTGACGAATGCGTCTTCTCGGTCTCGACACGGCGTTGAGTGTTGCGCAACTGTGTATTTCGCGCGGGTATCCCTCCAGCGGATTCGGGCCCGAGCCCCCGGCGGGACTGATCATCCGATAGCCTCAACGAGTGTCCCTGCCATCGTTGCCGGCCCTGAACCGCAGCCTGCCTGTCACGTCGCACTCCAGCCGGGTGCGGTACGTGGTGGAGCTGTTTCGTGCGCACGCCGACGACCCGCGGCTACCGGTGCTGCTCAACGCTTTGGTGGGGAAATCCAGCTATCACGCCCTGCTGGCGGTTGAGGTCGCCCGGGTGCTGGGTGACACGGCTCGTTTGAAGAAACTTGCGAAACACTCCTCGCGACGCGTCCGGATCCGGGCAGCGGCCCTGCTTCCTCTCAGAGCCACGGACCCGACGGCCTTCGCCGCCGACTACATCACCCGACCGATCGCGGAGCGACGGCGTCTTCGTCGCCGGATCATCAACGAGGGTCGCCGTGACTTGGCCGCGGCGCTGCTGGCGGCGCCCCTGTCCGACCGGGAGCGCGCCGGGATGCTGATCGCCTGCGACCCCGACACCATCGCGGACCACATGCCCGAGCTGGGTGATCTGGTACCCAACCTGGCCGCCCTGGCCCATCGACATCCCGATGTCGTGCTCGCCGAAGTGCGACGACGTCTCGACGGCGCCCCTGCCGATCGTCGCGCCACCATCTGGCGGTGGATCGCGCCCGCTGTTCGTCACCTGGTCCGGGCCAGGCCGCGGGAACTTGCGCTCCTGGTGTCCGCGGCGGAGTCCTCGCGGGGGCTCCCCCCGCTGTTCCGCGACGTTGCGGGGCCATTGCTGGTCGCTGCCCCCGACGACATGTCCCGGCTCCTAGCTCTCACTCCTGCACACCATTTTTCGGGCAGATACGGGATCGGCGGGCGAATTCGTCGGCGTTTCCGGGAGCTGACCCGGGAACAGCGCAGCCGTATCCTGTGCGCCACGCGTGACGATGAACACGAGGTTGCCTGCCTCCTGCGGGGCCTGCCGCCTGGTGAACGGGCCCAAGCTTTTGCCGATGCCTACGAGGGAGTTGAGCTGCGCGACCGGGACTGGAGCGAGGAGATGCTCGACGCTCTGCCCCGGGAACTACGGGAAACGCAGGCGGCCCGGATGGCGGGGTTGCCCGTCAATCAGGGGCGGGAGGAGCAGCTGTGGTTGGCAGCCCATCTTGCCCCCGACCAGGCCCTCGCCGTCGCAGAGCCCTGCCTGAACTCCAGCGACGCCGAGGAACGCGGGGCGGCCTGGCACGCGATTCTCGCGTCTGCGCTGCGCAGTCGCGATCCGCGAGCGATCGTGGGGGCCTTCGCGCGCATCGAAATCCTCGCCACGGAACAGGACCCGGTGCGCAACGCCGCGATGGCCGCCCTGGCGATTGCCAGCGGGCAGCTTTTGGACCTGATTCCGGCCGAACGTCTGGGAAGTCTGACAGACGTGCTGACCGCCGCCCGCGACACCTCGTCTGAGACCTTTGCGCACCTGCAGGGCGCGCTCTGGCGGCTGATGGTCCACCGTGCCCAGCTGGGCGCACCAATCCAGGAACAGGTGGACATGCTGACCCGGCTGCCCAATTCCTGCTCCGGCGCCGCGCTCGCGGCTGCTGGGCGGGCGTTGACGGGAAACCTGTTCCTGCCCATCCCGATCGTCGCCGCGAAAACCGTGGTGACGGGGTTCGCCCAGACCTTCAGGACCGAGGCCGACCGCGGCGAGTACGACCAGGCGAACTGTCTGGTCGCGATCCTCAGCCGTGGATGCCAGGACCTGCCGGAGATCACCAGCATCATGCGCCGGGCCATCAGGTCCCACGATCCCCACACCGTGGACCGTGCGATCTTGAACTGGCTGGCAGCACCGCGGACCCGCAGCGAAAGGCTCGCGGGGCTGCTGAAACTCGACCCCTCGTTCGCGACCCTCGAACGCGTCCAGGAGCACATTTGCCGCTACCGTCCCGATCTGGCCGGGATCCTGTACCGAAAGATCCCGATCTCCGGGCGGCTGCACGACGACACCCCCTACGTCGGGATCGCGCCCGGGCCCTTCGACGGCTGGTTGCCTGAGCAGAGCCGTTCCTATGCCCAGGCCCTGGCCCGGTTCGTCGACGACACCACCCAGGATCGGTGGCGGAGACTGGCCGCGGTGGATGTCCTGGGGCGGCTTCCCTGGGTCACCTCCGAGGCGCTCGAACCGGACAGCCCGGAAATCGGGATCCGGGAGGCGCAGCTGGCGGCGGCGTTCCGGTCGCCCGCGGTGGAGTGGTCGCTGACGGACTTCCTGACGGTGCTGGACACCGACCTTGCCCCGACCGCGATGCTTGCCGCGACCCATGTCATCGACGAGCTGTCACCCGCTGCGACCACCGAGGCCCTCATGGTCATCGCCACCGAACAATGGCGGAAGGTGAGCGTCCGCAAGCAGGCCGTGCGACAGGTGGCGCGCCTGCACCGTCCCGAGACCGCCGAGATGCTGGTGGACCTGGCCATGGACGTCACCGTTCATCGTGACGTGCGATTCGCGGCGACCACGGGTCTGATCGACCTCCTCGACGACGAATGGGCGTGGGAGGCGTTGTCAGATGCGGCAGCCGGCGGTCGCGAGGCTGCTCTCGTGCTTGCCGGCATCACCCCGGCCCGGATGTCGGTCAGACACCGGGCCCGGTTCGGGGAGATCCTGGCGAAAGCCGCGCCGGAACCAGCACTGGTGAGGGCGTTGCCCAGGTGGAGTTTCTGGACGCCGAAAGTGGCCGGGCGAATCCTCGAGCTGCTCTCCTCGAAGGAGCTTCACATCCGGCAGGCGGCGGTGTGGGCGCTGGGGAGTGCAGGCTCCGGGTTGCGGTGGGGCATGCTGCTGGTGGTGGTGGCCGGGATCGCGGCAGCGGCGGCTGACGAACCGCTCGACTCCATGGAGGAGCTGCCGAGCCAACGTCTGCTGGAGGACGTGATCGTCGCTCTTCTGCCGGAGGGTCTCCGGGCTCGGTTGGAGCAGCGCGACCGGCTGAAGGAGCTGGCCGCGGCGCTGTCGGAGTTTCCGCACACGGCCCGGCAGCGCTGGCAGGTGCTGCTGGCCGCCGTCAACTGGGACGATCCGCTGGCCGACCTGAACGATCTCGCCGAGGATGTCGCCGATCCGATGCGTTCCCGCGAGATTTTCGAACTCACCGGGGAGACACTCGAGGAGTTGCACGAGGCGCGGCTGCACGTCGATTTCACCGCTGCCACCGACGAGTTGCTGGCCCGCGGCGACGCGGTCACCGGAGCGATCGCCTTGGCGCTGCTGGAACACGCAGGCGACGAGGTGGGCTGGGACGATACCTGGCGGGCCCGGCTGCGAACCGCCCGTTCCCACCCGGTACCGGCTGTGGCCGCCTGGGCCCGGGAAATCCGTGTCGAGTCCTGGTAACCACGTCGTCCCGACCCCGCGCAGACCGCCCCGACCCCCGTCGGCCCCGACCCCGTCGTCGTTATGTCATTTGGAAAGATTTTGTACCGTATACGCCTCAAAATCTTTCACGATCCCGACAGAACCTTTCCAAATGACATAACGACGGGGAGGGGTGTCGCCACCGGGTCAGCGCACCCACTGCCAGAACGGTCGAGAACTTCGCCACCCCCGTCGTGGTCACCCAGCAGCGCGACGGCCACCGTGATGGGGTGATGCCGCTGCCGAAGGTATTGAGCGCCCGTATCACTGAGACGACCAGCACCTGCCTTTTGCGGGACCCGGTGGGGCCGGGACTGTCCCACTAATGGTGTAAGTGGTGTTTTCATTTTCGGTGATTCTCTGTCGTGGGTATGCGGTCGGTGAAGGGGGACTCACAGCCACCAGTGTCGCAGTCGGGTCAGAACATTGCCGCGCATCGCGACATCAAGGAGAGGCTTTGTTCGCAGGGGCCCGTGATACGACGGATGGAAACCAGTCAAATCGCCTGTATACACGGGGAGTCGAGGAGGTCCAGCAACCAAGCATGGGCGAGGAGGTTTTCTTCGTGTGCTTGCTCGAATGATTGGCCTTCAACGTGCCCACCGGTGGTGACTCGGTAGACAACGTGGTCGGCATCGGTGGAGATGGCCGCATCCCGATAGAGTTCACAGAACTGCTTGACGGCTGCTGAATCGACCCGGGCATCTTGCTCAGCCGTGCGGATCCAGGCTCGTGGAAGTGGACAGCTATGAGGATCCAGACTACGAACAGTTGCCGCCGGCGAGAGCTGTTCAAGATAGTTTTTCACCCGTGGGTCAGCACGAGGATTTCCGAATTCCGCCCAGTCGGTTGTAGTGAGATTGGAGCCGGGGTCCAGAAGGGCTGTGACAGGGTCGATGAATGGATGCACGAGCTGCAGCCCACGTACCCAGGTCGGCTGGCGGAGACAGGCGGCGGCAGCGGTGAAACCTCCAGCACTTGCGGCAACCAATGCGATGCGATCCGCGATGATCGCGGGATGGTTATGAAACAGAGCTAGGCAGGCTAGAAGATCCGCGATTGACTGGTGCCGACGCGTACCTGTCGCTTGTTGATGCCACGTGGGTCCGTTCTCGCCGCCGCCGCGAACATGGCAGTAGGCGACTGCAATTCCGCGGGCCAGGAGATCGTCAGTGAAGGGATCGAATGGTCCTTCGAGGCTGATGCCGTAGGCGCCATAGACATGTACGACGAGAGGAAGCGGTCCCGGATTTGGGGGTAAGAAAATCGTGATTGGGATCGGTGTACCGTCATCGCTGCTAGCTGTGAGACAGCGGTCAACGGCTCGACCGGTCGAGACAGCAGGGACCTTGCCGTTTTCTGAAGGAAACACAACCTGAGGTTCATGAACCGGTGATGAAACGAGGAACGCCTGACGTTTGGTGGCCGGATCGATTGAAGGGAGCATAATACCTGCGGGCGGTGCGGTCCACAGGGCGGCTGGTCCTTGAGCTGGTAGCCAGAAGGCTTGGCGACCACGGTATCTCCCGACGACCGCAATCTCGTCCCCCGCACGCTGAAGATGTTCGGTGATGAAATCTGTGGGAGCTGTGGCAGTCAACGGGTCATCCCCGTCAGCTCTGACCTGTCCTTGCGCCCGATCGAGGACGATAATGTCTCCGTGCCATACCATGAGGTCCCCATCGGGAATGTCCTGGGTCGACAAGTGGCAAGTCGGAATTATTGCATCACCACTGGTGATAATTCGGTGATTAATTGTATCGGCTCCCTTGGACGCAAGGATTGCTATATCGTCATCGACGCTGCGAAGGCTGAGTCGGCGTGTTCGGTCGATTTCTTCAAACAGGACTTCTGGATGTTCGCAGTCACGATCCCACCAAAGGGCCTTGTAAGGTCGACGTGCAGCGTCTCGTCGAATCCAAAGCAGCCCTGTTCCAAACGCATATACGCAAGGTGATATGGGTGACTCCAGATGAACGAGTCTGACTCCAGATTTGGTTACCGTGTAGATTCGCAGTGTGTAGTTTTCGTCGCCATTGAAATCACCGATTATCGCGCATGCTGACTCGTCGGCGGTCAGGAGCAGCTTGTCTCGCTGACGCAGAGTTAGGATCTCGAAGCTCTCAGAGCCATCAGGGCCTCGAAGTCGAATCGTGCGAGCATGATCATCACCAGTTTCTGAGGTGGGTTGGGCTTGGAGTCGGAAGGACTTGAATGCCTTCAGGCGCTGCGCGAGAGCAATGATCTGTTGTCCTGCAGCATCGGATATCTCCGGCATATCAGATCTCTTGCTGGCGTAGTTGCGTGCCAGGCCCTTCGCGAAGTGGTGTCAGCACTGGCGCGAGGAGTATGATGAAAAGCGCAGCCCACGACGCAATTAAACCCACTAGCATTGCCGGCACGGGCCACGCTACTACCGCGGTTCCACCGCCGAGAGTTGCTTGGGAGGCGAGAACGAAGACAAGACCTCCAAAAGCGACAGGAACGGCAGCTATGATGGATGCTGCTAACGACATCGCGAAGCTCTCGGATGCGATCATGGCGACAACTTGTCGTCCTCGCATGCCTGCTGCTTGAAGGAGGGCAATTTCATGTTCCCGACCGCTCGCGGACAAGGCGACCACAGCGGCGCTGGTCGCCAGCATCATTAGGGCAATGACGATGACCATCATCCAGGTGTCGGCCCGGTTCGCCTGGCCGTCTGGCTGAAGTATTTCAGCGAACGCAATGACAGAGTTAACGGAACACAACAGCAATCCAATACTTCCCAGGCCGGCAGCCAATGGAGCAATTGTTGTCGCACTCACTTGAACCCGGGATGCTGCGGAACGTGTGCCCAGAGCCGAAACGACGAGCCCCGTGCGCGAAAAGAGGCCGGTGAGTACCCGAAAAATGAAACCTGCAATCTGTGGACATAGGAGATAGACGGCGATGAGGGAGCTACCTCCTGCGTTGATAGCCAAATTAAACATCGGGGCGGGAGTGGTCACCCCGAGCGAATCAGCAAATCCGGCGGAAATAACCAGACTAAAAGCGACGAGGAAGAAGAACACGCCACACACGACCCGGGGTACAGTGGCTGACTTTCGGCCGAGGCCATCGAGGGACCGCAGAGCGGCACCCGGGGGGGTGCGGGATGCTTGCCGAGCTGGGGAAAGTCCGCCCCCCAAGGCAGTGAGCACGCTGACGACGATGACAACGATGGGCGCCCAAGCGGTGGGTGTGTACGTTGGCAACTGGACTGCTGCAGAAACCATCGTGTTGAATGCTGGAAGGGCCCAAAAACTCAACAGCGTCGAGAGGAGCGCTCCAAGAATTGCACCGCACAGGCTGACGACCGTCAAGAGAAGAAGGGTTGAACCGAGAACCACGGCTGGGGATGTGCCGAGCAGCAACCACAAAGCGTGAGTTCGGCGAATGGCGTGGACGCTGGCTTTTCCCACCACAGTCAGAGCAACCCAAGAGACAAGGGCCACCACGGCGTAGATCGTGACCGAGAGGATCTGGAACTCCTCCACCGGGACTCCCGCAGCACTCGCCGCAGTCCGAAACAGGGGATCACCTGTCCAGGCGAACTGGTGAACGCATAAACCGATCATGGTAGCCATCACCGTGATCACGACAACAGCGGGCACCCATTGTTGCCACTGGTCAGCGAACATTCTGGTCACGTAGCGCTGCATGGCATCACGCTTTCAAATTGCTCATGATTCGAAGTAGCTCTTGGCTGGTGCTGCGACCAAGATGTTTCACCGTATGACCGTCGTGCATGATCACGATCCTGTCGGCCAAGGCGGCCGCATCAAGGTCATGGGTGACCATGACGATCATCTGCCCTTCGTCAGCCATTCTTCGAAGAGTTCCGAGCACGATCTGTGTGCTTTGCGAGTCTAGGGCGCCTGTTGGTTCATCCGCGAACACGATGCCAGGACGGCGTGCGAGTGCACGGCAAAGGGCGGTTCGTTGCTGCTCACCGCCAGAAAGTGAGTGGGCTGAGGCACGGCGACGGTGAGCCAGCCCGAACGACTCAATGAGGGCACTGATCATATCGCGGGGAACTGGCTTGTGGTCGAGCTGGAAGGGGAGTGCGATGTTCTCCTCAACGGTTAGAAAGGGCACCAAATTGTATTGCTGGAATACGAATCCGATCTCGGAGCGAAGCATATGTGCGCGTTTGCTTGGGGACTGCCGATAAATGTCACGACCGTTGATCATCACCATACCCGAGGTTGGTTCATCCAAGCCGCTTAGACACATCAGTAGTGACGACTTCCCAGAACCCGAATGCCCCACGACTGAGGTCAGGCCGCCTCCCTGTAACTCCAGATCGCATCCGCGCAGGATATTGATCTCTGTCCGTCCGGTTGTGACGACGCGCTGGAGACCGTGAGCGCTGAGCGTGACCTTCAAGAGAGCTTCCTTCCGTTTTCCTAAATGTGGTTATGATCAAAGCAGGTGGCCGTGGCTCCGGAACAGCTTTGGAAGGTTCTCAAGACCACGGCACTGCACTGCTGTTGGTAACTTAGCCCATGCTGGAGGTGTGTATATTGGACGACGCGGGTC
>JABCNW020000013.1 GCA_013333945.2 Propionibacterium sp.
ACGGGACCGAACAGCGCCATGCCGTTGACGCGGATGACCGGGGTGCCGACGTCCGTTCCGACGAGGTCCTGGGCCACCTTCTGGTAGGCGCGCAGGTCGGTGTCGAACTCGTCGGTGGTGACGCGTTCAGCGATATCGGCCTCCAAGCCGCAGTCGGCGAGGGCCGCAGCGACGGTCTCGACGTCGACCGGCTCACCTCCGGGATGGAAACGGGTGCCGAGCGCGGTGTAGAAGTCGCGCAGGACGTCGTGGCCGTGGAGTTTCTGCACCGCGGCTGCCGCACGCGAGGCGACGAGGGTGGCGTCAATGCGTTCCCGGTAGCCGGGATCGAGGTCGCGTCCCTCGTTGAGGATGTAGAGGCTCATGGTGTGGAAGGTGGCCTTCACGTCGCGGACCTTCTCCACCTCCAGGATCCAGCGGGAGGTCATCCACGCCCACGGGCATATCGGGTCGAACCAGAAATCAACTTGAGTGGTCATGCACTCATCCCACCACACTGTGCCAAAGAAGCGACCCGTGTCGAGATCATGCTCTCGGCTCCGCTATGTTCAGGACCGGTTCACGTCCGTCACGAGGAAGGTCCCATGAGCGAACAACCCACCTTGTCCACATCCGGTTCGAACGGGTTTCTCTCACCGCGACGGGTGGCGCGGGTCGCGATCCTGGTGGCGCTGTCGGGGGTGGGGGCATTCATCAAGATCCCGAGCCCGACGGGCACCGTCGCTCTCGACGCGGCCCCCGGATATCTGGCCGCGGTCGCCTTCTCCCCGCTGGAGGGTGGTGTCGTGGGGGCGCTCGGACACCTGATCTCCGCCGCGACCGCCGGTTTTCCACTGGGCCTGCCGCTCCACCTGATCATCGCGGCGGAAATGTTCGTGTTCGCCTGGGTCCTCGGTGTGCTGGCCCGGCCCCTGGGCGCCGTGGTGGCCGCCGCGGTGGCGGTGCTCCTCAACGGTCTGCTGGCCCCTGCGGTCCTGCTTCCCATCGGCGGGCTCGGAATGTATGCCGCGCAGGTGGTGCCGCTGCTGGTGGGGTCCGCCATCAACGTCGCCGTGGCCGTGATCGCGGGGATCGCCCTGGCGGCGGCCGGGCTCGCCGGACGTTCCGTACGACTCATGGGCTCCAGCACATCGTGATGAACCCGGTTCGCCCCGTCCGCGACCTCCTGATCGTCGACGGCTCCCCGCCCCTGGTGATCGCCTGCGACTCGGTGGGCGGCATCGGACCGCGACCCGCCGATCTGGTGCGGGTGCCCGCCGACGTGGTGGCGCACTTCGCGGCCCGGGTGCCGCTGCTGGAGGTGCTGTGCTCCGGGGCGCGACCCGTCGCGTTGATCAACACCCTCTGCCACGACATGGCCGAGGCCACCGTTTTCATCGACACGTTCCGGGCGGTCGCCTCGGAGGTTGGCATCCGGCCCGACGCGGTGACGGGCAGCACGGAGGAGAACGTGCCCTCACCCGCGACAGGGGTCGGGGTGACGGTGATCGGCACCCTGGCAGGTGACCTGCTCACCGGTGGGGGTCTCCCCGGCGACGTGGTGATCTGTGTCGGCTGGCCGCGTTCCGCCCCGCACGACGAGGTTTTCATCGGCCATCCGGACATCGTGCCGCTGTCCACCGTGCAGGCCCTCGTCACCACTGGAGCGGTCCACGACGCCCTGCCAGTTGGGTCGCGGGGCATCGGCTACGAGGCCGGGCAGCTCGCCGGATCCGCCGGATGCGCTCTCACATGGCTGCCCCATCCCCTCCCTCTCGACGCCTCGGGCGGGCCTGCCAGCTGCGTGCTCTTCGCCTGCGACCCGGCCTCCGTCGCCGATCTGCGAAATGCGGTTCCCGGGCACGTCCCGTGGCATCCGGTGGCGGAGTTGACAGCGAAACCGACGGCCCGGTGATCGAGGCCCGAGGGCTCGGTTTCTCCCACCGTGGCACCGGAACCCGACAGCTTGCCGGCATCACCTGCGACATCCTCGCCGGGAGCCGCGTCGCGGTGATGGGCGCCGCGGGTGCGGGTATGTCGACATTCGCGATGACCCTGAACGGCCTGGTTCCCCACCACCATCCCGGCGACCTCTACGGGTAGCTGCGGGTCGCGGGCATCGCCACCCACGAGACGACCCCGCCCAGCCTGGTGCGCGTCGTCGGCCTGGTCTCGCAGAACCCGGAAGCCCAGGAGATGGAGCGCCTGGTGATCGACGACGTCGCCACCGGTCCCGCGAACCTGGGGCTGGGCCGCGACGAGGTGCTCTTCAGGGCCCGGCGCGCCCTGGAAGAGGTCGGGCTGGCGGGCCTGGCGGATCGTGAAACGGCCACGTTGTCTGGTGGGCAGCTCCAGCGACTCGCGATCGCCGGGGTGCTCGCGATGGAACCGCAGATCCTGGTCCTCGACGACCCCACCTCGGCCCTCGACCCGGAGGGGGCGGCGACGGTGCGGCGCATCGTCGCGGACCTGAGCGCTGCGGGACGCACCGTGGTCATGGTGGATCACGACCCGGATGCCGTGGCCACCTGGGCGGATCTGCTCCTGGTGCTGGAGGAGGGGAAACTCGCGTATTTCGGCGCGCCCGGCCCGTTTCTCGACGACGAGCAGCGGGTCGCGGCGGCGGGAATCCGCCCCCGCCACCAGGACCGCGGCGGTGTGCCGGGGCGACCCGAACCACAGACTCCCCCCGTCCTGGAGGCCATCGACCTGACCCACCGCTACCCGTCGGGGGTGCTGGCCCTCGACGGGGTCGACGTCACCATCCACCGCGGCGAGTTCGTCGCGCTGCTGGGTGGCAACGGCGCGGGCAAAACCACCCTGGCGAAACATTTCGCCGGGCTGCTGGAACCAACCTTTGGGACGGTCCGCAGCCACGCTGAGCGGGTGGGGTTCGTCTTCCAGAACCCCGACCATCAGCTCTTCGCGAACACCGTCCTCGACGAGACCGCCTTCGGGCCGCGCAACGCGGAACTGCCAGATCCGGAGGTGGCGGCACGGGCCGGGCGGGCCCTGGAACGGGTGGGGCTGGGGGATGTCGCAGGACTGCATCCGCTGCGGCTCGGACGCGGGGACCGGCAGCGACTTGCGGTGGCCTCCGCCCTGGCGATGAACCCCGACGTCCTCATTCTCGACGAACCCACCAGCGGCTTGGACTGGCGGGGCACCGAGGCGCTCATGGGATTGCTGACGGACCTGAACCGCGACGGCACCACGATCGTCATGATCACCCACGACCTGCCCCTGGCGGCCCGTCACGCCTCCCGCACTGTGACGCTGACCGCTCCCATCCCAGAGACGGCCGGGCCGGAACGCCCCGGGAATGCGACCGCACGCAGGAACGGCTTCGATGTGCGTTCAAAGCTCATGGCGCTGACAGCCGTCGTCGCCGCGACCTTCCTGACCTCCAACCCCTTGGTCCACCTCGGGCTGGCCACGCTCACCGCCGGGGCCCTGGTGCGGGTACGCGGGATGCGTGGGTTCTGGGGGCTCTTGGCCCCGATGCTCCCCGTGCTGGCCCTGGTCTTCGGTTTCGCCGCTATCGCCCCGGGCGGAATCGGGCACGCCTCCACCCTGGTGTTGCGGCTGGTGACGATGCTGTGCTCGACGGCGGCGCTGCTGGCCACGACCCCCGCCGAACGGTTCACCACCCTGATGCGCACCCTCCGACTGCCGAACCCGTTGGTGTTCGTGTGCACGACCGCGCTGCGTTTCATCCCCACCCTGCGGCGGCGTTCCCGCCAGATCACCGAGGCCCAGCGGGTCCGGGGAGCTCACATAGACTCGCGCGGCCCGGTGCGTCGCGTCCTGGCCCACGCCACCATCATGGTGCCGCTGCTGACCAGCGGAATCCGCATGTCGGAGGACCTGGCGGCGGCGATGATCTCCCGCGGCTACGGCATCACCCGCCACCCGACCCGCCTGCACGACCTCCACTGGACCTGGCGCGACACCCTCCTGGCCCTGGTATCACCCGCCCTACCGCTCCTCGCCGTCGCCGCCGGTTGAATCCTTTTCGACGAGTTCGTGCACACCCTCGACTATCTCGCTCGGGCGGAAAGGGAATCTCTTGGCAGATTCACGGGTGGTGATCCCGGTGAGCACTAGAACAGTATGGAGACCGGCCTCCATTCCGGCGACGATGTCAGTGTCCATTCGGTCACCGATCATTCCCGTGTGTTCACTGTGCGCACCTATCCGATTCAGCGCAGAACGGAACATCATCGGATTCGGTTTCCCGACCACATAAGGTTTCTTCTGCGTCGCCTCACTCACAAGAGCAGCGATTGCTCCGGTGGCGGGCAATATCCCATCGTTACTGGGCCCTGTGGCATCAGGATTTGTGACGATGAAACGCGAACCGGATTCGATCAATCGAATTGCACGAGTGATTGATTCAAATGAATACGTTCGAGTTTCCCCTATGACCACGAAATCCGGATTGCGGTCGGTAAGCACGAAACCGGCCTCGTGAAGGGCGGTTATGGTGCCCGCCTCACCAATCACGTACACCGAGGCCCCCGGCTGCTGCTGTTCCAGGAAGGTGGCGGTGGCCAGGGCCGAGGTCCAGATGTGGTCCTCGGGAACTTCCAGCCCGGAGTCACGCAGCCGCGCCGAGAGGTCGCGGGGGGTGAAGATCGAGTTGTTCGTCAGCACCAGGAACGGCGTTTCCGTGCGGGTCCACTGCGCGATCAGTTCCTGGGCCCCGGGAAGCGCCTGTTCCTCGTGCACCAGGACCCCATCCATGTCGGTCAGCCAGGCATGCACATCGCTTCGCAGTCGCATCATGACATCACGCTACAGGTTCAGCTCAGCGCGAGCCCGTCCGAGAAACGCGCCAACCTCTTGGTCGCGCAGCCTTGCCAGCAGGCCCTCCGGCATCCCAGCCGCCTCGTACAGGGCAGTGCTGACCGCACGCTCGTGGCTCCACGCGATGACCACCCGTACGGTGCCGGCGAGCCTACCGACGGCATCCAGCAGCGCCCACCGCTCCTCCTCGGGGATCTCGAAGCGGACCAGCGCGTCCACCACCAGCTGCACCACGTGGTCCGAGGCCGCCAACATCATGGGGTTCGCGGCGCCCTTGGTGACGTGCACCAGCCCGATGAAGGCCATCCAGACCAGGTAGTCGTCATCCCACGATCCGGTCACCGTCCGCCCCCACCAGCGCTCCAGGTCCTCCCGCGACGGCTCAGCACTCTCGGGCAACCGGGAGTACAGGACCTCTTCTAGGCCCTGCGCGACCTCGGGCCCGAGGGCCAGCAACCGCTCCTGGTGGCGTCGAATGGCTTCGCGGTCCTCGTCGCGCAGGAGTCGCTGTGGGGGAATCTGCCCGACCGCCTCCCGCACCATCACGTGCAACGTCTCCATGATCAGGCCCTCGTGAGTAGCTGTTTGATCTCCACGGCCGCGACGCGGGCCTCTATCCGCATCAGGCCAAGGTTGGATTCAATCGGTCCTTGCATCACCAGTACTGCGTCTTCGCCGGCACCGTAGACGACCAGGTATCCGTTCCTGCCATGAATGACGGACTCCGACAAGTCACCCATGTTGGTGCGCTCGGAGATACGTTTCCCAATTCCCAGGGCGGTGGCAGCCATCGCGGCGATGCGTTCTGCATCCGCTTCCGGGAAGTCGTGAGCAATGGCCAGGCCGTCCTGAGAAGCGATCATGACGCCATGAAGCTCCGGTATGGCCCGCCTGATGGCACTGAGAACAAGCTTGAGATCACTGTGCTTGCTGCTGCCGAATTTTCCATCCATTGCGCTTCCTTCCGCCCTCGTTGGATATGGCACCCCACAGTGCCTCAGTGCCGGGACACCTCCTGAGGACACTCGCGGACATGTTATCCCCTTTTTGTAGGTCTTCCCCCGAAGTGGAATACTAGATGATTCCAGACGAAAGTTAGGATGTGAACGCAAAAACGTTCAGTGAAACTGGATCGGATACCCGGATGCAGCAAGTCGGGATATAAGGTCGGTTCACAAGAGTATGGAGGTGCCGTGAAGGGAACCATGGTGGCCGGGGTCGCCGGGTTGGTCGCACTCGTGGCCGTCGGGGCGGCAGGTGGTGCGCTGCTCGTGGAACGGACACTCACCGAGGAGGCAACCCGCTCGCTCGCAGCCCAGGGGCTTGACGCCCACGTCACCTTCTCCGGGTTGACCGCCACCGTCTCCGCCGCCGATCCGGACCAACTGCCGACGGCGATGAAACTGGTGCTGGACATCCCGGGGGTGATCCGCGCCGAAGCCGATCGTTCCTCGCTGCCCGCCGCATCCACGTCTCAAGCGACGAAACCCGCGACGCCCACCCCGAGCCCCTCTCCCACACCCACACCCAGCCCCTCCGAACCGACGCCATCCCCCAGTCCGTCGCCCAGCCCGACTCCTAAGGAGATGCCGAAGTCGGTGGTGAAGTTCGAGGGTGGGGAGTCAGAAGTCTCGTCCAGCGAACGGACCAAGATCGTTGAACTGGCGGTCTGGCTCCAGGCCAATCCAGATGTCACCGTCGAAGTTGCCGGGCACACGGACAACGGGCGTTCTTCTGATTTCCGGCGGGAACTGTCGGAGAAACGCGCACAGCGTGTGGTCGACGCCCTCGTTGCGGCAGGGGCGAATCGCGATCAACTGGTGGCAGTCGGAAAAGCCGACACGGAACCCGCGGAATCGAATTCGACTCCGGAGGGCCAAGCAGCGAACCGGCGAGTGACGTTCGTGCAACGAGGGGAAAGGTAGATCATGAACGGATATCTTCTGCTTGCCATCGAACTGGCGGCAATTCTTGTCGTGTGCGTCGGTTTGGCGTTGTTCCTGGGATGGGTACTCGGAAAACGTTCCGCCCGCGCGAAACTGGCCGCCGAACAGGATTCGTCACAGACACCAGCGACGGATGCGTTGAAGACCTCCAGGGGCGAGGAGAAGAAGGAACCCGCCCCTCTCACTTCCCGTGCAGTTCCCGTGACCGCACAGACATCACCTGTCACCACGCAGCCCCCCTCCCCGATCGTGGCTTCCGCATCCGATCCGCAGCAGCCGGTGTCGAGCCCATCGCCCTTTGCGCCCAGCCCGTCGCCCACGGGTAACGCAGCCCCCGCCGAGACGGGGACTGCTCGGCCCGATCCCCTCAACGACCGCACCATCTCCGACGATTCCGCCGTCGACACCCACCTGATCCCCCGGATCGCCGACCAGACCACGTCCCCCGCCCCCGAGCCCAAGGCATCCGATCCGCGACTTCTGGATGCGGAAGCCCGCGCCAACGAGGCCGAGAGCAAGGCCCGTGACGCCGAGAGCAAGACCCGTGACGCCGAGACCAAGGCCCGCGAAGCCGAAGCCAGGATCGAGGAGGCCAACCAGCGTGCCCGTGAGGCCGAGGCCAAGGCCCAGGAGGCTGAAGCGAAAGTCGAAGCGGCTGAGGCGAAGGTTGAGGAGGCCGGTCAGCAGATCACACAGGCCGACCAACGCGTTTCCGAGGCCGAGGCCAAGGCCCAGGAGGCCAACCAGATGGCCCGCGCCGCCGAGACCCGCGCCGCCGAAGCGGAAACCCGCGTGCAGGAGGCCAACCAGCGCATCAACGACGCCGAACAGGCCCGTCGCCAGGTGGTCGAGCTGGAGGAAAGGATCAACAAACAGGAAATCGACATGGCCCGGCTGGAGAACCGCGCCACCACCGCCTGGGACAAGACGATGCCTACCCTCATCGAACGAATCGAGTCCCTGGAAGACGATCTCTCCCATGCCCGCCGCGAAGCCGCGGAACTCCAGGCCATGCTCGCCTCCGAACGTGACCAGGCCACCCCCACCCCGGCTCCCGAGGCCGATACCGAAGAAGAAACATCGGAAGCCGAACCCGTCCACGAGGACATCGTCGACGAGGACACCGGGCAGACCGAAGTCATTAAGGAAGATTCCTGGCAGACAATCGGTCCTGGCACCGGAGCCGCACAGGAAACCCCGATCGCGTTCGCATCCAGCACCCTCCCCAGCATGCAACCCGCCAAGGAAGACGAGGGCGAGAACGAGGAACCGGAAGACCTCGAGTCAGCCGAGGAAACAGCAGACGCCGAGGAAGCGGCAGACATCAAGGCCGCTGCAACCGAGAAACCCGAACCGGCCAACGTGACCGCAGAGGACGCACCCGCAGAAGACACCCCTGAAGAGGACGCCCCTGCGGAGGCGATGGATACCGATCCGGTGGACGAGAAAACCGAAGAGAACGAAGAACAACAGCCCACCGCCGAGGAATCCATCACCGAGGAC
>JABCNW020000014.1 GCA_013333945.2 Propionibacterium sp.
CCTTCGAGACGGAACCGGGCGTCAACGGACTGTTCCGGTTCACCAGGTTCCTCGCGCATTTGCGGCAACGGCACGAATCGTTGCAGCAGAAGCAGTACGGCGACTTGGTGCCCGACGATCGTGACGTGTCCTACCTGTTTCACACCCCTTCAATGGAGGGGTATCCGCAGGACGGGGACCGGGCGCTCAGCGTCTACATCAACTCTCCCGGCGACAACTTCCTCATGATGGTCAACATGGCCGACGCTCAGGTCACGTTTAACGCGCCGACCCCCGCTGAGGGCAGGGTGTGGCGCCGGCTGATCGACACCGGAGTCTGGGCCGAGCCCGCCGAGAATTCCTGGCCCGAGGGTGAGGGCATGGTCCTCGACGGTGCGACGCAGGTGCAGCCGTGGTCGGTGGTGGTCTGGCACGACTCTCCGGTGCTCGCTGACGACGCTGGCTGATCCAGCTCTGCTGTCTCTTCTGCAACCGGGTCGGTGGCTCCTTCGGGGCGCCCGGCCCGGTTTCGTTTGATGACGTGCGGTTGTGGAGGACGCGCCCTTTGTGAAGTAAACTAACAAGTGTTAGCCAAGGGTTGCGCGGGAATGTCCTCTCGGAGCTGGGTGAACCGGACTGCGACGACGGGATGGCCCGTGCCGAAGCCGCATCCACAGGCCAGGAGGATTCCATGCGTCGTGACACCCGATCCGCCCTGCTGGACGTCGCGCAGCAGCGTTTCGCCGTTGACGGTTTCGCAGGTACCTCCGTCCGAGACCTCGCTGCCGCGGTCGGCATCAAGGAGAGTTCCGTCTACAACCATTTCGCCAGCAAGCAGGCGGTGCTCGACGCGCTGCTCGCCCGCATCGACGAACGCCTGGTCGCGGTGGCGAGGCGTTTCGGAGTCCCGCTCGGCGATCCGGAGGACGCCGCGCCCGTCTACGAAACCATCACCCTTGAGCAGCTGGGAACCGCTGCCGGCGGTTTCCTGGACGTCTGGGTGCACGACCCGGACGTCGTCGCCGCGCGTCGCGTTCTGACCCTCGAGCAGTACCGCACCCCGGAGGCTGCCCGGTTGCTGCGTGAGCTGACCGTGGAGCGTCCGCTGGCCTTCCAGGCGGCTGTTTTCGCCGAACTCATCCGCAAGAAACGGTTCCGCCCCGCAGACCCGGAGGCCCTCGCCCTGGCCTTCTGGGGCCCGATCCTGGCGATCCTTGCCGCGGCGGAAGAACCCGGTCGCGAACCCGAGGCGCAGCGTCTGCTGAGGCTTCATCTGGAGCATTTTCGAGCCACCCATGTGGTGGCCACCGACGCTACGGGGATGCCATGAAGGCCGTTCGGGGATGTTTGCTGGGGGTCGCCGTCTTCCAGATCCTCTCGACGCTGCTTGGAGCTGTCGAGCTACTGGTCGTGCCGCAGTGGTTCGCCCCGCTGCTCGATTCTACGGCGTTTGCGGGCCGGTACGTCCTAGCCGCGCTGCTCCTCGGGGTGGTCGTCGGTGGTTTCCAGTGGGCTGCCGCTCTCGTCCATCTGCGGATGAAGCGATGGCTTCCTCTGGGGCATGCGCTCGCCGGGACGGTGATGCTCGGGTGGATCGCGGGCCAATGTCTGGTGCTGGACAGCTTCATGTGGCCCCATGCGCTGTGGGGCGGTATGGGCCTCGTGCAGCTGCTGCTGGTCCTGGTGCTGCTCGGTGTCCTGCGGCCGTTGCCCAGCTCAACCGACTTCGGGGAGCTATCCCTCGCCGACTTCCCGTGACCGCTGGGCCACGCCGTCGGGGCCGTACGGCCACGGGCCGGTCCGCGGGATGGAGATGGCGGTCAGATCGGTCAGGTGCTCCGGCGCGAGGGTGAGTGATGCCGCGGCCAGATTCGCCCGCAGCTGCTCGACGGTCCGGGCGCCCAGGATCGCGGTGGTGACGCCGGGCTGCGCGATCACCCAGGCCAGTGCGACATTCGCCGGGGTGGTGTCGTTGTCGGCGGCGATCTGCCGGAGGGCGTCGAGGATCTCCCACGTGCGCTCGTCGCGGGCGATCCGGTCGTAGGCCTCGATGCCGCGCTGTGGGTTCTCGCCCAGCCGGGTGGCGCCCGCCGGGGTGTCGTCCCGGGAGTACTTGCCCGTCAGCCAGCCGCCCGCCAGCGGTGACCACGCCATCACACCCAGTTCCGCGTCGGCAGCCGAGGGCAGCATCTCCCACTCGGCCTCGCGGCGCAGCAGCGAGTACGAGGGCTGCAGCATGACGGGGCGGCGCAACCCCCGCGCGTCGCAGGCCCGCACGGCCCGTTGGATCTGCCATCCCAGGTAGTTGGAGATGCCCCCGTAGCCGATCAGGCCGTCGCTGATCGCCCGGTCCAGGAAGTCCATGGTTTCCTCGACGGGGGTGATGGGATCCCAGGAGTGCACGATATAGAGGTCGATGTGATCGACCCGCAGACGACGCAGGCTCTCGGTGAGTGCGCGGCGCAGGTGACGCCGCGATGCCCCGAGTGACCCGCCGAGCGCCGAGGTGGGGAAACGTCCCTTCGTCGCCAGCACCATCTCCCGGGTGATCTCCTGCGGTCGGGAGCGGAGCCACTCGCCGACGATCTCCTCGGAGACGCCATCGGCGTAGACGTCGGCGGTGTCGATGACGTTGCCGCCGGCCTCCACGTAGGTGTCCAGCATCGCCAAGGATTCCTCAGCTGGGGATTCCGCGCCGAAGGTCATCGTTCCCAGCGCCAGTGCCGAGACCGAAACCCCGCTGCTGCCCATTCGCCTGCGTTCCACTTCTTCCCCTTTCTTCTGCCTGTTTCGATCCTATGCAGATGAACTCCCGCGCGACCAGGAAGCAGGCCTGGTGTGGGGAGGGGCGTGTCAGTCGGACTCCGATTTCGGAGGACGGCCTGGGCGGCGCATGGGGGCGGCGTCGCCCGGCAGGCGGCCGGCCCGTTTCAGGGCGTCTCGGAGCAGGTACTCGATCTGTGCGTTCACCGACCGCAGGTCGTCGGAGGCCCAGCGCGCCAGGGCCGTGTGCACGGATGGATCGAGCCGGAGCAGCAGCTGTTTGCGCTCCGGCCGATCTGCGGACCTCGGGGTCACTGATACAGCGACCCCGTGTTGACTATGGGTGTCGCCCGCGAGTCGCCGCACAGCACCACCAGGAGGTTGGAGACCATCGCGGCCCGGCGCTCGTCGTCGAGGACCACGACGTCGGCGGCCTCGAGCTGGGTGAGGGCGTCCTGGACCATGGAGACCGCGCCCTCGACGATCTTCTCGCGGGCCGCGATGATGGCGGCGGCCTGCTGGCGCTGCAGCATCGCCTGCGCGATCTCGGAGGCGTAGGCCAGCGACGAGATCCGGGTCTCGACGACGCGCAGTCCGGCCAGTGCGATCCGCGCCGCCACCTCGTCGGCCATCTCCTTGGCGATCACCTCGGTGTCGCCGCGCAGCGTGATCGTGGTTTCCTGGTTGTCGTAGGGGTGGCTCATTGCGATGTGCCGAAGCGCCGCCTCGGACTGGACACGCACGAAGTCGATGTGGTCCTCGACGGCGTACTTGGCCTGGGCGGTGTCGGCCACCTGCCACACGACGATGGCGGCGATGTTGATCGGGTTGCCGTCGGCGTCGTTGACCTTCAACTCGTGGGTCTCGAAGTTGTGGACCTTCACCGAGATCTTCTTCTGGACGACGAACGGGACCACGAACCACAGGCCGGGCTTGCGGACGGTGCCGATGTAGGAGCCGAAGAACTCCAGCACCTTCGCCTCGCCGGGGCTGAGCATGCACACCCCGGAGGCGAGGACGGCCAGTGCAAGGGCACCGATCCCGATGAGGATCGGCCCCAGGGGCAGGTTCTTGATGATGGACTGCTGGACGCCCAGGGCGATCAGTCCGGCGGCCACGACGATTCCCAGCAGGCCGACGGGGGCGGGCATGGTCCAGGCCCGGCGCTCCTGCACGTCGACATCCGGGGTGGAGGGAAGCGGAACGTTGGTGGTCATGTCGAATCCTTCCTGATGATGTCAAAATGATATCAGATTTTTAGGCCCGCCTGTTGGGCGCGACGAGACCATGGCGTGAAGCCACATGTTCTGGAAGGGTTCAGGGGAAGAATCGATGCCCGGGGGCGGAACGCTCTCGTAGCGTCCTGAGAGGTTGAGGACAGGGTGTGTGACGCAGCGGTGTCGACGACCTCCTCGGTGGCCGTTACATCCCCGTTTCCCGAGGTGTAGACGTGACCGTTCTGCGCTGGATGAGGGTGTTCAGCACCGTTGCCGCGGTCTCGGCATCCCTGACGGTGATCACCAGGGGTTTTCCCTCCACCCGGGCGATGCGGAGGGCCGGGCCCTCGGCTGTGACGAAACCATCCGTCGTGCCGTCGAGGGAGACGCGGCATCCCCAACCGCCGAAATCGCCCAGGGGGTATGCCGTGGTCGATGTCGCGCCATCCAGAGCGCTCAACGGAAGGCTGACCCAGCGGACAATGCCGAGGCCGACCACCCTGATCCCGCGGAAGTCGATGATCACCCGTGAGTGGATGGCCAGCGTCGAGACCACGCCAAGGACGGCAAGTGCCAACGCGACGATAGCGGCGCTCCAGTGTCGCTGCGCCGCGAGAATGACGGCCATCGATCCGGCGGGTACCAGCAGGATGGGAAGAACGATCCAGATCATCCTCCCCGTGGTGGTGCGACCGGTCCAGGCGATCCGATCGCCCGTCTCGGGCTGGCTCGTTTCGTCGTGCAGAGGGGCGGTCAGCGCCACGGCTTCTCCCCGTGGGGTGCGGGTGACGAGCCAGGTGAGTAGTCCGACGCCGATTCCCACCCCGGCGCCCACTCCCAGGCCGAGGCCGGGCGATGCTTCGCCAGTGGAGGCGGAGCCGCGTTGCGCGTGTACGACCAGGGCCATCAGGGTGGCGACGAAGGAGCCCAGCCCGGCTGCGACGCCACTCATCCGGCGCTCCTCCCGGAGTACTGCTCCGAGTCCGATCATGCCGAGTGGCAGGAGCA
>JABCNW020000015.1 GCA_013333945.2 Propionibacterium sp.
ACGCGCTGGTCTCGGTGCTCTCGGAACGCCGCCTGGCGGTGCCGGAGCTCGGCGAGTACGCCGTCCACGCCGCCCCGGGTTTCTGCGTCATAGCGACGGCGAACCTGCGGGACCGTGGCGTCTCGGAGATGAGCGCGGCCCTGAAGCGCCGTTTTAACTTCGAGGCGGGGGAGCCGATCGCCGACGCAGGCGCGGAGATCGCCCTGGTGAGGGAACGCACCTGCCAGGCCCTCACCGCGGCAGGTGCCGAATCCAAGGTCGACGAGGTGGTGGTCGAAACCCTGGTGACGGCGTTCCGGGAGCTGCGTTCCGGGGTGAGTCAGGAAGGCTGGGCGGTGGAGAAACCGTCGACGGTGCTGTCCACCGCCGAGGCCGTTGCCATCTCCGGTTCCATCGCGCTGGCCGGGGCGTTCTTCCCGCACGCCCGCGACGGGGTGCGTCTGATCCCGGGGCAGCTCCTCGGCGCCGTCCGCAAGGACGACTCGGAGGACGGTGCGCGTCTGCTTGCCTACTGGGATTCCGTCGTGAAACGCCGCGCCGCCGAGGGCCGCCACACGTGGGTGCAGCTCTGGGAGCAGCGGCACGTGCTCGAAGCATGACCACGGAAACCGAGATCGCGGAGCTGACAGGCTGCCGGGCCCCGTTCCTGATCGGGATCAGGCACCACTCTCCCGCCATGTCGGTGGCCACCCCCCGCCTGTTGGAGGGGTTCGCCCCAGACGTGCTGGCCGTCGAGCTGCCCGCGGAGGCCGCCGAATGGCTGGACTGGCTCACCCATCCCGAGGCCACCGCGCCGCTGGCCATGGCCTTCAGCCGGGACGGGAACCTCAGTTTCTACCCGTTCGCGGACTTCTCCCCGGAGCTGGTGGCGCTGCGTTGGGCGCGGGCCAACTCGGTGCCGGTGGTCTGTCTGGACCTGCCGGTCGCCGTCCCGGAACCCGAGGAGGCAACCGAGGATTTCCCCGGTGATTCCCGGGGGCGCGATGCCCTGTTCGCGCGGGCCCGGACGAATGACCCCCAGGAGGCCTGGGACCGGCTCGGCGAAGCCCCCGCACCCGGCTCCGCACCGGAGCAGCTGCGGGTCGCGGCGCTGACCCACGGCTGGGCACTCCGGAAGGCGGAGGGCCGGATCGACGCCCACACCCAGGCCCGCGAGGAACGAATGAACCGGGTGCTGGGTCGGGAATTGTCGGCGGGCAGCCGGGTGGCGGCGGTGGTCGGTTCTTTCCACGCCGCCGCCCTGCTGGCCCCGGAACCCGGCCCTCTCGATGCCGTCGACGGTTCCGATGTGGCGGGTTGCCTGGTGCGTTACACCTTCGCCCAGCTGGATTCCCGTTCGGGTTATCCGGCCGGTATCCGTGATCCCGGTTGGCAGCAGGTGGTTCTCGCCTCGGAGCTGGCCCCGGATAGGCTCCGTGACGAGACCACCCGACTGATCACGGAGATCACCCGGCGGCTGCGCGCCGCCGGGCATCCCGCCGGGCCCGGGGAGGCGGCCGAGACCGCGCGGGTGGCCCTCGACCTGGCGGCCCTGCGGGGTTTGGCCGCCCCGTCGCGCCGGGAGCTCATCGAGGCGGCCACCACGGTGCTGGCCCAGGGGGAGGTGCTGGGGCGGGGCCGGGTGGTGGCCGAGGCCCTGGAGCAGGTGTTGATCGGGGATCGTTCCGGCCGGGTGGCTCCCGGCACGCCCGTCTCGGCGCTGCGGGCAAACGTCCGGGCAGAGCTGGAGGCCCTGCGGGTTCCCTTGGAAAAGAACGAACAGCTGTATCTGGAACCGCTGCGCAACCCCCGGGACCTGCTCCGCCACGTGCTGCTGACGCGCCTGTTCACCGGCGGCATCACCTTCGCCTCCCCCGTCAGCCAGGGTCTGTCGCGCGGGGCGGAGATGGTGGGGCTGAGTTGGGATCTGAGGTGGAGCACGGCAACGGATGCCAGCATCGAGCTGGCCGCGCCACGTGGCCTGACCCCCGAGCAGGTGGCGGCGACGGTGCTGCTCACCCGGAAGGTCGAAACCCCTGAGGAGGCCATCGCTCTGCTGACCGAGGCCGCCGGATGCGCCCTGGACTCGGCGATGGGGCGGGCTCTCCGGCTCGTGGTTCCACTTGCCGGGCGAGTCGGTTTCACGGATGCCGTCGCGCTGTCGGTGACCCTCGCGGAAGTCGCTTCGTCGCACATTCCCGGTGCCTCGCTGCTGCCGGAGCAGCAGCGGATGCGCGCCGCCGAGCTACGCGACGAGTTCACCTCCGCCGCGGTGCGAGAACTGCGCGGCATCCGCGGTTCCGACGATCCCGAGGATGCCAGGGCCCTGGCGGTCTTCGTCGCTCAGGGTGGTCCCCACGCCCTGAGTCTCGGGCACGCCCTGGAACAACTCGCCAGGGACGGTTCCCCCCTGATGCAGGGAGCGGCCGCTGGGTTGCTGCTGAACGATGATTCCGCCGACCGGGTGGCGTCGTGGCTGGACGCCCCCCCCCCGGAGGCGCGCCGAGCCCTGCGCAGGAGGCTGGTCGGGTTGCTGACCACCGCTTTTCCCCGCTTTGACTCATCCCCCGCGACGATCGCCCTGGTGGATCGGGTGGGTGCCATCCCCGACGATGAGTTCGTCTCCCTGCTGCCCACGCTGCGCGGCGGCTTCGACGTGCTGCCCGAACAGGCGCGCAAGGCCCTCCTGACCGACCTGGCCCGCGAACTCGGGCGTGCCCGTGACCTGGTGCTCAGCCCCGAGGAAACCCTGGCCGCCACCCGCTACGACACCGCGGCCCGCGACCGCCTGGCAGCTCTCGAGCTGGCCGACCTGGCCTTTCCCCCGGCGGAACGGTGGCGGCTGGTGCTGGGCACCGAACGGGAAAGGCTGTCGCACCAGGGTCGCCGGATGGCCTCCGCCCTGGACGAGTTGTACGGCCGCCCGGACTCGGATTCCCTGGACGGCGCACGTCGTGGCGCGGGGAACGGCCCGTCGCAGCTGGGGGTGCGGCAGTGGCAGGACGAGATCGAGGTCCTCTTCGGTGAGCACGAGGTGCAGGAGATATTTGGACGGGCCGCCGCGAAGGGACGCGGCGATGTGGTGGAACGGCTCGATCCGGATTCGGTGCGGCCGTCGGTGGATCTGCTGGCCACCGCCCTGTCGCTGCACGGTGCGCTACCGGAGGCGCGGCTGGCAAAGCTGCGTCCCCTGGTGGCCCGGCTGGTGAAGGAGCTGGGCGCGGAGCTGGCGATCCGGCTGCGCCCGGCCCTGAGTGGCCTGGCGACGGGCCGCCCCACCCGGCGTCGCACCGGAAGTCTGGATCTGGACCGCACCATCCGGGGCAACCTGCGGCACGTGGTTCCCCTCGATGGACGGCCCCAGGTGGTGCCCGTCCATCCCGTGTTCCACGCCCCGATGGCACGCGACATCGACTGGCACCTGATCGTGCTGGTGGACGTGTCGGGTTCCATGTCCGAATCGGTGGTCTATTCGGCCCTGACCGCGGCGATCCTCGCGGAATCTCCCGCCCTCAGCGTCGATTTCCTGGCCTTCAACACCACTGTGCTGGACTTCACCGGCCACGTCCACGATCCCCTGGCGCTGCTGTTGGAGGTCTCGGTGGGGGGAGGCACGGACATCGCATCCGCGCTGCGGGTGGCGCGATCACGGGTGAAGGTGCCGTCCCGCACCCTGCTGGTATTGATCAGCGACTTCGAGGAGTTCGGTTCCGACGCTCCCATGCTGGCCGAGGTGGAGGCCCTGGCGACCTCCGGGGTGACGTTGCTCGGCTGCGCGGCCCTGAACGACACCGGCACCGGCGTCTACAACGCCGGGATCGCGGCGCGGGTGGCCGGGGCCGGGATGCGCGTCGCCGCAGTCTCGCCGCTGGACCTGGCCCGCTGGGTCGGCAGCGTGGTCAGGGAGGGATCACGATGAAGATCTCCCCCGCGCTGATGGCCTCCATCACCGATTCGCTCGCCCCACGGGTCCGCAGGCGGGTGGACGCCCTGCTGGCCGATCCGGTACCGATCGGTCCCGAGATCGGTTTCGGGAACGCGACGGTTCGCTTGGCGGACGTGGCGGTCGCCACCTCGCAGGAGCACATCACCTGCGACTGCCTGCTGTCCCCCGGCTGTGCCCATCGCGCGGCCGTCGCGCTCAGCCTGGATGTGACAGACGACGAGACCCCGACCGCCCCGGAGGCACCGCCGATCGACCCGCGCAACCCGGCGGAGCGGTTGCGCAGGCTCGCGGAGGAGGCCGCCCGAGCCGATGCGCGCACCATCACCTGGGAGCAGTCAGCCACCGTCGACCTCGCCTGGGAGCACCTGACCGAGGTGCTGTTGAAGGGCGCGGGAAGACTGGGGGCCGCTCAGCGCGCGGGCCTGGCCGCCGATCTGCACCGGATGCGCATCCACGGGCTGGTCGTCGCGGACCGGGCCTTGACGGGTTTCGTGCATTCCATCGGCCGGGCCCCGGCCCCCAGGATGGAGGCTTTCTCCGCGGCCCTGCTGAACCTGCACCGGCTGCGCGGACTCACCGAAGGGCAAGATGCCAACGAACTGCTGGGCAGGCCCCGGCAGCCCTATCAGGACATCGGCGGACTCACACTGACGCCGTTGTTCGCGGAACCGGTGATCACCGATTCAGGATTCGCCGGCACGCAGATCACCTTCCAGGATCAGTGGAAAAACACCTGGTCGCTGGCGCGATTGCGTCCCGGCACCGCCCGCGACGTCCCCTCCCGTTACGAAGCCGGAGAGACCTGGGGCGGGATCAGCGAATCTCCCTTGACCCTATCCAGGCACCGGGTGCTGGTGGCGGACGCAACGGCCCGTCGTGACGGCCGCCTGGGCGGTGGAGGACAGGTCCGGGCCGCCTTGCAGGCTCCCTGGAAGGCGTGGGAAAACGTTCCAGAAGGTTTCGAGGTGGGCTCGGGCGAGATCGAGGCCGGCGACAGGCACGGCCTGCTCGTCACCGGACGACACCTAGAGCTGCTTCCCACGGCTCGGACACTCGGTGCCGGCCTGGCCACGGAACTATTCGGCGCTACCGGAGCCACTGTCACCTGCTTGGTGCGCGGAAACCAGCTGCTGGGTCTGAATGCATCGGCCGACGGGCCAATCCGGATCCCCGAGCCCTTGGGCGGACTCTGGTGGCCAGGTCTAGACGTCGTGACACGATCCTGGGTTGGAAACCTTCCTGCTTTCCCCGATGACCCGGACCCCGTGGACGTCGCCGAGTGGAACGTTGAGTCGCCTCGGGTGACGGAAACAACGAAGCGTTGGTGCGAGCGAGTCCTGGACGCCGGCCCCGGCTCCTTGTCCTCACCGCTGCTGGCGAAGGATGCGGCCTGGCTTGAAGCAGCCGGGGCACCTTTCGCCTCCAGTCTGCTCACCGACTTGGCCGAAGCTACAGGACGGGGACAACGCCGTTTCGATGGCACCTGGGAGCAGGACCCGGAAGCTTTGACCCGGGCCTGGCTGAGACTCAGCACGTATTGAGGATCACCACCTGTTGGGTGTGCATGAAAAACATGTAGAAGAACCAGACCGATTCCCAAGGCCCTACGCCCCCAAGCCACATACGTCTCGATGTCGACCCCGCCTGCTGCTTTTTCCGAGGCCATCGGCATCGGCAAACAGCGGGGACACCAGAATCGGCCCCGGCTCGCTGCCACTCATGCTTCTCGACGCCCCACCGATTACCTCACAAACCGCTGGTACACCCGCAGGGACGGGGGGCGATGCCATGTTGTCGTGGGGAAGGACGTTGGCACTGCGCATGTTGCACGACTGTGGGGCCGATCTACCCGCAGGAACACACCACACTTGGCAGGGATGTGGGGTGTCTCGCTTTCACCACGTGACACCAAACTGCGCCCACAACCTCTAAGCTGACTGAATGAATGTGGTGTGAAGAACTTCCGAACAGTCAAGGAGTCACATGAGCGAGCAGCTGGCCCAGGTTGGAGTGATCGGGATGGCGGTGATGGGATCGAACCTGGCCCGTAACCTCGCACGCAGAGGATTCCGGGTTGCCATCCACAACCGGACGGCCGCCCGCACCGACGAGGTCATCGCACTCCACGGCTCTGAGGGGGATTTCGTACCCTCCCATGCTCTGGCGGATTTCGTCGCATCCCTGGAACGACCCCGCCGCATCATTCTCATGGTCAAGGCCGGTGGCCCGACCGACGCCACCATCGATGCTCTCATCCCACTCCTGGAGGAGGGAGACATCGTCGTCGACGGCGGCAATTCCTTCTTCCAGGACACCCGCCGACGCGAGCAACGTCTCCGGAGCCTCGGGTTGCACTTCGTGGGGGCAGGGATCTCCGGCGGGGAGGTGGGCGCGTGGGAAGGCCCGTCGATCATGCCTGGCGGGTCGCTGGAGTCCTACGAGGCGCTCGGCCCGATCCTGGAGCGGATCGCAGCCGATGTGAACGGTGAACCGTGCTGCACCCATATCGGCGCCGACGGCGCCGGGCATTTCGTGAAGATGGTCCACAACGGCATCGAGTACGCCGACATGCAGTTCATTGGCGAAGCCTATGAACTGCTGCGAGCCCTGGGCCTCACTCACACCGAGATGGCCGACATCTTCGCCACCTGGAACACCGGGGATCTGGACTCCTACCTCATCGAGATCACCGCCGATGTGCTGCGCAAGACCGATCCCCGCACCGGCGCTCCGCTGGTGGACGTGATCCGGGACGCCGCAGGTATGAAGGGAACAGGTACCTGGACCGTGCAGTCGGCACTCGACCTGGGCACCCCGGTCAACACCATCGCCGAATCCGTGTTCGCCCGCGCCATTTCCTCAGCCCCCGCGCTGCGTGCCGCCGCCCAAGCAGCACTCTACGGACCGGATCGGGGCATCCGGGTGGCCGATCGTGACGTCTTCGTCGAGCAGGTCCGCCAGGCATTGTGGGCTAGCAAGGTGGTGGCCTACGCGCAGGGATTGGACGAGATCCGCATGGCAGCCGCCGAATACGGCTGGAGCATCGACATCGCGGAGGTGGCGCGGATCTGGCGAGCCGGATGCATCATCCGCGCCCGCCTACTGGAGCGGATTCGTTCCGAATACGCAGCCGGCAACCTCATCACTTTGTTGGAGGCTCCCTCCATCGTGGCAGGCCTCACGGAGGCCCAGGAAGGCTGGCGCACCGTCGTGGCCGAGGCCGTGCGGGCCGGGGTACCGGTACCCGGCTTCTCGGCGGCACTGGCACACTACGACCAGGCCCGGGCACCGCGTCTCAACGCGGCACTCACGCAAGGACTGCGCGACTACTTCGGTGCACACACCTATCGCCGCATTGACGACGAGGGGGCCTTCCACATCAACTGGTCGACCGACGGCGCGGAGGTCGCCGCCGACTGACCGTCCGTTCCAGGACAAACGCACGATGGTTTCGAGCCTGCCAGTTCGCAGAGCGAACAGGCCGGCTCGACCAGTTTCGGGTTAGCTCCCGTGGTTCGCTGAGGCCGGGTGGCAGACTTCCGGCATGCCGATGAGTCGTTTCTCCGCCCCGAGCCGGGACTGGTTCGTAAACACTTTCGGGGTGCCGACGCCCGTGCAGGAAGGGGCGTGGCGGACCATCGCCGATGGAGGTCACGTCCTGGTGGTGGCACCGACCGGCTCCGGAAAGACCCTGGCGGCCTTCCTGCACGCCCTCGATTCCCTGCTGCGACCCGGCGACCGTCCCCGGGGCACGAGGGTGCTCTACGTATCCCCCCTGAAGGCGCTCGGAGTGGATGTGGAACGCAACCTGCGCGTCCCACTGGCCGGGATCCGCGAGGAGGCCGAGCGGCAGGGCAGCAGTGTTTCCGAGGTCACCGTCGGTGTGCGCTCGGGCGACACCCCGGCCCGCGACCGGGACCGAATGCGGCGCAGGCCACCCGATGTGTTGATCACAACCCCCGAGTCGCTGTACCTGATGCTCACCTCATCGGCACGGGAAACTCTCCGCGACGTCGAGACGGTGATAATCGACGAGATCCACGCCGTCGCCGGTTCCAAACGCGGTACCCATCTGGCACTCAGTCTGGAACGCTTGGATCTGCTGACCGGACGCGATGTGCAGCGCGTGGCCCTGTCGGCCACCGGGCGGCCCGTCGAAAAAGTAGCTGCCTTCCTCGGGGGCGACCGGGACGTGGCCGTAGTGGCTCCCGGGACCGGGAAAAGCTGGGATGTCCAGGTCGTCACTCCCCCGCTGAACGATCCCTGGCCCCACGTGGAGAAAGAGATCCTGGATTCGATCCTGCGGACCCGGTCCACGCTGGTGTTCGCGAACTCCCGCCGGGCGGCGGAGAAACTGACGGCCCGTCTCAACGAGCTGTGGCGGGATGCCGGCGGCGGCGAAGACCTGGCCCGCGCCCATCACGGTTCGGTCAGCAAACACGTCCGGGCCGAGATCGAGGACGCACTCAAAGTGGGGCGGCTGCGGGCCGTCGTGGCCACGAGCTCTTTGGAGCTGGGCATCGACATGGGCGCCGTCGACCAGGTGCTCCAGATCAGCGCCCCCTTGTCCACTTCGAGTGCGCTGCAGCGTTTCGGTCGGGCCGGGCACCGGGTGGGTGCAACCTCCCGGGGACGCCTCCACACCCTGCACCGCGGGGAGCTGGCGGCAGCGGTCGTGACCATCTCCGACATGCTCGCGGGCCGGATCGAGGAGCTGCGTATCCCCGTGCTGGCGCTCGACATCCTGGCCCAGCAGACCATCGCCGCGGCCGCCGCCGCAGGGGATGCGGGACTGGGGATCGAGACCTGGCTGGCGGCGGTGCGGCGTTCCCATCCCTACTCTGGGCTGAGGGACGACGCCTTCGACGCGGTCCTGCAGCTGCTGCTCGGCACCTATCCCAGCGCCGATTTCTCGGAACTGCGGGCCCGCCTGGAGCGGCGCGACGACCGGTTGTTCGCCCTGCCCGGGGCCGGACGGCTCGCCGTCACATCGGGCGGCACCATCCCGGACCGGGGTCTCTACGGGGTGTTCCTGGCCGACGGTGACGGCCCTGGACGCCGGGTCGGGGAACTCGACGAGGAAATGGTCCACGAGACCCGGGTGGGTGAGACCTTCACGCTCGGCGCCTCCTCGTGGACGGTGGTCGGGATCACGCGCGACCAGGTGCTCGTCACCCCCGCGCCGGGGCGGCTCGGGAAGCTGCCCTTCTGGATCGGCGAGGATCTCTCCCGCCCCGCGGAGCTGGGATGCCGCATCGGGGAGCTACTGCGCCGGGTCGCCGAGGACCCCGACGGCCTCGAGCTGCCCTGGGTCGACGAGAACACCCTGAGGGAGCTGGTGACTCTCGTCGCGGAGCAGCGCGAGGCCACCGGGGTGGTGCCGGACGAGCGAACTGTCGTGGGGGAAAGGTTCCGCGACGAGTTGGGCGACTGGCGGATCGTGGTGCACAGCCCGCTGGGACGGGCGGTACTGGCACCCTGGAGCGTGGCGGTGGCCGCCCTCGTAGAGCAGCGTTCCGGGGTCGATTCCCAACCCGTGGCCACTGACGACGGTTTCATCCTGCGGCTGCCGGACGGGGAACTGCCCGCCCTGGTCGCGAACCTGGCACGGATCGCCCCGAAGGACGTGGAACGCCTCGTCGCGGACCAGGTGGGCGGCACCTCACTGTTCGCAGCCCGATTCCGGGAGTGCGCCTCCCGCGCCCTGCTGCTGCCTCGCCGCCACGGTCGCCGGATGCCTCTGTGGCAGCAGCGTCACCGGGCCGCCCAGCTGCTCCAAGTAGCACGCCAGCACCCGAACTTCCCCATCACTGTGGAGGCGGTGCGGGAATGCCTGAACGACCGGTGGGATCTGCCCGAGCTGACTGGGCTGCTCTCGCGGATCCGTTCCGGCACGGTGCGGCTCGTCGAGGTGGTCACACCCTCGCCCAGCCCGTTCGCAGCCAGCATGCTCTATGGCTACGCCGGCAGGTTCATGTACGAAGGTGACCTGCCGATAGCGGAGAGACGGGCCCAGTCGTTGGCCCTCGACCCGGCCCTGCTGGCCTCGGTGCTCGGAACGCTGGATCTGCGGGAACTGCTGGACCCCGTCGTCGTCGAACTTTTCCGGGCCGAGCTGCAGCACACCGCCGACGGGTACCGGGCCCGGAATGTCGCGGAACTAGCGGATCTGCCCCGCCGCCTGGGGCCCCTGTCCCCCACGGAGTTGGAACTCCGCAGCGAGTTTCCCCTACCCGATCCGCCACCGGCCGGCCTGGTACCCGTGGTCATCGCCGACGAGGAACGCCTGGCCGCCGAACCGGATCTCGCGTTGCTGCGTGATGCCCTGGGGGTGGCGGTGCCCGGCGAGGTGAGCACCGAAGCCAGCGACCGCGATCCCCTGACCCAGCTCATCGCCCGTTTCGCCCGCACCCACACCCCTTTCACAGCCGAGGCCCTCGCAACATCGTTCGGTTTGGGCCGGAGCGTGACCAGCCGCATCCTGGAGTCGGAGGCAGATGCGGGCCACCTGGTCAGGGGCAGGTTCACCGAGGCAGAGACCGATACCGAGTACTGCGATCCGGGGGTCCTGGACCGGTTGCGGGGACGCTGCCTGGCCGCTGCCCGGGTCGCCGTGGAGCCGGTGCCCGCCAAGGCCTACGCCCGTTTCCTGCTGGATCGGCACGGTATCACGGAGCCGCGCCCCTCCTCCCCCGACGAGGTTCTCCTAGCCCTGCAGCAGCTGGCAGGTGCGATGCTGCCAGCCAGCCTATGGGAATCGCACATACTCCCGGCACGGGTCGCCGGGTATCAACCCTCCCACCTGGATCAGCTGCTAGCCGAGGGGGAGGTGCTGATCCGGCTCCGCGGCGCCGGAGCGGATCCGCTGCTGACGCTCGTGGCGACCGACGACCTGGATCTGCTTCCGCCACCCTCCGAGGCTGCGGATGAGGAAAATGTCGCCTTCGCAGCCGGGCTCGGTGACGGTCTGGTGGCACCCGGGAACGCGGAGCTCCTGTGGCGGGCCGCCGCGGCGGGACTAGTGGCACCCGCCTCGATGGCCCCGATCCGCGCGTTGCTGGCCGGGGCGTCGCCCCGTCGCGCCCCACGCAGCAGCTCCCGTTTCAGGGCCAGGCGTCCCCGCCCCGCGCGTCCCGTCAGTCCCGCTCCCCGGGCTTTGCCCGGCCGCTGGTACGCCGTCACCGACGGTTCCGCAACCCCCACCGAGGCACGGCTGGCCCGGGCAACCGGCTGGTTGGAGCGTTACGGCGTCGTGACCCGGGGAATCGCGGAGGGAACACCCGGGGGGTTCGCAGCCACCTACGGGCTGCTGCGGGAGCTCGAAGACAGCGGCCTGGTGCGGCGCGGGGTGTTGGTGGATGGGTTAGGAGCGGCCCAGTTCGCCGCCCCTGAGACCATCGATGCGCTGCGGTCCTTCCGCGAACCCGACGCCTCCGCGACGAGGGTACTGGCAGCGGTCGATCCCGCGAACCCTTTCGGTCGGGTACTGCCCTGGCCGGCCCACGACACCGCCCGGCCCTCGCGTCTGGCCGGGGCCGTGGTGGTGATCGCTGACGGAACCTGCCTGGCATACCTGGGGCGCGCAGGGCGATCGCTGACCCTGTTCCCCTCCGCATCCCCTGCCGCCGAAGCCGCCCGAGTGATCCGTGTCCTGGGCGAGGCGGTATCCCAGGGTCGGATGGCTCGGTTCCGCATCGAAGAGATCGACGGTGCCCGGGCCACGGCCCATCCCCTGGCATCGGAACTGAGAAAGGCCGGGGCCGGGCTTCATCCGCAAGGACTCGTGGTAGAAGCTGCCCCCACGCCATGTCGATAGATCAGATCATGCACTTCTACTTTTTTTGATATATAGTTCCTATCGTCCTGATTGAACGACGAAAGGTGCCACCCATGTCCTTGATCAACACCCCGATCAAGCCCTTCGCCACGACCGCCTACCGCTCAGGGGCCTTCGTGGATGTCTCCAGCGACGATTTCCAGGGCAAATGGAACATCGTCTTCTTCTACCCCGCCGACTTCACCTTCGTGTGCCCGACTGAACTGGCCGACCTCCAGGGCATCTACGCCGAGCTCCAGTCCCTGGGCGTTGAGGTCTACTCGGTGAGCCGCGACTCCCACTTCGTTCACAAGGCGTGGCACGAGACCTCTCCCGAGATCGGCACCCTCGAGTTCGCGATGCTCGGTGACGTCAACGGCGTGATCACCAACAACTTCGACAACGCCCGCCCCGACTCCGGCCTGGCCGACCGCTCCACCTACCTCATCGACCCCGACGGCATCATCCAGTACATCGAGACCACCCCCGAGGGCGTGGGCCGCAACGCCGCCGAACTGCTCCGCAAGGTCAAGGCCGCCCAGTACGTCCGCAACCACCCCGGCGAGGTCTGCCCCGCCAAGTGGGAGGAAGGCGAGGAAACCCTCACCCCGTCCTTCGACCTGGTCGGCAAGATCTGAGAAAGCGGTAAGGAGAAACCACACAGTGCTGGACGCCAACGCCACCGCGCAGCTCAAGAAGTACCTGGAGCTCGTCTCGCTCCCGATCGAGCTCGCCGCCTCACTCGATGACTCCTCCGCCTCCGCCAGGATGCGTGAACTCCTCGACGAGGTCGCAGCTCTCAGCCCCCTCGTGAGCGTCGTCGAGGAATCCAACCCCCGCACCCCCTCCTTCGCAATCCGGCGCGCCGGCACCGAGGTGGAGGTCAGGTTCGCGGGACTGCCCATGGGACACGAGTTCTCTTCGCTGGTGCTCGCCCTGGTCCAAGTCGGCGGCCACGCCCCCCGCTTGGACGAGGAAACCGCCGAGGCGGTGCGCCAGCTTGAGGGGGGAGAATTCGTCACCTACATGTCCTTGACATGCCAGAACTGCCCGACCGTGGTTCAGGCCCTCAACACCATGAGCATCCTCAACCCGAGGATCCGCCATGTGGCGGTCGAGGGCGGTGCCTTCAAGGACGAAGTGGAGGCGCTCGGCATCAAGGCGGTCCCCGCGATCTACAAGGACGGGCAGCTGTTCGGCCAGGGTCGCATGGATGTCTCTGATTTCGTCGCCCGCCTCGATTCCGGGGCCAGCGCTCGCATCGCTGAGGCTCTTGACGCGAAGGATCCCTTCGAGGTCCTGGTCGTTGGGGGCGGCCCTGCAGGGGCAACGGCTGCCATCTACTCCGCCCGCAAGGCGCTGCGCACCGGACTGGTCGCCGCGCGATTCGGCGGGCAGGTCCTCGACACCATGGCCATTGAGAACTTCATCTCGGTGCCTCGCACCGAGGGGCCGCGTCTCGGGGCCGCCCTGGAGGAACACGTCCGCGCCCACGACGTGGACATCACCACGGGGGTGAAGGCCTCGGCACTGCACCCGGCCGGTGAGGACGGATTGATCGCAGTCGACATCGAGGGCGGCGGGACGCTGCGCGCCCGCAGCGTCGTCCTGGCGACGGGCGCCCACTACCGGACCATGGGTGTCCCCGGTGAAGAGGAGTACCGGAACAAGGGCGTGACCTTCTGCCCACACTGCGACGGTCCCCTGTTCAAAGGCAGGCCGGTGGCGGTGATCGGTGGTGGAAATTCGGGCATCGAGGCCGCCATCGACCTGGCACAGGTTGCCTCGCACGTGACGGTGGTGGAGTTCCTTGATGTCCTCAAGGCCGATGCCGTGCTGGTGAAAACGCTGCGCTCCTTGCCCAACGTTGACGTGCTGACCTCGACACGAGTGGTGGAGGTCATCGGCGACGGCTCCCAGGTGACCGGCCTGGACGTCGAGGACCGCACCTCCGGGCAGGTGAGGCGCCTGGAACTGGAGGGGGTCTTCGTCCAGATCGGTCTCCTGCCCGACACCGACTGGCTGGACGGCGTGATCGAACGCAACCGCGCGGACGAGATCGTCATCGATCAGCGCGGCGCCACATCCCTACCCGGGGTGTTCGCCGCCGGCGACTGCGCCAGCACCCCCTACGAGCAGATCGTCATCCCGCTGGGATCTGGGGCCACGGCGGCGCTGTCCGCCTTCGACCACCTCATCCGTTCGCGGGAGGAGGCGGAAGCTCCCACCGCTGCTACCGTCCAGGCATGAACCTGCGGGATCTGGAATACCTCGTGGCGGTGGCCGACCAGCGGAGTTTCCGCTCGGCGGCCACCGCCTGCGGTGTCTCACAGCCGACCCTGTCCGTCCAACTCCGCAAACTCGAGGAACAGCTCGGAGTCATCCTGATCGACCGCGCAGCATCCCGCCCGGTGCTGACCCCAGTCGGTCAGCGGGTGGTGGAGCGGGCACGGGTCGTGCTTGCAGAGGCCGATTCGATACGAGTTATCGCTCGGGAGGCGACGGGCTCGACTACCGAGCTACGGCTGGGGGTTTTCCCCACCCTCGGTCCGTACCTGCTGCCCCACGTCCTGCACCGTATCGGGGAACACTTCCCGAATCTCCAGGTGTTGTTGACCGAGGAGAAGACCCAGCAGCTGGTGACGATGCTGCATTCAGGCGGGCTGGACGCAGCACTGATAGCCATGCCCACGGATGACCCGCACCTGGAAGCGCTCCCTCTCTTCCGTGAGGAGTTCGTCCTGGCAATGCCTGCCGGGCATCTGCTGGCAGACGATTCGGGCGCAGGACTTGAGGAAACGTCTCCCATCGCGCCTGCCCGCATAGCTGAGTACGAATTGCTGATCCTGGATGAAGGACACTGCCTGGGGGGTCAGGTGCAGCGCTGGGCCGCCAAACACCAGGTCCAGCTGCGGAAGGACTACCGCGCTACCAGCCTCGAGACCATGCGGCACATGATCGCCTCTGGAGGCGGCCTCAGTTTGCTCCCGGCCATGACGGTCCTACCCCCCGTCTCGCCAACCCCTGGGCTGGCGTTGCGCCGGATCGCCTCCCCTGCGCCGAGCCGGGATATTGCTCTGGTATGGCCCCACACATCACCTCGCACAGCGACCCTCGAGGCACTGGCGCCTGCTCTGACCCCTTCCCTGCCCCTGGTCCAAGAAGTTGTGAGCAGCCCTTCTCAGGGGCCACCGGAGAGGATGGTTCCGCTGGGACCAACAAGCCAGGGCCTCACGCAATGAGCCGCTCCGAAAGGTCCGTGCGCACCTCGGCAGGCAACTCAACGGGTTTCCCTTGCCTGTCCGCAGCAACCAGGACGGTGCGACCGCGGGCAAAGGTGGCACCGTCATCGGGATTGAAGATCTCGGCCACGAGGGTCACAGAGCTGTTGCCTAGCTTCGCGGGGGCGGTGCGCACCGCATAGGGATCCGTTCGGTGGGTGATCTGGTTGATGTAGTCGATGTCCTGCCGGGCGATCAGCCAGTTCAGCCTGGACCCATTGGTCCCGGAACGCGCCATCGCCGGGCTCCACGATGTGGTAGCGGCAATCCGAGCCTGCATCAGGTAATCGAGGACCTTGACGTTGTTGACGTGCCCGTAGGAGTCCAGGTCCGACCAGCGCACCGGGCAGGGCGTCACCGAGCCGTTCCTGCCGAGATCCGGAACGTCGATGTGGCGCATGGGCTCCACTTCTGCCAGATGCTCGGCCAGCCATTCCCGGTCGGTCAGGGCGAGACGGGTCGGTTGTTGGGTCCCGAAATCGAACGGACACAGCACCGTTCGGGCCCGGGCCACCAGCGTCGCGTCCTGGAAGAGCGCGTAGGCCACGTCGAACCGAGCACCACCCAGCCGGGTGATCACGACATCCGCACCAATACCGGCATCCGAGTAGGAGATCGGCGCCAGATAGCTGATCTGGTGACCGACCACCACGACCCCAGAGTCGAGCAGCCCGGAACATGGCCCCGCCCTGAAGAACGCGGTTCTCGCCTCCTGGAGGTAGTCGGCGATCACAGCGTTGTTGACATGTCCCTGGGCATCGAGATCGGACCAGCGAAGCGCGATCGTGGTGCGGAACACGTCATCCCTCCGCGTCGTAGAGAGAGTCGACAATGTCGCCGTAGCGTTTCGTCACCGCCGCGCGGCGGATCTTCATGTTGGGGGTCACCCCGTCGTTGTCCACAGTCAGCTCGTGATCAAGAATCGCGAAACGCTTCACAGTTTCCCACCGCTCGAGACGCGTATTGGCCTTCGCCATCTGTTTTTCGATCGAGGCACGGATCTCTGGTCGCTGACTGAGTTCTGCATAGCTGAGATGCCCGAGCTGACGTTTCTGCGCCCAGGCGCGGAGCAGGGACGGGTCGAGGACCAGCAGCGCTGAACAGTACTTGCGCCCGTCCCCCACCGCGATGGCCTGCGAGATGTAAGGAATGTTCGCGGTGATCGCGGCTTCCACTTTTTGCGGGGCAACGTATTTGCCGCCGGAGGTCTTGAACAGATCTTTCTTGCGATCAGTGATGGTCAGGTTGCCCTCGGCATCGAACTCTCCCAGGTCGCCGGTGTGGTACCAGCCATCGCTGAACACCTCCGCCGTGATGTCGGGCAGGTTGTGATACCCCGGGGTGATGATGGGTCCACGCAGCAGCACCTCCCCGTCCTCGGCAAGTTTCGTCTCAATGCCGGGCATAACCTTGCCAACCGACCCGAAACGCGGCTCGGTCGGAACATTCAAGAAAGCGATGGCGGAGGTCTCCGTGGAGCCGTATCCCTCGACTATCAGCAGGCCCGCGGAATAGAACCATTCCTGCACCTGGGCGGAGAGCTTCGCGGACCCGGAGATCATGAACTTCATCCGACCACCGAGCTTCGCTTTAAGTTTGGAGAACACCAGAGCGTCTGCCAACCGGTATTTCATTGCTAGGAATCCAGGCATCGGACGCCCGGAGAGCCGGTAGCTGCGGGAATCCCGCCCCACCGCGAAGGCCCACCGAGAGATCCGACCCTTGACTCCCGTATTCGCAGTCATGACGGCGGCCCGCACCTTCTCGAAGATACGAGGAGCCCCGCACATGAACGTCGGTTTGATCTCCCCCAGGCCGTCGACGATCCGGTCGATTCTGCCATCTACGGCCGAGGCGAACCCATAGGCGATCTGACATGCGATAAGCGCCTTCCCGAAAACGTGACTGAGCGGCAGCCACAGGTATTGCAGGTCGGAGTCATCAATAATCTCCCAGTACTTGGTTCCCGAACCCTCGTAGATCCACGAGGCATGGTTGAGCCGCACCCCCTTCGGCTGCCCTGTTGTCCCAGATGTGTATATGAGAGTGGACAAGGTGTCACGGTCGGTGGATGCGATGGTCTCGTCCACGGCCTCGGGGTTCTGCTTCAGCAGTTCCGCACCACGCAGCTGCAGCTGCGTGTAAGAAATGATCCGATCACTCAGTTCCACGTTGGCGGCATCAATGACGATGATGGTGTGGATGGTCTCCTTCAGAATGGGGCTGGCCTCCACCTTCGCCCGCTGAGCAGCGTCCTCGACCACCGCGATACACGTTCCCGAATCCTCCAGGATGAACTCCACATCCCCCGCAGCGGTATTCGGGTACACCGTCGTGGTGGCCCCAGCAGCGCAGGCGACAGCCAAGTCGAGCAGGATCCATTCGAGCCTGGTGGTGGAGATGATCCCTACCCTTTGTTCGCGGGCCAGCCCTCGGGCCAGCAGACCGGCCGCCAGTCGGTCCACGAGTACTCTCGATTCCGCCCAGGTGTACTTAGTCCAGGTGTTCGGACCTTCCGGTGCGCGATCCGGGTCCAGGAAGGCCAGGCCATCGGGGGTCTCGGCCACCCGGCGGCGGAACATGTCACCGACCGAGCTGGCAAAGCTGAGCAGTTCTTCTTGAAGACTCATCAACACTCCTAAGGAACACGGCGTTGCGAGCCTAACCGAAATTATGGAGGTCTTTACACAACTGGCCACGAAAGGACCATCCCCATGGTTAGGATTGCGAACTGTGACCAAGGTTGAATGGTTAGACGATGATCAGCAGCGGACCTGGCGTGCTTGGCTTCGCGCCACTCATCGCATACAGAGTTACCTCGACGCAGACCTCAGACTGGCAGGCCTGGATCTGGCGGAATACGAGATACTTGTTACGCTCTCGGAGGCCCCGGGCCAGCAATTACGCATGAGCGAGCTCGCCCATGCGGTCAGTCAGTCGCGCTCCCGCTTGACACACACGGTCAAGCGTCTCGAGGCCAGGGGCCATGCGGAACGCGCCAACTGCACCGACGACGGGCGAGGGGTCCTTGCATCCTTGACAGCGGAAGGAATGCGTTTCCTCTCCCAGGTCGCCCCCGGACACGTGGCGGCTGTGCGCCGGATCCTGATAGACGCCGTCGCCCCGGAAGATCTGACGGCCCTGGGCCGTGCCTGCGACGCCATCTTGGCGGTACCGGACTACGATGAACATTCGTGAATCCAGCCGAGCTGCTTCGTGACCGACTAGGCGACCTGACACACCTGCTGGACGATTCAGCCCTCACCCGCGGCATCTACTCTTCCGACGCATCCCTCTACCGGATACCCCCTTTGGTGGTTGCCCGTCCTCAGAACCGCGACCAACTGTTCGCACTCGTACGGGCTTCATTGGAATGCCGCCTCCCCATCACCATGCGTGGCGCGGGTACCTCGTGCGCGGGCAACGCGGTTGGTGAGGGCCTCGTTATAGACGTCGCTACGCACCTGAACCGCATCCACGCCGTCGACGAGCAAACCCGCACCGCTGTCATCGATCCGGGGGTGGTGCAAGAGACCCTCCAGCAAGCAGCAGCCCCCCACGGTCTGCGGCTCGGCCCGGACCCCTCCACATCCTCACGCTGCACCGTCGGCGGAATGATCGGGAACAACGCCTGCGGACCACGAGCCCTCGGCTACGGTCGCATGTCCGACAACGTGGGGGAACTGGAGATCATCGATGGTCGCGGTCAGCTGCGGATACTGGGTCGCGAGGACTTTCCCGAGCTGCGCTCCCTGGTGATGGCCAACCTGGGTGTGATCCGCACCGAGTTCGGTCGGTTCTCACGGCAGGTCTCCGGGTATTCAATGGAGCACCTGCTGCCGGAGAAGAAATTCGACGTCGCGAAGTTCTTCGCGGGCTCTGAGGGCACGCTGGGGGTCATCACCCGAGCCACCGTACGCCTGACTCCCGATCCGCCGCACCGCATCATGGTGGCACTCGGCTACCCGTCGATGGACCGCGCGGGGGACGACATCTCCCGACTGCTGAAGTTCCACCCGACAGCCTGCGAAGGACTAGACCGGCGCATCGTGGATGTAGTGATCCGCAAACGAGGTACTGATTCCGTCGGCCGGCTACCCGCGGGCGAGGGCTGGATGTTCGTCGAACTGGCCGGGGAGGATCCCGCAGAGGTCCGCGACCGCGCTGAGGCGCTCCTCACCGAAGCCGACACCCAGGCCGGGTGGGCCGTCGAGGATCAGGAGCAGGCCGCATCGCTGTGGAAACTACGGGCCGACGGGGCAGGATTGGCCGGGGTGTCACTGGACAAACCCGCCTATGGAAGCTGGGAGGACGCGGCTGTACCCCCGGAACACCTGGGCGACTACCTGCGCGACTTCGAGGCCCTCCTGGCCCGGCACGGCCTGCATTCGCTGCCTTACGGGCACTTTGGTGACGGCTGTGTCCACGCGCGCATCGATTTCCCCTTCGAGGCGCCCGATGGCAAAGCCCGGTATCGCGCTTTCATGTTGGAAGCCGCCGAGATGGTGGCCTCCCACGGCGGTTCGATGTCCGGCGAGCACGGCGACGGGCGCGCCCGCTCGGAGCTGCTGCCACGGATGTATTCCCCTGAGGCCCTGAAACTGTTCGGCGAGCTCAAACACCTGTTCGATCCCGAAAACCTGCTCAATCCGGGAGTGCTGGTCGACCCCGAGCCCACCGACTCCAACCTCCGGATGGTGGCGGCAACCATGTCCCCCCTGAACCTGGAGGACCCCGAGTTCGTGGCCCAGGTGCACCAGTGCTCAGGGGTCGGCAAGTGCCTGTCAAACACCACGGCCTCCGGCGGGGTGATGTGTCCGAGTTATCAGGCCACCCGCGATGAGAAGGATTCCACGCGAGGCCGGGCCAGGGCGTTGCAGGAAATGGTCAACGGTTCTCTCATCACGGGAGGCTGGCGTTCACGGGACGTGACCGAGGCCCTCGACCTGTGCCTGTCCTGCAAGGGCTGCTCCCGCGACTGCCCCACGGGAATCGACATGGCCGCCTACAAGTCGCGCGTCACCCACGAACGTCTCAAGGGACGGCTGCGACCCCGCAACCACTACTCCCTGGGCTGGTTGCCGCGCTGGGGACGTCTCATCACGAAACTCCCCGGCATCGGGCCACTCATCAACGTCATCGGTGGCGCCCCCGGGGTGGGGAGCCTGATGAAATGGGCCGCCGGGGTCGACGGGCGACGGCAGATCCCGCGGTTCGCGTCGCGTTCCGCCCGCCGCCGCACCGCACTGCCGGAAGGCGGGAACAAGGGACCCGTCCTGATCTGGGTGGACTCGTTCAGCGACTGCTTCGAGTCCAACTCCTTCGCCGCGGTGGTACAGGTGCTGGCCCGTCTCGGTTACGAACCCCGGGCACTGGATGACAAGGCCTGCTGCGGCCTGACCTGGATCTCGACGGGCCAGCTCGACGGCGCCCGCCGCCAGCTCAGACACGCAGCCGCCGTGCTGGCGCCCTTCGTCGAACAAGGCATTCCCATCATCGGTGTAGAGCCGAGCTGCACCAGCGTGTGGCGTTCCGACGCGCCCGAACTCCTCCCAGGGGATACCAACGTTGAGGCGTTGAGAGGGAAGGTCCTGACCCTCGCGGAGTTTCTGGCCAAGGATCCCGATTTCCTGCCCCCGGATCTGTCCGGGCACACCATCGTCGCCCAGCCCCACTGCCACCATGCCTCCGTGATCGGATGGCAGGCTGACCGGAGCTTGTTGAAGGCGACGGGGGCGGAGCTGGTGCAGGTAGGTGGCTGCTGCGGGTTGGCCGGAAACTTTGGCGTCGAGATTGGCCACCACGAGGTGAGCGTGAAGGTCTTCGAACACGATCTCGGGCCAGCGGTGACGGCCAACCCCGGGGCCATAGTCCTGGCCGATGGTTTCAGCTGCCAGACCCAGCTGAAGGGTCTGGCGGGTCGCGATTCGATGAGCTTGGCCGAGCTGTTGGCGACCCACCCGGCCCGCTCCGCCTGCCCTGCAGAACCACAACGACTCGGGTGCAGAACCACAATGCCGCTCGTAATATCGTTCCCATGCGCATCCGGGACCGCCACCCCGGATGTTTCCTACTGACCGGTTCCACCGACCTGCGTCGCCCAGAGAGAACTCCGGTTAACCCAGCGGACGGGCGCGTCTGGGGATTGGAGGTCAAGGCCACCCAGACACCGAGATCGGAACACTTCACGCACCTGAAGAAACTCAGGGACCGGATCGGCGACCGTTTCCGCCGGGGGCATCGTCCTGAACATGCATCCCAGAACCGTGAGGATGGGACCCGGTTCCTGGAGCATGCCCGTTTCCGCCCTCTGGGATCACTGAGAATTTCGGTATCCCAGCCGGTCCCGGGTCACGGCGACGGCGATCACCGCCAGAACGGCCAGTCCCAGCACCGCCGGCCACAGGCTCGTCACCTTCTGGCCAGTCGCCTTCTCCCACACGCTCAACGCCCAGTTGATCGCATTGTGGGCGAGGATCGCGAGGAGAACGGATCCGCGCGCCGTGTTGGTGATCCAGGACAGGACGATCGACGCCGCAACCGTGAACGCGAGGAAGGCAAGCAGGTCACCCACGTCCCGGTGCGGGGTCTCCCATTCCGCGATCAGGAACTGGGGCAGGTGCCAGCCTCCCCAGACGATCCCGAGGATCACGGCGGCCGGAAGCGGTGAGGTGCGTTCCTGCAGCCTAGGCAGCGCGAATCCCCGCCACCCGACCTCCTCCTGGAGCGGCCCGCCGATCAGGTACGCCACCCCCATCACCAGAGGGGCGATGACCAAGGCGGGGCCGGCGAGTTCGGGCCCACCCGCCGTTTCGCCCGGCAGAATTGCCAGGACCGCAATCACGGCCGCTGGGATCGCCACCAGGGCCAGCAGATAGGCCACCGGCGGCACCCGCCAACGCAGCAGGGAGGCCGTCCAGATCTTCAGCGACCCGGTCGTCAACCGAGTCATTAGCAAGGAAGCTAGGAAAGGCCCGGCGAACAGGGCGAGTTGATTCAACACGACGCTCGCCGCCGTGGGGAGTTCGTAAGGCAACAGCCCCAGGTTTTTCCGCCCCAACAGGGCGGGCAGCCACAGGATCCAAGAACCCACGTAGGCCAGGGCGATGTAACCGCCCAGGGGATGTGACCGCAACCAGTTCTTCATTCCGCCTCCTCAGCAATGCTCCGCCAGAACTCCAGGTTGCTGCGGGTCTGCGCCCGCCCCCAGGCCAGCACCATGCGGTGGTGGGGACGGTCCCCGCCGAGATCATCGCGTTCCAGGAAATCCAGTCTGGATTCCAGTTCAGCCGCCTTCCGTCTCGCGAGGGGACCGACGATGGCCGGGTCCGCGTCGGCGAAGAACAGTTGCAGGAGGGCGGGATCCCGAGTCTGCGCGGCGTCAGCGGGTCGTTGCAGCCAGCCGCGCAGGGCACGGAGCCCGTCCTCCGTGATCGAGTAGACCCGGCGGCGTCGCCCGCCCTCCTCGGAGGCCACGTCCACCAGCCCCGCCTCCTCCAGTTTCCTGGGCTCGGCGTAGAGCTGCGAGTGCGGGAAGGGCCAGAAGAACGCGACGGAGATCCGTGCGTTGTGTTCCAGCTCGTACGAGGTCATGGGACCCGCGGTCGCGAGCATTCCCAGGATGATGTACGAAACCGGCCGAAGCGAATGGTCCGAATCGGAGGGTTTCATGGTGTGAGGGTACACCCCGGCAAGGGCTTTCCCCGGTCAGGCGTCGCGACGGGCCCAGGCCACCGCGGCGATCGCCCAGATTCCCAGCACCCACCCGGCCAGGGCTCCCGCCGATTCCGCCAGGGGATGCGCCGGATCGGGCGCGAACAGGTCGGCCCCGACGGAGCCGGGAAGCCAGGTCGCCAGCGTGGTGTAGGGCCGCAGCACGGGGCCCGCCACGACGAGAAGGACGAACGCAGCGGTGAGGGAGGCAACCAGCTGCCTCGCCACCAGGCCGATGGCGTATCCGAGCAGACCCATCGCAGCGAGATGCACCACCGCCCAGGGAAGGGCCCACTCGCCCTCGGGAACCAGCAGACGCACCCCGCCCGCGGCCACCATCGCCGCCGCTGTCAGCACCACCGTTGCGGTCAACGCCTTGGCCACCGCCACCGAGAAACGGCGGGGCATGGCTGTACAGGTGGTGGCGACCTGTCTTCCGGAGTACTCCCCCGTTGCCGTCATCACACCGAGCAGGATGCACCCCATGGCCGTCAACGAAGGCACCAGCTGCAGGGTCTGCGCGGAACCGCTGGACCTCGACATCAATGCCGCCAACGCCCAGGACCCGGCGACCGTGAGCGCCGCAACCAGCCAGATGCCCGGGAGCCCGAGTTTGCGCCACTCCGCCGCGATGACCGCCATCTCAGGCCTCCCTTCTGGCGTGAAGCAGCACGGCCAGGATGATGGCGGCAACACCCCAGACGGCGCCCACCAGCATTCCGACCCCGGGGCTGAGGGGATCCTGGATCGCGGTGTCGGTCAGAAACGTGTGGGCCAGCGCAAGGTCCGGTGCGTAGCGGGCCAGTGGGGTCACCTTCGAGAGCAGGAACGAGAAGGACACGGCCGAGGAGTTGATCACCAGCAGCGTCAGGGGCAGGGTTCCGCCGCGGACCAGTTCGGCCAGGGCGGCCGCGATCACTGTCATGGTCACCAGGAAGAACACCACCCCCGCGACCCGGGGCCAGGGGTTCCCCCACGTGGCCTCCACGCCACCCAGTGCCCAGTGCGCGACCGCCAGGGTGCCCGCGGTGGCCGCCACGGCCAGCACCGTGGCGAGTCCCAGGAGCACGGTGAGTTTCGCGACCATCCGTCTGGCTCCCCCGGGGGTGGCGACCATGCTGGTGGTGAGTTGCCTGCCCCGCCCGACGGCCTGGGCATTGCGGACGTACTCGCTGGAGACGGACAGCACACCGAGCACCACGAAACCGACCTGCGCCACGGTGAGCGCTGTGAATCCGGAGTCGGTCGTGGAGGTGTCGTACAGCGCTCCGAGCTGGCCGGTTTCCACCGCGCGCATGGTCTGGGAGCTCGCCAGCCATGCCAGAAGCATCGGGACCGCCAGGGCCAGCAAACCGGCCAGCCAGATGCCGGGGAGGGTGCACAGTTTCAGCGCCTCGGCGCGCATCGCCCGCCTCATGCGCGTGCCTCCACGTGAGCGAAGAACGCTTCCTCCAGGCTGGGATGACCCGCCATGACGTCGGCCACTCCGCCCCAGGCCTTGATCCGGCCGCCGTTGATGATCACGATGTCGTCGACGATCTCCGCCAGTTCACCGATCAGGTGGCTGGACAGCAGCACCGTGCCCCCCGCATCGGCGTGCGCCCTGAGCAGCCGACGGATCCACCTGACCCCCTGCGGGTCGAGGCCGTTGACCGGTTCGTCGAGGACCAACCGCTCCGGTTTCCCCAGCAGGGCGGTCGCCAATCCGAGCCGCTGCCCCATGCCCAGCGAATAGGTGCCCACCCGCCGATTGGCGTCGGCCGCCAACCCGACCTCCTCCAGGACCTGCTGGACCCTTTTCCTCGGGATGTCGTTACTGGCCGCCACCCACCCGAGATGAGCGCGAGCAGTGCGGGACGGGTGGGCGGCAGCCCCGTCGAGCATGGAGCCGACGTGCCTCAGCGGGTTCCGGAGCTCCCGGTAGGGTCGGCCGTCGATGGTGGCATGCCCGGTCGTGGCCCGGTCCAGGCCGAGCAGGATGCGCAGGCTCGATGACTTGCCGGCCCCGTTCGGTCCGACGAAACCCGTCACCCGCCCAGGCCTCGCCTCGAACCCCACCCCGTCCAGGATTTTCCGGCGTCCACGGACCTTGGAAACATCGTCACATCTGATCATGCCCCCGATCATGCTGTGGCGAACGCCCCCTGCCCGTCGGGCCCAGCACCGATTTCCGGTCCGTGCCTCAGCCCCTGGGTTCTCAGCCCGTGGGGTGATGATTCCTCGTTCCGGCCACGGCTAGCATCGCCCCATGCACCGTTACTTCTCCTTCCAGGTACTGGCGGTGCTCGTGCTGCTCCTGACCTTGTGCGGCGTCAGCACCGAGTCGGGTCCTAGCAGCCTGATCCAGCTCGTGATCATGCTGTCGATGGGCCTGCTGGTGTGCTGGATCTGGTGGGCGGCGAAACGATCCGGGCGGCGCCAGGCCGAGCAGCTGCGATCCCAGCAGATCTCCACTGCCGTGACGATGGAGCGGTTGACGATAGCCCGGGACCTGCACGATCTCGTCTCCCACGGCATCGGTCTGAAAACGGTGCGCGCCGCGGTGGCCCGCAATGTGGACGCCGAGGATCCCGAACGCCTGGCGGCAGCGCTCTGCGACATCGAACAAGCGAGCCGCGCCACCACCCTGGAACTGCGCCGAATGCTTCAGGTGCTGCGTTCCGACCAGGACGCGCCCCTGTCCCCCAGCCCGGGCGATCCCAACTGGGATGATCTCCTGGCTTCCGCCGAGCGTGCGGGGCTGCACGTGGAAATGTCCAATGCCGGGGTCACGCCGAACAGCGAGGGAGTGGCGCTAGCCATCCACCGCATCCTTCAGGAAGGGCTGGCGAATGCCGCCAGGCACGCCGGCCCCACCAGTGTCCACGTCGAACTCACCCGCCGCGGGGAGGTCCTTCACGTGGCCGTGACGGATTCCGGTCCGGTTCCTGGATGGCGTTCACCTCCCGGGACCGGCAGCGGCCTGATCGGGCTGCGGGAACGCGTCGCCGCGCTGGGCGGGAACCTCCACCACCACCGCTCCCCAGACGGTTTCCGACTCGAGGCCGAGCTGCCAGATCCGGAGCCGGTCCGTGCCTGAAATCCGTGTCCTGATCGCCGATGACCAGAAATTGCTGCGCCAGTCGCTGGCGCACCTGTTGGACGCCCAGCCGGGCTTCCGGGTCGTGGCAGAGGCCGCCACCGGCGTGGAAGCCGTCTCACTGGCCCGGGAGCTGGTGCCGGATGTCGTGCTGATGGACATCCGCATGCCGCAACTCGATGGGATCGCGGCGACCCGTTCCATCGTCCGCGACCCACGTCTGTCCGAAGTCCGTGTGCTGGTGCTGACCATGTTCGACCTGGATGAGTACGTTTTCGGGGCCCTGCGTGCGGGGGCCTCCGGTTTCCTGTTGAAGGACGCGACCCCGGAGGCCCTGATCAACGCGGTGCGCACCGTGTCAGCCGGACAGGCCCTCTTGGCCCCCTCAGCCATCACCACCCTGGTGGAGAGCTGCCTCCCGGACGCGATTCCCTCCGGAAGAGTGGCGGAACTGACCCCGCGGCAGACCGAGATCCTCAGGCTCGTGGCCCGAGGGTTGTCGAACGACCAGATCGAACGGGAGCTGCACATCAGCCACGCCACCTGTAAGACCCACATCTCGGCGTTGCTAAGCCGCCTGCAGGCCCGGGATCGCGCCCAACTGGTGATCGCGGCCTACGAACACGGGCTGGTGCGCCCCGGCACCTAGGGAACGAACCGGCTCAACCAGTTGTGGGCCTGAGCCATCGATTCAGTGTTCCAACAGCGGCGCCAAGAATTCGCCAGTCGCTGACTCCGCAACCTTCGCAACCTCCTCCGGGGTGCCGATGGCTACCACCTGACCGCCGCGAGATCCGCCACCCGGACCCATGTCTATGATCCAGTCAGCCGCCTTGATGACGTCAAGATTGTGCTCGATCACCACGACTGTGTTTCCCGCATCGACGAGGCGGTGCAGCACCGTGAGGAGCTTGCGGATGTCTTCGAAATGCAGGCCTGTGGTGGGTTCGTCGAGCACGTAGAGGGTGCGTCCCGTGGAACGTTTCTGCAGTTCCGCGGCAAGTTTCACGCGCTGCGCCTCACCTCCGGACAGGGTGGTCGCGGGCTGTCCGAGACGGACATAGCCGAGCCCCACCTCCTCCAGGGTCTTCAGGTGTCGGGCGATGGCCGGGATGGATTCGAAGAATTGCGTCCCCTCGCTGATGGACATCTGTAGCACGTCGGAGATCGACCTGCCCTTGTAGTGCACCTCGAGGGTTTCGCGGTTGTACCGGGCCCCATGGCAGATCTCACAGGGAACGTAGACATCCGGTAGGAAGTTCATCTCGATCTTGATGGTGCCGTCGCCCGAGCAGTTCTCACAGCGCCCGCCCTTGACGTTGAAAGAAAACCGTCCGGGCAGGTAGCCGCGAACCTTGGCCTCTGGGGTGCTGGCAAACAGCCCGCGGATCTTGTCGAAGACACCCGTGTAGGTGGCCGGGTTAGAGCGCGGGGTGCGACCGATCGGCGACTGATCCACCTGGATCACCTTGTCCAGGTTTTCCAGGCCCTTCAGCTTCCGGTGCCTGCCGGGCACCGCCTTGGCGCCATAGATCTGCTTGGCGGCCGCCGTGTAGAGAATCGAGTTGACCAGCGACGACTTCCCGGATCCGGAGACCCCAGTCACCGCGACGAGCCTGCCCAGCGGGAAAGACACGTCCACGTCCTGCAGGTTGTTCTCCGAGGCGCCGACGACGGTCACGGACTTGCCGTTGCCGGGGCGTCGCACCGAGGGCACATCAATGACCAACCTTCCCGACAGGTAACGGCCCGTCATGGATACCTCGCTGGCGAGCAGTTCCTCGACAGGGCCGGAGACCACGACCTCCCCGCCGTGCTCCCCCGCTCCCGGACCGATGTCAACTACCCAGTCGGCTGCCCGAACGGTGTCCTCGTCGTGTTCGACGACGATGAGGGTGTTGCCGAGGTCCCGAAGTCGCACGAGGGTTTCGATCAGCCGCCGGTTGTCGCGCTGGTGCAGCCCGATGCTCGGCTCGTCCAGGACGTAGAGCACCCCGACCAGCCCGGAGCCGATCTGTGTGGCCAACCGGATGCGCTGCGCCTCACCGCCCGACAGCGACCCGGCCGACCGCGACAACGTCAGGTAGTCCAGGCCAACGTCCAGCAGGAAACGCAGCCGCTCCCGGATCTCCTTGACCACGCGCTCCGCGATTCGTGCCTCTCGTTCGTTGAGAGAGAGCGCATCCAGGTATTCAAAGGCCTCCCCGATGGACAGGTCCGCGACCTCCGCGATATTTCTGCCGGCGACGGTGACGCACAGGGTCTCAGGCCTCTGGCGCGTGCCACCGCAGGAATGGCAGTTGATCTCCCGCATGTAACCGCCCCAGCGTTCGCGCGCTGAGTCGGTCTCAGACTCGGCGTAGCGGCGCCGGACGAACGGCAGGATGCCCTCGTATTTCTGCGAGAAGGACCGGGTCCGCCCGAACCGATTGCGGAAACTCACCACCACGGCTCCAGGAACTCCGTTGAGCAGCACTTTCCGATGCTTGGCCGCCAGGTTCTGCCACGGGGTGCGCATGTCGAAACCCGTTTCGAGGGACAGAGCTTCCAGGACGTGTTCGAAGTGTCCCTTCAGGTGCGGGGTGTTCCAAGGGGCGATCGCCCCGTCGGCCAGGCTCAGGGTCTCGTCGGGGATGATGAGTTCCGG
>JABCNW020000016.1 GCA_013333945.2 Propionibacterium sp.
ACCTTGAATTGTCTCAGATCGGGCAAGCCGCCCTCACATCCCCCTCGGATAAAGCGTTAGTTGGGGAAAGCCAAAACACCCCTATGAATAAGCCTCAATGATGACGAAAACCGTCGTCCAGTAGGGAAAACCCGACCACCAGCCGATGATGATGAGTCCCGGCAGGACGAAGATGATCGACGACAGGGTGCCGGCTGCCGAAGCGATCGTCTGAACGATGTTGTTCTCCTGGACCGTGTGATCGGCGAAACGCCGCAAGATTGCCATGGAGATGACCGCGGCCGGGATGGAGGTGGCGAAGGTGATCCCCACCTTGAGTCCCAGATAGACGTTCGCCGCCGTGAAGACGACGGTGATGATGCCGCCGATAATTATGCCGCGAATCGTCAGTTCCTTGATGGAGCTGGTTGCGGATGAATGAGACATGGTGAGAACTCTCGTTGCCAGCTTCTTTCCGCAGGCAGGATAACACCGGGAGAGGCAGCGGTGGAGGTCGCCCATCAGGGACCCGGGGCCCGCGGACGCCGGGAATACGGGCTCACACCCGATAACCGCAGGGAAATTCCCATCCCTCAGGTTCCGGCTCCACGTTGACGTCACATTCCTGCTCCACCGCGAAGACGGAATCGAAAGCGGGAATCGCCGCGCGAAGAGACGCTTCCCACAAGAAAACCGCCGACACACGGCGGCTGGTCAGAATCCGGGGGCGATAACCATCTGACGTGCTGCGCCATCTGTGAAAGGAAAGCATCCGACGACGGAGAAAACTCTTGGTCGCACGAGGAGGCTATCCATCAGGACCCACACTTTATGGCTGGCCCGCCGTCACGGTGAATAAGGTTCCCAGGAGACGGAAGACTGCCCCCACCCGCAGGCATCATGGTGGGATGGTGAACAACAGCGAGTGGTTCTGGGCCAGCGAGTACGGACGCGCCCGGTTGTTGCGCAAGGAGCTGGAAGCCCAAGCAGAGGCCCTGTCCGCCAGCAGGGTACGCCAGCAGCGCGACACCTCGAAACTGCGTTCCGAGCTGCGCACCATGCAGGGCTCGCTGGAGGCCCGGCTCGACGCGCTCACCAACGCCTTCGTCGCTTTCGTGGAACTCGACGGAATCCGCAAACAGCTGACGGCCTTCCCACAGCACGCCGAGGCGCGACGCTACGCCTTCCAGGACCTCCAGGTGCTGCTCGACGGCGGTATTCCTCCGCAGCGACCGGACGTCGACGACTACTGGCTGCCCCCCGCGATGTCCGCCCTGCGTCCCGACGGTTCCGTCGACCCGGAGCAGGCCGCACTCGCCCGGCAACGCGACCCCCACGCGGCACCGGTCTTCCTCGCGACCGCGCAGGCCGCATTCGGCGGGGGTGAAGCCGTGGTCGCGGAGCTGCCGAAGCTCCTGACCCCCGACGGCCAGGGAAGCTGGGCCGAGTGGCAGCTGCTGCTGTGGGGCGCCACGTTGCGCGGAGCCTTCGGCCCGGCGGCCCTGACGACGCTCACCACAACCTTCCGACCGCTGATCACCAGCGCCGACGACTGGCTGGAGTGGGCGAGAGCCCAGGCCGGTGCCGACAACGCCACGGCGCTGGAATGGGTGACGTCGCAGCTCGAGGAATTCGCTCCACGGCCCACCTCCGAGCAGGAGACCGGCTGGACCGCCACCAGAACGGGCCGCCCCGATTTCGTGATCCGAGGTTCCGGACGCTTCCAGGACACCTCGAGCAGGCCAGAACCGGAGCCGGAACCCGAGGAAACCCCCGTGGTCGTGGAGGAGACCTCCCCTGAGGAGAATGCCTGGGAATCCACCCGGGCCATGCTCGTTCGGGTGCTGCAGGTCCACATCAACGGCGGTAGTGAGAGCGAACACGAGCTACTGGCCCGCGCGGAACTCCTGGAGGAACAGTTCAACAATCCCCTCGGCGCCAGCAAACTCCCCGACGAGGTGCCCGAAAAACGTCACATCGTCATCGATGCCCTGCGACAGACCGCCCTCGACGACCACGCCAGCAGGCAGGACCGCCGCAGCCTGTGGTTGCTGATCGCCGAGGCCTTCGCGCCGGTCGCGCGGGAATGGCAGACGGAACCGGAGCCGCGACTCCCGGAGAAGAAGGTGTCCGGTTACGACAGCCTCACCGTCGGCCCCCACGGCATCCACGACCAGACAGCGATGCGAACCCTGATGCGCCGCTACGACTCCCAGCAGCCCACGGGCCTCATCCTTCGCGGCAGGGAGATCATGTGGGCGGGGGCCGCCTTGACGACTGCCTCCATCGCGCTGCTCCTGGCGACACGCTCGAACTGGTTCCTGCTGCTCGGCCTCGCAGGAATCGTCGCAGCAGTACTCGGCTACAAACTGAACGAGACCGCCGTGGAGCGGCGCAACGCACTGGAGGCCAGCAAGGACTCCTTGGCCAGGCGCATCGAGGACGCCACCAAAACCACTGCCGACACATACGAGAAGGCCAAGGTTGAACACGAGGAACGCCAGGCATCGGCGTCCCGTTTCCTCACGACGCTTCGCTCGTCCTCGTGAGGTCGAGCTCCCGGGCCCAGGCGCGGATCGTCGGTGGATCGACGTGGTCGGCGGGTTTCTTCGCGAGGATCCAGAACAGCAGCTTCTTGAACAACCCGGCCTTCTCGGGGGCGTAACGACCCGCGAAGGCCGCCTGTGAGGTGGCCTCAACCAGCTCCACCGCGGCCTTGTTATGGCCGAGCGCGACGTCCTGCTTGGCGGGGTCGACGGCAGTGATGGAGACATTGAACAGCGCCGCCCGCCCCACATCCTCCCCATGTTTGCGCAGCCATGTCAGCGACTCCGGCAGCCACGTCAACGCCTGGGTAGCGCTGCCCAGCACGAACCCGTCGAAGCCTGCCGGATCGGGGTCGTCGCGCAAATCCGCCACCACGACGTCGATACCCCGGGCGCGCAGTTCGTCAGCGATGAACCCGGCCACTTCAGCCGTGGAACCCGCACGGGTCGCATATCCCACCAGTACTCGCTGCATGGGTCAAAGCTAGTACCCAGCAGTACACCACCGCTTCGGGGTAGGCTCGGCGTGAACGAGGAGGTTCTCATGAGCAGCGCGAAACGCATCGGTGTCCTGACCGCGGGCGGCGACTCCCCCGGCCTGAACGCGGCCATCCGCGGACTGGGCAAGGCAGTGATCGGCAGACACGGCATGGAACTGATCGGTTTCCGCGACGGGGTGCGCGGCCTGGCCGAGAACAGATGTTTCCAGCTCGGCCCGGAAGCGCTGTCGGGGATCCTCACCATCGGCGGCACCATCCTCGGGACCAGCCGCGACAAGGTGCACCGCATGCGCATGGGCCGCGAGGTCGTCGACGCCATTCCCACCATCAAGGACGTCGTGGAGCAGGCTGATCTCGATTGCCTGGTGATGCTGGGCGGCGGCGGCACCGCGAAGAACGCGCTGCGTCTGTCGGAGGCGGGCATCCCGGTGATGCACCTGCCCAAGACCATCGATCGCGACGTCGCCCACACCGACAACACCTTCGGGTTCTCCACCGCCCTGGAGATCGCCACCGACGCCATCGACCGGCTCCACTCCACCGCCCACAGCCACCACCGGGTGATCCTGGCCGAGATCATGGGCCACAAGGCGGGCTGGCTGGCCCTGGGGGCGGGCATCGCGGGCGGGGCGGACGTCATCTTGATCCCCGAGATCCCCTACTCCGTCGACGCCATCGCCGAGACCATCCGGGCGCGCCAGGCACGCGGCACCAACTTCAGCGTGATCGCGGTGGCCGAGGGAGCCAACGACGTCGCGGCCGCTCAGGCCATCGCCGCCGCCGAATCGCTGAAGAAGGCCGCCGGAACCCCGCAGGAGAAGGCAGCCGCGAAATCTCATCTGGCCCGGGTCCTCGACGACCACCGCGAACACACCTTCCGGCTGGCCCGCGCCTTGGAGGACGCGACGGGCCTGGAGACCCGCGTCACCATTCTCGGCTACGTGCAGCGCGGCGGGACGCCATGCGCGGAGGATCGACTGTTGGGGTCGCGGATCGGCACCGCCGCCGCCGACCTCATCGCCGACGGGGTCAGTGGGGTGATGGTCGCGAGCAGGGGCGACGGCACCGAGCCCGTCGACCTGAAAAAGGTCGCGGGCAATCTGGCGCTGGTCCCACCGGACCATCCGTGGATCCGGACCGCCCGCGACGTGGGGACGGGCCTCGGAGACTGAGCACAAAATTGCTCCGCTGCAGGTATTCCGCTGCAGGTATGGAGCCTGGACTCTCCTCCCAGCTATGCTGAACGAGTTCGTCTGAATTTATCTCAGGGGGGTAGTTGTGCAATCAACTATTCGCCGCAAGGTGGAAAGTGGAGTCACTGCACTGCTTATTCTCACCTTAGGTGGGTTTGCATTCGCACACCAGGGGGTTCCGGCTGAGGAAGTGGACCTCAACGACGGCGGAGTGTGGGTGACCAATACCGCTTTGGGAATGACCGGGCACCTCAATTACCAGTCACGCATCATCGACGGTGGTCTGAATGCACCGACACGTGATTTCGACATCTCCCAGGAAGGCAATCAGGTCCTGCTGCAGGACAAAGCGGACAAGGCAGCCAGGCCTATCGACACCGCAACCCTGACGATGGGAAACCGGGTCACCACCGGGAACCTGGAATACAGCCACGGCGCGAACACGGTGCTGATCGCGGACACGGGAGAGGGCAAGGTCTAGGCCACCAGCCTGGAACGGTTCACCGATTTCTCCTCCAACGCCGTCCCGCTGCTGGAGGACGTCGACTCTCCCCACGTCGTCGTGGGACGCGACGGCACCGGTTTCGTGGTCGACGCATCCGGAGCCATCACGAAGGTCACCGGCTCCGACGAACGCTTCCGACCCGACTCCGTCGGCGCACTCCCGGACGGCATCACGAGCAACACCCAACTGACGATCGCGGGAGACCAGCTCGTGGCCGTCGACGAGGGACGAGTCCGGACAGCCGGTTCCAGCACCGAGGTTTCCGGGATCACCGCGACGTCCCTGGCCCAGCAGCCGAGCCTAGAACGCGGCCACGTCACCGTCGCCGCCGCTGACGCGCTGCTCACCATCCCATTGGGCGGCGGCGATCCGCAGCGCGTCGAGGTGCCATCCGGGAAACCGGCAGCGCCGGTCGACGTGGCGGGATGCGTCTACGGGGCCTGGTCCGGTTCCGGCGCCCACGTACGCGACTGTCCCGGTGAATCCGACGACGTCAACGGCACCAACGACACCCTCGCCACCAGCACCAGCCCGCTATTCCGTGTCAGCCGCGACATCATCGTCATCAATGACGCGGCGGGCAACATCTACCTCCCGAACGACAACATGGCCATCGTCAACGACTGGGACAACGTGAAATCCCAGATCGAGGACCAGAACCAGACCGACGAGCAAGAAACCGACGAGAACCAGCGCGAGCGAACCAACGACAACAACGCCAAGCAGGAACCCCCCGTCGCGACCGATGACCAGCTGGGCGCCCGGCCCGGGATCAGCACCACGCTGCCGGTGCTGCTCAACGACATCGATCCCGACGGCGACGTGCTGACGGTCAGACTCGGCAACATCCCCGACAACGTGCAGGTCTCACTCGCCAGGAACGGTCGCTCGGCCCAGATCCTCCTGCCCCCCGACACCACGAACCCCGTGACGTTCACCTATCAGGCCTTCGACGGAGAGGACCTGTCCAACACCGCCACCGTAACGGTGACCCCCACATCCGACAACGGGGAACCCCAGCTGGCCCGCAAGAACACCGTCACCATGACCGAACAGGCGACAGTGGAGTACTCGACCCTGCCCGACTGGACCGACCCCGACGGCGACCCGCTCTACCTGGTCAACGCCACGGGCAGCGAGGGCATGGCCGTCACCTTCCGTCAGGACGGTTTCATCTCGGTGCGCGACCTGGGCACCGAGGGGCCCGGAACCCGGGAACTGACCGTCACCGTCTCGGACGGCACCGCAGAGACCTCCGCGACAATTCCCGTCCAGGTCTCCTCCGGATCCACGAACCTGCCACCGGTGGCCAACGCCGACCATTACGTGGTCAACGTGGGGGAGCGAGTGTTGCTGCGTCCCCTCAGCAACGACTCCGACCCCAATGGTGAAACCCTCGTCCTCTCGGAGATGGGCGAACCGGCAGCGGACGAAACCCTCGAGACGGACTACGAGAAGGCCACCGCGCTGTTCTCTTCGACCCGGGTCGGTTCCCACGAACTCACCTACGTCGTCTCCGACGGCCCGAACGCGTCCGGCGGCAAGATCCGCGTCGACGTGCAGGATCCAGCAGCCATCGATCCGAAACCCAGCGCCCAGGACGACCTCGCCCTGCTGCCCCCCGACGCACCGGTGCTGGTGAACGTCCTGGACAACGACACCGACCCGCTCGGCGGGGTGTTGGCGGTCCAGTCGATCTCCGTCGACGCAGGGCTCGGCATCACCGTCGAGGTGAAGGACCACTCGACGCTACGCATCTCGGCATCCAATGAGTTGAGCGGTCCCCGCACCTTCTCCTACACCGTCTCCAACGGTCGCGAGTCGGCGACCGCCCGGGTGGTGGTGCTGCCGCAACAGCCCCGCCTGAACAACCAACCCCCCGTGGTCCTCGACGACACCGCCGTGGTGCGAACCGGCGACATCGTGGCGATTCCCGTGCTGTCGAACGACTACTCACCCACCGGCATGGAATTGAGCGTCTACCCCGAGGTGGAGGTGCGCGGCGACTCCACCCTGGGAGAAGCATTCGTCTCCGGTGACCTGGTGCGTTTCCGTGCCGGGAGTGCCACGGGCAACACCACACTGGTCTACACCGCGCACGACAATGCGGGGAACCGGACCAGCGGCAAGATCGACATCGCGGTGCGCGGACAAGACAGCGCGAACCAGAAACCAACCCCCCACCCGGTGACGGGGCGCGTCTTCGCGGGTGCGGAGACCACAGTGGCGGTGTCCTTGAGCGGGGTGGACCCCGACGGTGACTCCGTGGAACTCGTGGAGGGTTCCTCGCAGAGCCCCAAACTGGGCAACGTCAAGATCGAGGGGGGCTACCTGACCTACAAAGCCGCGCACGACTCCAGCGGCACGGATTCGTTCACCTACCAAGTGCGGGACCGGTTCGGTGCCGTCGGTGAGGCGAGCATCCAGGTGGGCGTCGTGCCGCCGCCGACCACCAACCAGCTTCCCATCGCGGTGCCCGACCAGGTGACGGTGCGTCCCGGGCGAACCGTGCAGATCCCCGTCACGAAGAACGACGTGGATCCCGACGGCGACGAGATCAGCATCGTCGCGAACAGCGCGAAGGCCCAAGCCCCCTGGGAGGCCGATCTCGAGATCGTCGGACAGGACGTGAAAGTGGTGGCCCCCAACAGGCCGGGCAACTACAAGTTCAGCTACGACATCACCGACCGCGGCGGAGCTTCCGTGACCGGCTACGGCACTCTGATCGTCGACGAACAGGCCCAGCTCATACCACCGGTGGCGGTGGACGACCGGCTTCCGGTCTCCGCGGTCCTGGGCAAGGCCGAGGTCGAGGTCCCGGTGCTCAAGAACGACAACGACCCCGACGGCAGCCAGGACGACCTGCGAATCGAGGTCGAGTCCCCGGGACTCGTCGAATCGGGACAGGTCCGGGTACCGGTTTCCGACGACCCCCAGGTGCTGCTCTACACCATCACCGACAAGGACGGCGGCACCGCCCGCGCCGCCATCTTCATTCCCGGCGTCGCAAACGTGCCTCCCACTCTCAACCCCGAGAAGGCTCCTGCCAAGGTGAAGGCCGGCCAGACCCTGCACGTCGCCCTGTCCGATTACGTGTTGGCCCGCCGCGGCCACTCGCCGAAACTCACGTCGAGGGAGTCGTTGAAGGCCGGGACGGGAGCATCCAGCGACCAGGCGATCACCATGGTCAGCGACACGGTGTTCGAGTTCACCCCCGATGCCTCCTTCTACGGCCCGACGACCCTCGCCTTCGGGGTGCACGACGGCGAGAGCCTCGATGACCCAAACGGTCTGCAATCCTCCCTCTCCCTGCCCGTCGAGGTGGAGGCCTCTGGCATGGTTCCCCCGGAGCTGCGTCCCTCACCGGTTGAGGTGGCCAAAGGGGAGCAGGCCGCCCCCGTCAAGCTGCGCGACATGGTCAAGGACCCCGACCCCGGAGACGAGGAGGCGATGGCCTATTCGCTGATCTCCGCTCCAGGAACGCTGAACGTGGAGGTCTCCGGGCAGGAGATGCGGATTTCCGCCACCTCCGAGGCTCCACTCGGCGCTGCGGGAGAGGTCGTGGTCCGGGTACACGACGGGAAAACCGACCCCTTGGAGATGAAGATTCCCGTCACCGTGGTGGGCACCACGCGGCCCCTCATGACCACGACGGAACTCACCGACTCCGATGGTCGTGTCGGCCAGGCGAAGATCTTCGACCTCACCACTGCCATCACGAACCCGTTCGCCGACCAGGGCGGGGCCATCACGATCAGCGGCGCTGCCACACGGCAGGGAAAGGCCGAGGTCTCGGTCAGCGGCACCGACCTGTCCGTGACACCCACCGACATCGGAACCGTCGTGGTCAACTACACCGCATCCGACGCCACGGGGGACGCAGCCCGACAGGTCACGGGGCAGGTCACGTTGATGGTCAAAGGCACCCCGCTGGCACCGACGGGCCTGACCGCCCGATCGGACGTCTCCCGCACCGTGGAGCTGGCCTGGACCCAGGGCGATCTGCAGGGCGGAACCCTGGACCACTTCCAGGTCTCGTGGAACGGGGGCAGCCAGGACTGCGGAACCGTCACCAACTGCCGCATCACCGGACTCACCAACAACACCGACTACACCTTCACGGTCGCCCAAGTCACCGATGTTGGAACCTCCGAACCCTCGAACCCCGCCCAGGCGCATCCCGACGTGCGCCCGAACCAGCCGTCGACACCCACCGCCACCGCCGGCGACCGGGAGATCGCACTCAGCTGGCCCGCCACCCAGGTGCCCGACGGGGGTTCACCGGTGGAGAAGTACAACATCCAGGTCTCGCCCGGGATCGGTGGGCAGACGACGTTCTTGACCAGCGACACCTCCTACAACTTCACGGGACTGACCAACGGCACCGCCTATCGGTTCCGCATCCAGGCCGTCAACCGCTACGCAGAAAACAACGTGGCCCGCGAGGCCGACTACCTGTGGAGCGACTGGTCCGTCGCCGAGATCCCCGCCGGCGCGCCGACAGGGCAGGGAGCACCGACGGTGAGCATGAGCAAGGCTGCCGCTGGGGTGACGCCGCGGGCGTCGCTGTCCTGGGGTAAACCCGCCAACATCAACGGCGACGACAACCTCACCTACGAGGTGACCGAGAACAGCTCGGGACAGGTCGTCTACACGGGGCAAGACACCCAGACCACGGTCAGCATGGGCACCGACGCGTCCGACAGAACCTTCACCGTGCGCTCCACCAACAAGTCCAAGAAGTGGAGCGACCCTTCCCCCGCCTCGAACGCGGTGCGTTTCTACCAGCCGCCCTCCGCCCCCACCGGTTTCTCACTGAAACCCACCGGGGTTCCCAACCAGGTGACCTTCTCCTTCAACGCCAGTTCCGGGAACGGCGTCCGGGCCGACGAGATCAGCTACCGGTGGAACGCCAACGGCGCCAGCGGCACCGTCTCCAATGGCCAGACGCTCACCAACGGGGCCTTCGCCAACGGTCGTGACGTCCAGGTCACCCTCACCCCCGTGGCAAACGTCAAGGGGGAAACCACCGAGGGAGAGTCGGCCTCGGCCTCCGTGAACGCCTACGGCCCCCCGTCGGCACCCAGCATCTCCGCTTCCGGTGGCTACCAGTCGGTGACCTACACCTGGAGCGCCGACGTCAACAGCGGGGGTCGCAGCTCCACGGTCACCATCGACAACCAGCAGGTGGCCGCCAGCGGCAGCACCACCCGCGACGGTCTGGGCGCCAACAGCCAGTCGTGCGCGACGATCACCGTCACGAACTCAGAGGGCCAACAGGCCAGCAACCAGGCGTGTGGCACCAGCTGGCAGGCCCCCGAGACCAACGACCGCAGAGGTACTGAGGCCACCGGATGCCCCGCAGGCTGGGGCAGGTGCGATGCCTACGAGGTCCGACTCCAGCGTTGGAAACCCAACAGCACGGTGCACTGCAACATCCCCAGCACCACGGGTGAGGACGGCAACGTCGACATCCGGGTGGATGCCAACGGCCCCTGGGGCTGGGCCCGATACAAGGACACCTGGCGGATCGGCAACCAGGAAATCGCCGGTAACGTCACCGAATACTGCACACAACAGTGAGCGGCGAGAAGGAGCAGTCATGACAGTAACCCCCGAGCACGCCGCCTGGTTCGCGGACACCTTCACCAAACTCACCGACAACGTAGGGCAAGCGCTACTGGGCAAGGCATCCGTGATCAGACTGGCCCTGACCTGCATGTTGGCCGAAGGGCACCTCCTACTGGAGGACTCCCCCGGAACGGGCAAGACCGCCCTCGCGCGGGCCATCGCCGCCACGGTCCAGGGCAGCCACAACCGCATCCAGTTCACACCCGACCTGCTGCCCTCCGACATCACCGGCGTCACCATGTACGACCAGTCGACGCGTCAGTGGGAGTTCCACAAGGGCCCCGTCTTCGCCAGCATCGTCCTGGCCGACGAGATCAACCGCGCCTCGCCAAAAACCCAGTCCGCACTGCTCGAGGTGATGGAGGAGGCCATGGTCACCGTCGACGGGGTGCGTCACCCTGCCGGTCGTCCCTTCATGGTGATCGCCACCCAGAACCCCATCGAGCAGGCCGGCACCTACAAATTGCCGGAGGCTCAGCTGGATCGCTTCCTGATGAAAACCAGCGTCGGCTACCCCGACCGTGCCGCCGCGTCGCAGATCCTGCTGGGCGCAGCACAGCCGGATCGGTCGAAGTCATTGACGGCGGTGATCTCCCAGCAAGCCGTCAGCGAGATGAGCGATCTGGTCAAGGAGAACTACATCGACCCCACCATCGTTGACTACATCCAGGACCTGGCCGAGGCCACCCGTCAGGACAAGGACACCGCGATCGGCGTGTCCACGCGGGGCGCGATCGCCATGGTGCGTGCCGTCCGCGTCTGGGCGGCGGCCCACGGGCGCAATTTCGTCATGCCCGACGACGTGAAGGATCTCGCCGCCCCGGTGTGGACGCATCGGATCATCATGGCACCCACCGCCGAGTTCGCTGGTTCCACCGCGTCCCGGGTGATCACCCGGGCACTGAACTCCGTGACCGCCCCCGCCAGCCGGGCACAGAGCGGATCGTGAGTTCCCTCAAAGCGTTACGCAAACAGATCCTGACGCTGTGGCAGCGTGTCCGCAGCATCGGGTTCGTCGCCATGGTCACGCCACTGGGCTGGGCGACGCTGGTCATCGGTGGGGTTTCCGCGATCATCGGGTGGTCGCGCGGCTGGTTGGAATTCCGCGGACTCACCTTCTTGGCGCTGGTGCTGTTCGTCGTCGCGGTACTGCTGCCGCTGCGGCGCCCCACCCACGACGTGCTGCTGGAGCTGCACCAGCCGCGGGTCCCTGCCGGGGAACCCGGCCTGGGCCGGGTGCTGCTGCGCGGGCGTCCCGGCGGCACGCCCGCCGCCACCATCGAACTGCCGGTGGGCAAGGCGGTGGCGCGATTCCGGGTGGCGTCGTTGGGTGAGAACGACGAACACGAGGAGCTTTTCAGCATCCCGACCCGACGCCGGGGCGTCATTCCCGTCGGCCCGGTACGTGCGGTGCAGGCCGATCCGGTGGGTCTGATCCGCCGCACGAAGGTGTTCAGCGAACCGATGGAGCTGTTCGTCCATCCCCGGATGGTGCCGCTGGAACTGGCGACCGTCGGTTTTCTCAAGGACGTGGAGGGCATCACGACCGCGAACCTGTCAAGCTCTGACGTCAGCTTCCACGCCCTGCGCGACTACGTCCCCGGCGACGACCGGAGGGCCGTGCACTGGCGCACCACGGCCCGTACGGGACGTCTCATGGTGCGCCAGTTCGAGGAGACGATGCGTGCCCATCTCCTGCTGATGCTGTCCACCCTGCGTGGCGATTACGCGAGCGAGGACGACTTCGAAACCGCGGTCAGCGTGACCGCGTCACTGGCCGTCGCGGCATTGCGGGAGGAACGACAGGTCAGCCTGTACACCTTCGAGGGGCCGGTGGCCTTCCCGAACGCGATGGGCGCGCTCGACGAACTGTGTCGGGTGACGCAGATCGACAAGGGTCCCGACCTCAGCCAGGTGGCGCTCCGGGCGGGACACGATACCCCGGGGGCATCGGTGGCGGCTTTCGTCACCGGCGGCATCGACCCTGCACAGCTGCGTGCCGCACAGCTGGTACTGCCACCCCAGGTCATGACATTCGCGCTGCGTGTCAGCTCGGACCTGGAAATGGCACACCGTCAACTCGGTGACCTGACGGTCCTGGACCTGCCGCTGCTCGACCAGCTGCCCCTGGTGATGCGGGGTCTGTCGTGAAGGGCGTCGGACTGCGGTGCGTCGGGGTCTGGCTGCTGCTGATCCCGTCGGTGGTGGCACTCCAACCGGCTTTCGGAGGCTGGCCCGGTTTCCTGCCCGGAATGGCCGGGATCACCCTTGGTGTGCTGGTCGGCTACCTGACGGCCCGGTTCAGGCTGTCGCTGCTGTTGACCGTCCTGGCAACACTGGTCACCTATCTGCTGTTCGGCGGCGCGTTCGCCCTGCCACGCACCACCATCGCCGGGTTCGTTCCGACCCTGGACACCGTTCGTCGTCTGGTGCTGCTCAGCGTCCAGAGCTGGCGTGACCTGCTGACGGTGGCCACCCCGGCTGACGATTTCACCGGCCCCGCTGTGGTGCCGTGGCTGCTGGGGCTGCTGGGAGGCGTGGTCGCCGCGACGCTGGCGGCCCGCACCCGCGCCGTGTTCTGGCCGCTGCTACCGTCCCTGGTGCTGTTGATCGTGAGCATCACCATGGGGGTGCGCACCGCACCGACCGCGACGTGGCTCGGGGCCGCTCTCGGCGCGGGCATGCTGGTGTGGGTGTGGGTTCACCAGACAATGACCCAGCGTGCCGACAACGCTGACATCCTGGTGAACAACCAGGCCGAGTCGTCCCAGACTCTCCGCCGGGCGATGGCGGCGGCGGCACTGCTCGGTGTCGGGGTCTCGGTGACGGTCATGGCCACGGGAATCACCGGAAGCAACACTCACCGCGACGTGTTGCGCGACCACATCGCTCCCCCGCTGAACCTGCGCAACTATCCCTCTCCCCTGATGAGCTACCGCCGCTACGAGGTGGAGCAGAAGGACACGACCCTGTTCACGGTCACCGGCATGCCCGCTGGGAGCCGGTTGCGACTGGCGGTCATGGACACCTACGACGGCAACTTGTTCAACGTGTCCCAAGACGCCAACCACTACCTGCGCACGGGTCGCAGCATCACCCAGGACATCGAGGCCAGCACGACCCTGCAGGTCTCGGTCGGCGAGTACACCGGGATCTGGGTGCCACTGGCCGGATCGCCGCGCTGGCTGGAGTTCTCCGGGAACCGGGCCGATCTGATGGCCGACGGCACCTACTTCAACCAGAGCGCTCAACAGGTTCTCGCGACGGCCGGAACGGAATCGGGGGACGTCTACCGGCTGGAGTCCTCCACGACCACGGAACTCACCGAGGAGCAGCGAGCGGAACTGGGTGCCACCGTCCCGGGGAATGCCCCGCTGGCGAAATTGGAACGGGTCCCCGAGATCATGTCGTCGCTGGCCGTCGAGTACGCCGAGGGCAAGTCCACCGCCTTCGAGCAGATGGTGGCCATCGAGACCAAGCTCAGGACCGACGGCTACTACTCGGATGGCTCCAAGGACAGCAACCGCTCCCGTCCCGGACACACGACAGAACGCCTGTCCACGATGTTCCAGAGTCCGATCCTGGTGGGCGACGACGTGCAGTACGCCACTGCAATGGCCATCATGGCGAACCAGCTGGGAATTCCCGCTCGAGTAGTGCTCGGTTTCTACCCCGAGGAGAACCCGGGTGAGGTGTGGGACGTGAAAGGCACCCAGGCCCACGTCTGGGTGGAGGCCAACTTCGCCGATGTCGGGTGGGTGAGTTTCAACCCCACCCCCGACCGAGACAAGCAGCCCAACACCGAGGTTCCCAGGCCCAAACCCAAACCCAAACCGCAGGTCGATCCACCGCCGAACCCGCCGGAGAAGGTCCCAGAGGAACCGGTGATCCCGGACCGGGAGGCCGACGACCGGGACGGCGACGACGACTGGAAAATCGACTGGGGGCTGATTTTTGCGGCACTTGGTGCGGTGGGAGGAATCGGGGTGATTTCGTCCCCGTTCCTGGTGGTGCTGGGATTGAAGATTCGCAGGACCGGACGTCGTCGCAACGCCGCCACGGCCCAAGAGCGCCTGGGGGGAGCCTGGGACGAGATCGTGGACCGGGCGCGGGATCTTGGATTCCAGCCCGCGCAGAGCAGGACCCGTCGTGAGACCGCCTCCGAGTTGCAGCGCCTCCACCCCGGGATTGCCTTCGCCGAGACAGCGGAACGAATCAACACGGCCGTGTACGGACCCGCCCCACCCGAGGCCCCGGTGGCCGAGACGGCCTGGCGGGTGACCGACGGCATCACACACGAGTTGGTCAAGGACCTTCCGTGGTATCGCCGGGCCCTGGTGGCGCTGTCGCTGCGTTCACTACGCCGGACAAAGGTGGAACCCAGCACCACACCCCAGGAGGAACCTGATGGCACGTAAGCAGCAGATCCCCGAGAAATTCACAGGGGCCACGGTGACCGCCATCCGACGCGCTTCGGCTCGTTTACTGCAGACCTTGCCGGAAGTCCTCCTGGCGGGGGTCGTGATCGGACTCCAGCTGTGGGCCGGCAAGCTTCACATAAAGATCGATGCCGTGTGGGTGGTGCTCTGTTCCGTAGCCTTCGGAGCGTGGCTGCTGATCAACACTGTGATCCTGCTGTTCCAGTCGCGAACCATCCCTGCACTGATGCTGGGATTCGAGTACAGATCAGTAGAAACCGGCCAGCGTGCCGGCGGCAAGGCCTTTCTGGGGCGGCTGCTCACGGCCCTGCTGTTCTACGCGACCCTCGGGGTCATGGGGATCCTGATGGCTGCCACCTATCGGAACGGACAGTCAATGGTGGATCGCTGGCTCGGGTTGGTGGCGATACATCCGAAACGAATCCGCGACGTCTTTGACCCGGCTGCGCTGGTCCCCCCGACTCCTCCGGCACGTGTACAGCAGGTAACCATGCCCGGAATGACCTCCTCCCCCCCTCTGTACTCCCCACCCGTTGCTCCGCCGGGCCCCCAGCAATCCGCTCCGGCCCCTGCAGCGTTCGCCGCTGCGCCCTTCGCCCCACCCCAGGAAGCTGCCGGGCAGCCCAGCGCCCTCAGGAACCTGCCGGGTTTCCCCACATCCCAGGCGGCCCCTGCGACACCATCGCCCGTCCCTTCATCACAGGCACCAGGCACGGCACCACCCGTGGACGAGACCGAACTGGATGCGAACCTCGCCGTCCCGACCGGAATCACGATCCGTTTCGACGACGGAACATCCCTGCTGCTGGAGACCACCATGGTTCTCGGACGCAACCCCATCACACCCGATGGTTTCTCGGACGCCCGCTTGGTCGATCTGCCGGACCCGTCGATGCAGATGTCGAAGACACACGTCGTGATCATTCCCGAGGCTGAAAAGGTGAAGATCATGGACGTCGGTGCCCGCAACGGGGTCGTCCTCGAACTGGACGGAACGAAAGTGCGGATCCCCCCGCAGCAGGTGATCGATCTTCCCGACCAGGCGACGGTGCATTTCGGCGGCCGATCCTTCCAGGTGGTGTCATGATGACCGACAAGACAAGAGCCGGCACGGACCAGCCGAGGTTCACGGTACGTCACGGGGGCTGCTCCGACCGGGGACAGGTGCGAAAGCGCAACGAGGACTCGTTCCTGACAGCCGCCCCGTATTTCATCGTCGCGGACGGCATGGGTGGGCATTCCAATGGTCAGGATGCTTCCCAAACAGCCGTGGAAACGTTCCGACCCCGGAATGACCTGATGTGGGCTACATCCGAGGGGGTCATCGGCGGAATCAGCAAGGCAGCTGCGGCGATCCGGAGACTCCCCGGCACAGGACGCCCCCCGGGCAGCACCATCGCAGGGGTCGGGCTCAGTATCCAATCCGGCCATCCCTGCTGGCTGGTGTTCAACATCGGTGATTCCCGGGTGTATCTGCTGCGCCGCGGACTGCTGACCCAAATCACCGCCGACCATTCCATCCGTCACGAAGGACCCGACAGCATCAGCCGCAACGTCATCACCCGTGCGCTGGGGGGCGGACTGACACAGCCACTGCAACCCGACCAGTGGCTGATTCCCGCCCTGCCGCACGACCAGCTACTGATCTGCTCCGACGGGCTCTACATCGACCTGACACAGCAGTTGATGACGGCGATCCTGCTGGGAGACGGCAATCCCCAGCGAAAAGCCGAGGCCCTGGTCGATGCTGCCAACGCAGCCGGGGGACGGGACAATGCAACAGCCGTGGTCGTGGTCGCCGATGACGTCGCCCCGGTGTCCGGGGCGGCCATGAGAATCAACGAGGCCACAGTGCGCGATGACGAGACCGAGACAGCTCAGGAGGAGGAACTGGTCCCATGACCAAACGATGGGCCCCCGGAGCCTGCAAACTACTGGCCTGGGAAAAGGGCGTAGCGCTGCTGGACAGCGAGATCAGTGACGAACAGGCCGAGACACTCTGGACAACCGTGCAACACGAGGCGAAGCTCGCAACCTTCCTGCAGGCCCTGATGGAAGCAACGGGCGCAGGGTTGTTGAACATTCCTCCCTTCGCCGTGGCAATCCTGGACGAACGCGGAGCCCACGTGGCTGTTCGTGGAGGATGGCTCGTTTCGGTGCGCACCGCCGATCAGGACATCAGACTCAACGGCGAAAACATCACCACGTGGGAGGAGAAGCTGGTGGCGGGCGCCGTCGCAGTGGAACTCCAGACATCCGGCAGCCACGACCGGAACCTGCCGCTCACGGGTGGAATCGTCGACGCCGGTCGCGTGCTGTGGTCCTGGGGGGATGAATCACCGTTCCCGCCAACCCTGACGGCCCCGGTGGAGGTGGCGGCCGAGGTGAGATCCCCGGGTGAGCAGCAAGCAGAGACCTTGGTCGATCACGTCCCAACCATGATCCCGAAGGACGACCGCAGCCACCAAGACGACCAACCCAAAACACCCGAACACGAACAAGAACCCCACCACAACACCGGGGAGAGCGACCACAGCCACCAAGACGACCAACCCAAAACACCAGAACACGAACAAGAACCCCACCACAACACCGGGGAGGACGACCGCAGCCACCAAGACGACCAACCCAAAACACCAGAACACACACAAGAACCCGGCCAGGACACCGGGGATGCGGGCGTAATGATCACGGTTCCGAAGAGGAAACTTCCGGATCCGGGAAACCCTCAGGATTCCAGAGGACAGACCACCCTGGTTGTGCCCGTCGATCCGGACTCGGTCGTCCCCGACAGCCCCTATGCTCACCTGTGGGACGACTCGGCGGAGGTGGCGGATCCGGATCCTGGGACGAGCGGCGGGGAGAACATCGAAGCGAAACCGGGTGAACCGAATGCACAGCCCAGCACCAGAACCACGACCGGCGAATTGCGCGATGGGTTGACCGTTGCCGCGAACGACGAGATCCCGATCGCCTCGTTCCCCAGTACCCGCGGCCCGCAGGTACTGGCGTCCTTCTGCGCCGCCGGACACCCCAATCCCCCGCAGCGGGTCCAGTGCTACGAGTGCGATGCTCCTGTCAGCGGCCAACCCCAGTTAGTGGAACGACCGCAATTGGGCTGGCTTCGCATCACCGGAGGCGAGACGGTGCCGTTGCATGGCCCCGTGGTCGCGGGACGCAACCCCAGGAGCACGGCTTTCTCTTCACCGGAGCCACCGCGTTTGATAGCTCTGCCCCACCGTCACATTTCCAGCAACCACATCGCCTTCATCCTGGAAGGCTGGTCGGTGCTGGCTCGTGATCTGGGATCCAGCAACGGCTCCTACCTGCGACGCCACGGCAACCCGCCCGTCCGCCTACCGGAGAACGACACCCTCCTGGTACCCGGAGACGTAATAGACCTGGGACACGGGGTGTTCATCAACCTGGATCGGATTCCCTGACATGCCACCACGCAAACCCGCCCCGGAAATTCCCGGATTCACGTTGATCGACTGGCTGGGCGGCGGCGGTTTCGCCGACGTTTTCCGGTACCACGACCACAGCCTCGATCGCGAGGTGGCCATCAAGGTTCTGCATCGCGGCGGAAGCACCGACAGGGCGCGTCAGGCTTTCCGCACCGAGGCCAGCCTCATGGCCAAGCTCAGCAGCCACCCCAACATCGTCAGCGTCTTCCAAATGGGGGTGGCCGACGACGGTCGTCCTTTCCTGGTGATGGAAATGTGCGCGACTCAACACCTGGGAGACACCAGTTCCCGCAGACCCTACAGCCCCGCGAAGGCGATGGAACTGGGAATCCAGATCGCCGGTGCGGTCGAGACCGCCCACCGGCTGGGAATTCTTCACCGCGACATCAAACCCTCCAACATCATGTTCACGGCCTTCGGTCGGCCCGCCCTGACCGACTTCGGCATCTCGATTTCCTTAGATCAGGGGGCGTCGGCTCAACTGGCCATGAGCCCCCTGTGGGCGCCGCCGGAGCAATTCGGAAGCTCGGCGGGAAGCACTGGCCCGTGGAGCGACGTATACTCCTTGTCAGCGACGGTCTGGGCACTGATGGTGGGTCACAGCCCCATGTACCTCCCGGGCGAGTCGAACGACCGGCTGAACCTGGAAGCGCGGATCAGGACCATGCAGGTGCCCCGGACCTTGCGTCCCGATGTGCCCGAGGAACTGGAACGGGTGCTTGCGGTGGGTATGGCCAAGGAGGCGCACGCACGCTTCCAGACCGCCATCGAATTCGCGCGAGCGTTGCAGAGTGTCCAAGGTGTGATCAACCAGCCCGTCACGTCCATTGACGTGTTCACCGAACCCGGACAGGAACACTACGACGAGGAGGAGCTGCTCGACGAGGGAACCCGGATCTCAGGGTTCCAGTTGATCGACCCCGACCAGGTTGACCACACCAGCAGTGCCACCGGCCCCACCTCCGGTTCGACGACGCTGGAGGGACGAGACTCCACCGGTGGCGGGTACGGTTCAACACCTGTAATTCCAGCGGCCGTGCTGCAACACGGCCGCGGTGTCGCCGCTCCCGGTCTGCGAGATTTCACCTTCACGGGCGAACCTCCGGAGCAGCTGCCGAAAGAGCCCGTCGATGTGCTGCGTTCCGCACCACCGGCCCCCGAAACCCCCGTCAGTCGACGTCCCCCCTGGAAATTGATCACATCCGTGGCTGTCGTGCTGGCTGTGATCATCGGGGCGGTCCTGGTGTTCACGCTCAACCGGGGGCAGGGAGCCACCACCCCAGATGTCACCGCCAGCACGAGCCGCAGCGGTCGTCCGGCGGATCCCCTCGTCATAGTTCCCAAGGTCACGGACCTGACGGGACACATCGACGGCGACAAGGCGACATTCACGTGGACCAACCCAGCTCCCGAACCGGGGGATCAGTTCCGCTACACGCTGTTAGATCCCCGCAATGGAACCGCCTACGAGGCAACCAGCGAAACCACCGTCACCGTATCGAAACTTCCGGGTGACACGTGCCTGGAGGTGGCGTTGACCCGCAGGAACGGTCGGAGTTCCGAGCCCGTCAAAGGGTGTGCGGCATGAGTACTCTGCAGATCGATTTCGCCGGCGAGGTGTACCAGGTGGAGCCGGGGCAGGAGTTCGTCATCGGGCGCACCGGCGATCTCGCCATCGAGGACAACCCGTACCTGCACCGTCAGTTCCTGTCCATCCGCCACGACAGACAGATGTGGTGGGTGCACAACGTGGGCAGCCGTATCCCGGCCCGCCTGTCGGACATCAACTGCTTCACCACCAGCACCCTTCCACCCGGTGCAGGTCTGCCGCTGGTGTGCGAGTCGATGCTGCTGACCTTCAATGCCGGACAGGTCGGTTACGAAATCGAGGTATCACTGGCCTCCTCGGTGTTCCAGATGGTGGTGTTACCGGAGGAGGACCTGGGGGACACCACCATGGGGGAAACCCGCTTCACTCATTCACAGCTGCTGGCGATCCTGGCCCTCGCGGAGCCCGTGCTGAGCCGGGCCGGAGTGGGAAGCTGGCAGATCCCGTCGGCCAGTGAGGCTGCGGCACGCCTGGGATGGACCCAGACCCGCTTCAACCGGAAACTCGACAACGTGTGCGACAAGCTCGACAAGGCTGGGGTGAAGGGGCTGCACGGCGGGGTGGGGTCCTTGGCCAACAGTCGTCGCGCCAACCTCGTGGACTGGGCGGTGTCATCCCGCCTCGTGACCACCGAGCACCTGCCCGTACTGGACATCGAGGCAGCACAAAACCGCAAAATGATGGAGGACTGATGCAGCTCCGGGTCACTCTCAGCAGGGGAGATTCCTTCCACAACGTGCTCATCACCGCCGACGCCACCGCCACCGCCACCGATGTGGCCACCGCCATTCTCAGTGAGGGATTGTCCGAGCCGCTCGAAACCTCGGGGCCACGCCCGACCCTGCAGGTCCAGGACCCCCTTGGGCACGTCGCGGTGCTGTCTCCCGATGCCGCGGTGGCAGAGTCCGGGGTGCATTCCGGAAGCATGATCCGGGTGGTTCCCGAGCCCGAGAACCATGCGGGCAGTGAAACGGTCGGCGCCGTGCTGCGGGTGTTGGACGGCCCGGACACGGGGCTCGAGGTGCCGCTGCGAATAGGCGCCTCGAGGATTGGGCGTTCCCCCAGCGCCGACGTCCGGCTGAGCGACCCGAAGGTGTCGAAACTCCACGCCCGGGTTCTGGTGGGCACCACCATCGACATCATCGACGACAACTCCGCCAACGGAGTGCTGGTCGGAAACCAGCGGATCAACCGGGCCACGCTGGGAGCCGGTGACATCGCGGTGCTCGGCAAAACCCAGCTGCGCATCGACGCCATGGCAGGTGCGCGCGGCGGTGCCAGCGTCGAGGTGGCCTACATGCGTCCCCCTCGGGTGCTGTCCCGGCCCGTGGCCATGGAACTGGAACTACCGGACGTTCCCGAACCCCCGCCCCGCGCACGATTCCCGTTGCTGGCGCTCATCGCCCCACTCGTGATGGGGGTGTCGATGTATTTCTTCACGCAATCCCCCATGACCCTGTTGTTCGTCGCCATGAGCCCCATCTTGATGATGGGCACCTACTTTGCCACCCGGGTTGAGAACAAGCGTAAACAGAAAACGGACCTGGCCAATTTCCATGAGGGCATGAAACTGGCGGAAAACGACATGGCCGAGGCCCAGGAGCTGGAACTCCGGCAGCTGCGCCGGCTGTATCCCTCCACCGCCGAGTGCGTGGATGCGGCGATGAACCGGAACGGGGCACTGTGGTGCAGGCAGCCCGAACATCCCGAGTTCCTGCAGGTGCGGTTGGGTATCGGTTCAGTCCGGGCCTTGCACCAGTTCAAGGCATCGCAGCGGCGCGGACTCGTGGCGTTGCAGCGGCAACAAACCCAGCTTCGCGAGAAGTACCGGCTGATCCACGAGGCGCCGATCGTCGCCGATCTGAGGTCGGTGGGTGGTCTGGGGATCGCGGGCAGCAGTGCGAATCTGATCGAGATCGCGCGCGGCCTGATCTTCCAAGTGGCTGCGCTGCACTCCCCCGCCGAAGTGGTGTTGACGTGCCTCACCTCCACCGACAACAAACCGCACTGGAGCTGGCTCGAATGGTTGCCGCACACCTCGTCGTCGCACCGGCCGATCGAAGGACCGTGCCTGGCAGGCGACGGGCCAAGCGGCAGGGCGTTGCTGGACCAGCTCGAGGACCTCATCGACCTGCGCGCCGAAGGTGACGAGCCAGCCCTGCGGGGCCCGCTGAAATCCGGCGAGAACACACCCGCCCCGGTGGTGCCCGCCGTGATCGTGCTGGTGCACGAGGCCGCCGTCGACCTGGCCCGGGGCGCGCACTTGGCCGAACGCGGTCCCGACGTCGGGGTGTACGTGGTGTGGGTGGCCGGTGACCGCCACCAGTTCCCGGCCGCTTGCCGGACCTTCGTAGAATTGCAGTCCAATGGGGAGGCGCTCATCGGCATGGTGCGTTCCGAACGGGTGTTCGCGTCCGTCTCGACCGAGGCCGTTGACCTGGAGACGGCCCATGCCCTGGCCAGGACCATGTCGCCGCTGGTGGACGCCTCCTCGCCGGTCGAGGACGAGTCCGACCTGCCACGCATGGTGTCCGTGGTCGGTTTGTTGGGATCGTCGGTGGACGACCCCGAGCAGGTGCTGTCGCGGTGGCAGGACAACGGGTCCTACGTGAACCGGTCGGCCCCTGCCGTGCCCCGGGAACG
>JABCNW020000017.1 GCA_013333945.2 Propionibacterium sp.
CCGCTGGTTCCAGTCGGGGTAGAACGGGCCGAGCAGCCGGGAAATGTCACGGACCCGCCAGCTAGAGGGCCAGTATGGCCGGTCGAGGACCACGCCAACGCGACTCTTGTCGATCAGGCGCACCACCCCGTTCCCGGGAAGCACGGCACCAAGGGCGATCTTGATGGCGGTGGTCTTGCCCGCCCCATTTGCCCCTACCAGACCCATCACGTAGCCGCGCGGAACCTCCAGGTCAATGGGGCCGAGATGGAACTCCTTATAGTTCTTGGTGATTCCCTGAAGCTTGAGGGGGCTGTCGTCGTTCATATGTCCTCCCCGGTTTTGAGAGCGAGTTCAAGGATGGTGCGGATCTCGTCATCGTCGATGTCAGCCAGCCGCGCGGCAGCGACGCCGTCCGCGAAATGGGTCTCCACCTCGCGGAGCACCTGTTCGCGAACGAGTTCGGCATCGCGCGGCAAGACGAAGTACCCCTTTCCGGGCACGTTGGCGACGAGCCCGTCGGCCACCAGCTCCGCGTAGGCGCGAGTGGTGGTAATGACGGAGACCCTGAGGTCGCGGGCAAGAGCCCGGATGGAGGGCAGCGCCTCCCCCTCGGAGACCTCGCCTCGCAGGATCGCCGCCTTGATCTGGTCCTCTATCTGGACGTAGATCGGGACCCCCGCGGTGTTCGACAGCACGACGTCCACCACACCCTCCCTTCTGTACATATGCAGCATATACAACAAGTACGGTATATGCAAATGCGGCGTGAGAGATCAGCTGCCGTTTCAGTGGGCACGGACACCGACGGAGCAGTTTCCCAGGGAAGGGCCGGGAGTGAACCGAGGCGAAAGACAACTCCGTGACGACGCATTGCTCCGCGCGAGCTCACCGCGGAGGCACCCTGCGTGCCTACTGTCATGGCGTCTCCGAACAGCACAGGACCAGCCAGGAAGAGCCGCGGTGGGTTTCGCGACCCTCACGAAACCCACCACCCGTTCCCGTAACAGCCGAGGGGCTGATGCCGATCCCATGGGATCGGCATCAGCCACTCGATCTTCCTGGCCCGTGGACGCTACTCGGCCGCAAGGGCCTCCGTCGGGGTGGCGTTCGCCGCACGCCTACCGGGAAGCACCGAGGCGAGAGCCGCTGCAACCACACACACCAGGATCAGACCTCCTGTGTAGAGCATGTCGACGGAGAACACCGCCTCAGGCCGAGAGGTTTTGTCCATCATCCCAAGCGATGTGACCACGCCCAGCCAGCCGAAGAACGAACCCGCCGCGACACCCATCACGATGCCCACCACGGCCAGCAGCATCGCCTCGGCCAGCAGCATCAGCCGTAGCGATCTGCGCTGCATGCCAAGGGCCCGCAGCAGCGCCGATTCGCGTTGCCGCTCGATCACCGACAGGCCCAGGGTATTGCCGACACCCACCAGAGCGATCACCACGGCGACACCGAGCAGCGCGGTCAACACCGTGAGGAGAACGTTCACGATCTGCTCCAGTATCCCCGCCATGGTAGCGCCACCACTGATTTCAGCCTCAGAGCTCAAGGGAGAAACCACCTTCATTACCTGATTCAGGACGGTGGCGGAGGTCCGATCAGTCAACTTGACCCAGGCTTCCCGGATCTCGCTCTGCCCGGGCAGTTTCTCGAACGTCGGCGCGGCCACCACCGCTGCATCGAAGGGAACCGACTTCGAGGAGCGCACCTCCACTTGTCCTACGCCCGGCAGGTCCACTCGTTCGGGCAGACTGGTCGCGGTTTCCGGGCTGACCAGGATCACCCCGTCCGGAGCATTCATCCGTTCCGGGAGACCGAGCTCGGTGCGGGCGGCATTCACGTTGCGGACGGAGAACTTCCTGTGACCAAGTTCGACCTGTTTGCTGGAGATCTCCACCACCTTCGCGACCCCCTCGTTCTTGCGGAGTTCCTCCACCACACCGGATTTGAGTGGACCGTCGTAATCCCGCACGCTGACATCCACCGGGTAGCGCTGATTGATCTCGGAAAGGGCCGAAGTGCGCATGGTGGAAACGGCCACCTGGAGCGTGACCACGAGTCCCACCGCAAGCATCAGTGCCACCGCCGTGGCCGAGGCGCGACGAGGATTCCTGACGGAGTTGCTGGTGGCCAACTTGACCGTGGACCCCATGAATCCCAGGAGCCACCCGAACAGGCGCAGCAGCACCGGCACGTAGAACGGTGCCGCCAGCAGGATCGCCAGGGAGAGGAAGCCGCCGCCGCCGATGGCCCAGAGCAATCCCCTGGCTGGATCCCCGAAGGCCTGGAAGACCATACCTCCTCCCAGGAGCAGGAAGAGGCAACAGAACACCCCGCGGGTGATACCCAACCGTTTGACGCGGGAGGCGCTAGGCACCACCTGCAGGGCTTCGAGGGGACTGACCCGGGTGGCCGCGATCGATGGACCGGCCATCGACAACACGGTTATCAGCACGCCGACGAGAACGGCGATCCCCAATTCACCGAACGGGAGCACCAACCCCCAATAGATGGCACCCGACCATATGCCCACCACCGCAGCCACACCTGCTCCGATACCCACACCGAGCAGTGACCCGACGAGCCCCAGCAGAACGGCCTCTGCGAAAAGCCTTCCTGTAACCTGCCCCGTCGACGCACCGACGGCCCGCAACAGACCGATCTGGCGGCGGCGCTGGGTGACGAGGATCGTAAAGGTGTTGGCAATGATGATCATGCCCACGACCGCGGAGATCGCGGCAAAACCCAGCAGTAGGTTGCGGAAAACATCAAACCCACCTGTGAGCTGCTTCATCTGATCAACACGGTAGTCGTCCGTGGTGCTGACCTTGAATTTGGCGGCACCGAGCCGGGTGAGGGCCTGCTGGATCGATGCGACAGCTGCCTTGGGATCCTGGGACTTGACGATCCACGTGCTGGGCTTTCGGGTCGCCCCAAAAGTGGTGATGTATGAATTCTCGGTGTAGAGCGAGGGGGCATCATCGCTGAGACCGACAACCCGGTAGCTGGCGCTCTGCTCATCCTCCGTGAAGCCAGCTGTGATCTCGTCCCCCACCTTCACGTGGAGCTTTTCCGCTCCCTTTTTCGCCAGGACGATCTCCCGCTCCGCGGACGGCCATTGACCTTCGGCGAGTGAGGCCCAGCGGAATTCGGACGACGGCAGTACCATGGCATTGCTGTAAATCGAGAAGTTCTCGTGCTTCAGGGGAAGGGTCCCCGAGAGGGAGGCCTCCGCCTTCGTCACCCCAGCCGCTCCCTGGATGACCTTGAGAACCTCGTCCGGATCAGCGGGTTCCTCCACAGCGTTGACCACCACATCGGACTTCGAGACCGCGATCACCCCGGAACGAGTCATCGAGTTCTCCTCGGTCCGCACTCCAATCATGATCGCCGAGATAAATCCGACGCTGATCGTGATGGCGAGTAGCGTCGCGACGAACCGGCCCGGATGTAGCCGGATTTCGTTCATGGCGTCTCGCAGCATCACGCCCCCAGACGCCCGAGGCTGGCGAGCATGATCTCGGCGGAGGGCCGGGCCACGTCATCGACGATGCTCCCGTCGGAGAGCACCAGGGCCCGGTCCGCGTATCCTGCTGCCTTCGGGTCGTGGGTAACCATGATGATGGTCTGTCCCTGAACGCGGGAACAGTGCTGCAGGTATTGCAGGAGCGCTGTACCCGTGCGGGAGTCGAGGGCACCCGTCGGTTCGTCGGCGAATATCACTTGCGGCTGGGTGACCAGCGCACGAGCGATCGCAACCCGCTGCTGCTGGCCCCCGGAGAGCTGGCTCGGGCGGTGGGTGAGGCGTTCGCTGAGTCCTAAGGAGTCCGCGATCTCCCCAAGCTTTTCGCGGTTCGGTTTGCGCCCCGCCAACTCAAGCGGGAGAAGGATGTTCTGTTCCGCCGTAAGGGTGGGAAGCAAGTTGAAGGACTGAAACACGAAGCCGATCTTGTCCCGCCGGATTTTGGTGACCTGCCGTTCAGACAACCTGGAGAGATCCTCCTGCCCCACCCAGGCCGATCCGCTGGTGGCACGGTCCAGTCCGGCCATGCAGTGCATCAACGTCGATTTTCCGGATCCGGACGGCCCCATGATGGCCGTGAATGAACCGGGCTCAATGGCAAGAGTCACGTTGTTGACGGCGACGACAGGTCGGGGCCCGCCATCCCCGAACACCTTCGTCAGGTTCTGGGCGCCGCATGCGGGAGCCGGAGTGGGTGGAGCGATGCTCACGTCGGTACCTTCCTCGAATCTTGAACTGGCGATCTCAAACTACCGTCGCCCAGCGGACGGAACATCATCTTGGAGAACATTGTTTGCCGTCGCTTTCCCAGACCGTAGTGCCGCACCCCCGGAGCCCCTTTCGGGGTATTGCCCTGAGCCGGCGATGAGGCATCCCGACATCATCGAGGGTATCTTCGATGGGCCCCGACAATCAATCATCCGACCTCGGATGACGAGCACCACCACGCGCTCCCTCGAAGAATCACGTGACGCGGGGCTGCGTTGTTCTCCCCGAACACTCAACCCACTGAGGCAGGACGTTTTTCAGATCAAAATGCGCGAGCCAGCGAACGATCAGTCAACCTCAACCGACCTGTGAGGAAACCCGCCCAAGCCCACCTATATGACAGCGGCCACCAATCATCTTTGAATCGTCAAGGTTTTGCGTTTTGACCCCAGATACAGTTAACTATCGGAGAAGGCACTAGTTAACCGGGGTTAAGATCTGATCATGACCAGCGTCACACATCTCGTAGGCACCCGCTGGGAACACGTCGCGAGGCGAACCGTCGAGAAGATCGTCGGTTGCCCCATGCCCGGGTGGAACCTGTGCGCAGCATCCTGCGTCATCATAGAGATTGATTCTGGACAACCAGTGCCCAACGGAAGCCAACCCATGATGTGGCTAGTGCTGAGCGGAACCATCACCTCCATGGTCACCATCAAGGAGAAATCCCATGTCGCCAGTTACCTACAGAAAGGGGACATCTTCCTCAGCACGGATCCTCACGAGCTCAGCGAACTACTCGAGCTCCCCACGAACCATCAGGTCTTGGAATCCCCCCTCGCGCTCTCGCACAAACGCGGAGTGGCGAAAGAAAACTCCATCGTCCTCGGGACCCCGATTCGCCTCCTCTCTGCACTGGGGAAACGCCACCCCGAATGGTATCGCTTCGTAGTCGTCGCGCTGCTGCGTCTCGTGGCCTATCACACGCATCGCGAGTACCAGTTTTTGACCATGAGCACCGAGGAGCGCTACCTCGCCTTCCTGCAGGAGTATCCCCGCTTGGCAGCGCGCATGTCGCAGCGTGAAGTGGCCCAGTATCTCGGTCTGACCCCCGTTGGCCTGAACCGTGTTATCTCCCGGCTTCGTCAGCGCGGAGATATTCCCCGACCATCATCGCAGGAGCACACTGCCTGATGTGATTCCGTCTCCCCATCGGCGCAACACCGACGAGGAGACGGATGAATTCTTGTTCGGGGCTGTCAGAACCCCAATGACTTCAGTGTGTGCCGGATCGCTTCGGCTGATTCGTGCATGCAGCCAAGCTCCCCATCGGTCAGTGGTTGTCTGAGGGAGCGTCCAGCGCCTTGACGATCGACGAGAGTAGGAACGGAGAGACAGACGTCCTTGATGCCGTACCAGTCCTCCACAAGACTTGAAATCGGCAGCACCCGGTGTTCGTCACGCAGCACTGATTCGATGATCCGGGTGGCCGCAAGGCCGATGGCGTAGTTGGTGGCTCCCTTACCCTCGATCACCTCATATGCAGCATTCACCACACGATCCGCTATCGCATCGCGGGTGGATTCGTCTAGTTTTCCAGTTTGCCGTTCCCAATCGAGCAGGGGAACACCGCCAATTGTGGCAGCGCTCCACAATGGAATCTCAGAATCCCCGTGTTCACCCGCGATGTATGCGTGCACATTCACCACTGCGACCTCACAGGCCTCCGCAACCAGATATCGCAGTCGGGAAGAATCCAGCACCGTGCCGGAGCCGAACAACTGGTTGCGGGGAAGCCCACTGATCTTCAAAGCAGCATAGGTGGTGACGTCCACCGGATTAGTCACCATGAGGAAAATTGCTTCTGGGGAACGTTCCACCAGCGGCGGAATCACCTTCTTCATCAGGTTCACGGTGGAGGCTGCCAGATCCATTCGGGTTTCCCCTGGTTTCTGTTTCGCTCCAGCAGTGATCACGACCACGTCGGAACCCCGGGTGATCTCGGGATCCTCGGATCCTTCAACCTTCGCCTGCGGCATGAACTGGCTGCCGTGAGCCAGATCGAGGGCCTCAGCACGAACCTTCGCCGCGTTGATGTCGTGCAGCACGACATGCCGGGCAACTCCGCGGATCAAACTGGCGTAAGCCAGCGAGGAACCCACCGCCCCGGCACCAATGATCGACAGCTTGTTGACTCCACGAACGCTCATTTGTATGCCTGCCCTCCAAACAGAGACGTCACCGATCCGTCACGGAAAACGGCATTGATGGCCCGCGCTATCAGTGGGGCTATCGACAGCACCGTCAGATTGTCGATTGGTTCGGCAGTCCGGATCGGCAACGTGTTCGTCACTATTATCTCTGCCATACCTGACGCATTCAGCCGCTCCACAGCCGGCCCCGAGAACACGGCATGGGTGGCGGCGCAGATAACCTTGCTGGCTCCTCGTTCCTGCAGCGCGAGCGCTGCCTGGGTAATGGTTCCCGCGGTATCGATCATGTCATCGACAAGAATGCAGGTCTTACCCTGCACATCACCGACCACTTCGTGCACGGCAACTGTGTTGGCCTTCTCGTGGTCGCGGCGCTTGTGGATGATCGCGAGCGGGCAACCAAGCTCATCGGTCCACATGTCAGCCAGTCTGACCCGTCCCGCGTCGGGAGAAACGACGCACATCTCGGAGGTGTCATAGTGCTTTCGGACGTAGTCGCTCAGCACCGGCAGCCCCCAGAGATGATCGACCGGGCCGTCGAAAAACCCTTGAATCTGGGATGCGTGGAGATCCACCGACATAATCCTGTCAGCACCGGCCGCCTTGTAGAGATCGGCCACCAACCGGGCCGAGATGGGTTCCCTGCCGAGGTGTTTCTTGTCCTGACGTGCATACGGGTAGAAGGGCGCGACCACGGTAATACGTTTCGCGGAAGCCCGTTTCAGGGCATCCACCATGATCAGCTGCTCCATGATCCACTCGTTCACGGGTGCGGTGTGGGATTGGATCACGAAGGCGTCACTGCCGCGTACCGATTCCTCGAAACGGACGTAGATCTCTGAATTGGCATAGGCGAGGGCGCGGGTGGGAACCAGGTTCGTCTCGAGCGTAGCCGCGATCTCCTCGGCTAGCTCTGGGAAGGCCCGGCCCGAGAAGAGCATCAGATGTTTGTTGTTCGCGGTCTCATTCCTCATGCGGAGTCGTTTCATTCCTTTTTCTTTGCCCTCGACTCAATGACTGCGGGATGGACATTGCCGTCACTTTCGGCCGCGGCTCGTGCAGCCTTTGACCCGGGGCGGCGTGCGGCCACCCAATCATCGACATTGCGTTGCCGCCCCCTGGCCACGGCGAGCCCTCCTGCGGGAACGTCATCGGTGACCGCCGACCCGGCGGCCACGAAGGCCCCGTCAGAGATGTCAACGGGCGCCACCAGCACAGAATTCGACCCGATGAAAGCCGAGTTCCCGACGTGGGTGGCGGATTTGTTGACACCGTCATAATTGGCAAAGATCGTGCCCGCCCCGATGTTGACCCCATCGCCAATGACCGCATCACCGACATAGCTGAGGTGCGGAATCTTCGATCCTTCCCCAACAACCGCGTTCTTGGTCTCGACGAAGGCGCCGATCTTCCCGCCGGAACCGAGCTGGGTCCCGGGACGCAGGTAGGAGAAAGGCCCCACAGTGGCACCGTCGCCGATGATCGCGAAGGACCCGTGAGAACGGATCACGGTGGCGTTCTCCCCCACCTCGACGTCCTGGAGGGTGGTGTCCGGGCCGATGACCGCCCCGGATGCAATGGTGGTCGCGCCCTGGAGGATCACCCCGGGCATGAGGGTGACGTCCTGGCTGAGGTCGACATCAACGTCTACCCACGTGTTGCGCGGATCGACGATGGTCACACCCTCCCGCATCCAGCGTTCCAGGATGCGGCGGTTGAGTTCCTGACTCATCCGGGCCAGCTGGACGCGGTCGTTGACGCCCTCGGTCTGCCACACGTCGTCGGTGATCAGCGCGCCGACGGGGCGATCGAGATCGTGGGCGTAGCGGAGGATGTCGGTGAGGTACTGCTCGCCCTGGGCGTTGTCGGTGTTCAACTGCGCCAGGCCGTCACGCAGAACCGCGGCGTCAAAGACGTAGATGCCAGAGTTGATCTCGCGAATCAGAAGCTGCTCGTCGGAGGCATACCGATGCTCGACGATTCCGGTGACCTTTCCGCCTGTGCGAACAATTCGCCCATAACCTGACGGGTCCTCCACCTCTGCGGTCAGCACCGTGACGGCGTTGCTTTCCGCGCGATGAATGGAGACGAGCCGGCGCAGGGTCTTGCCCGTGAGCAGGGGCACGTCTCCATAGGTGACGACCACCTCCCCCTCGAGGTTCGGCAACTGCTCTAGTCCACACGAGACCGCATGTCCGGTTCCCAGCTGCTGTTCCTGGACCGCCGTACTCACGTTCTGGCTCAGCGATTCCAGGTGTTCCAAGACCTCAACGCGTTGGTGCCCCACCACGACCACAAGGTGGTGCGGGTTGAGAGCCTCGGCCGCCGAGACGGCGTAGCTGAGCATCGATTTGCCACACACCTTATGGAGCAGTTTGGAGTGACGCGACTTCATTCGTGTGCCACCACCGGCGGCCAGGACGATGACCGCTGCGACGGGAGCCAGATCGCTGTCAGGGATGGTCAAGACGGTTTCCTTCCCACGGTTCGCCGGGGCCTCCCCGGATTCACGATACGAAACTACCAGTCGCGGGGCCTGCCGGCCCACCGTTCATCGGCACGGCCCCCGAAACGGGCAGGTCCGCTGATCCCCTGCGTCGATACCATGACGTTTATGGTGAGATTCAACACGGCTCCCCTGGTTGCGCCGCTCACCCCGCAAGAGTTCCACGCGCTGAAACAGCGCCGCACACGAGGCGAGTTCGGCACCTCGACACCCAACTTTTACGTGGTGATAGCCATCGGGGTGGTCGTGTTCGTTTGTGTACAACTACTCGCGATTGCCGTGCCGCTCATCAGGGCAATGACACCATCTGGAGAATCACCACAGTTCCTGTGGCCATTGATTCTGCTGCCCCTAGGCATCGCCGCATTCTGCGCTGTGGCCCTGTTCATGGGAATCAGATCGCATCGGCGACGGCAGCTTCGCTGGAGCTTGTTGGCACGTTTCGCCGACGCCAACGGGATGCGGTTCGGGATCCATTCAGCGAATCCCCAGTATCCCGGGGTGCTTTTCAACGAAGGGAAGTCCCGGGCCTCGACTCTTCATTTGTTCTCCCCGGTTGGTGTGCTGGCCGACGTTGGCGGCTACGAGTACACCACCGGCGGAGGAGAAAACAGAGTCACCCACCACTGGCATTTCGCTGCGTTCCGGCTGCCGCATCCCGTCCCGCCCCTACTACTCGACGCCAGGGCGAACAACGGTGCGTGGGGAACGAACCTGCCAGAAACCTTCGCGTCCTCGCAGCGCATCAGCCTGGGTGAGCCCTTCGACAGCCACTACCAGCTCTACGCCCCCGAGGGCTACGGTCGCGACGCCTTCCAGCTGCTGCCACCCCACGTCATGGATGCCCTGCTGAGAACTCCCATCGTCTATGACGTTGAGATGGTCGACACATGGCTGTTCTGCTACACACAATCCCAACAGGACTTGACCAACCCAGCCACCTGGCGCCTGCTGGAGACCATCGCAAACGGCGTGCTGGGTTCGCTCGCCCCAGTCGTGAACCGCTACCGCGATTCACGTGCGCTGCTTGGAGCCGCCGGGAACGCCAGCTACGGGCCGGGAACCCCCGTTCAGGTCGCGCCGCAGGGCACACGGCTGCGACGCGGGGTGAACATCTCGACCTTCATCGGGTTAGCCATCTTCCTGGCCTACTTCATCCTGGCCAGGCTCCTCGGGCTCCCCGGGTAGGAGTCGAACCTACTTCGCTAATCCTGATTCAAAGTCAGGCGGGCCCTGCCGGAAGACCAACCGGGGAATGGCCCGGAACCCGGGCCG
>JABCNW020000018.1 GCA_013333945.2 Propionibacterium sp.
ACGGAGCGTCCATCGGTCACAGCCTCGACCAGCTGGGCCACCTCGTCGGCCTCGACCCGGACAACTTCACCCAAGGGTTCGATGCCGACTGAGGCGAGTTCCTCCACCATGGTCGGGGAATCGACCACGAGAAGATCAGCCCCTGCCACTTCGCGGCTGCCCGCCCATGTGATGAGCCCGGGGGCCCCGGGGCCGAAACCGACAAACGTGACCGTTCCCATGGGCGTCTTGGTCGGTTCCGTCTCCTCGGTGTGGATCACGCACTGACTCCTGCAGGGTTGGCCCGCACCGCCTCGGGCGGGCGGGGATCAGCTCACTTGCCGGCGCGGCGGCGCTGAATGCGTGTACGCTTCAGCAACTTGCGGTGCTTCTTCTTGGCCATGCGCTTGCGGCGCTTCTTGATGACAGAGCCCACTGTTCGCCTTTCAGTAACCGCCCCGGAAGCGGGGTACAGGGAAATGCCGGGACGGTCCCGGCAGGTTCCTTATCGTAACGTGCGACGCCACCGGGACGCCAACCGTTGGTCACACCCGACGGAACGCGAACCATGGACAGGAGATGATGGGGTTGAACTGGTGCGTCTCGGTTTCCCCAGCGGTCCTGCACTCATGGTGGCGCGTGTCTCAGGCATCAAAACGGTTCAGATTCCTGACCCTGTTGTTTGCCTGCAACCGTGTCGCGGAGCGCTGGTCGGAGCTGGCTTCTTTCTCGCTCAGAGTTCCGAACTGCGGCGGGCGCAGGCCTCGACGGCAGCCAGGAAAGCAGCCCGGATGGCCCTCTCATCAAGCACTCGGAGGGCGGCGGCTGTGGTGCCAGCCGGGGATGTGACTCGTTCCCGCAGCTCAGTGGCCGAGGCGTCCACCCCCTCTAGCATGGCCGCGGCACCAGCGAATGTACCGTTCACGAGTTTCGTCGCGACGTCTCGCCCGAGGCCCTGGTGAACCCCGGCTTCGATCATCGCCTCCGCGATCAGGAACAGGTAGGCCGGACCGGAACCGGAGATCGCGGTGAGTGCGTCGAACTGGCTCTCCGGCAGTTCCACACAGGTCCCGACGGCCTCCATCATCCCGGCCACCCTGGCGGTCTGCTCCGGGGTGACGGTGGGCCCGGTCGCGAGGCCCGCGCCCCCTTTACCGACCAGCGCGGGAGTGTTGGGCATGACCCGGATCACCGGCTGCCCCTCGGGCAACACCTCGGCCAACCGCGCCAGGGTCACGCCGGCTGCCACGGAGACGATCACGGCGTTCGGCCCCAGGTGGGGTGCGACGTCGGTGAGGGCGGTAGCGACGTGGTGGGGTTTGACGGCCACCACGACCACCTCAGCCACGCTCACCCCGGACACCTCGACGGACCGCACCCCGCGGCGTTCCCGCAGCTTCGCCAGGCGATCGGTGTCCTGGTCGACGGCAACGATCTCATCGGGCGAGGTGCCCGCGGCGATCCACCCCGCCATGAGCGCCTCCCCCATGGCTCCTGCCCCGATGACGGCGATCATCGGATCAACAGCTCTGCGACCTGGATGGCGTTGAGCGCGGCTCCCTTGCGGAGGTTGTCGTTGCTGACGAACAGCACCAGACCGGTCCCGTCCTCGACGCTCTGGTCTCGCCGGATGCGACCTACGTAGCTGGGATCTTTGCCCGCGGCCTCCAGGGGGGTGGGGATCTCGGACAGCTCGACACCGGGGGCTCCGGTCAGCAGGGAGCGGGCCTCATCGGGGGCGATGGGGCGGGAGAACCTGGCGTGGATGCTGAGGGAATGCCCCGTGAAAACGGGCACACGCACGCAGGTGCCCGCCACCAACAGCCCGGGAATGTGAAGGATCTTGCGGGACTCGTTGCGCAGCTTCTTCTCCTCGTCGGTCTCGCCCTCACCGTCGTCGACGAAGGAACCCGCCTGGGGCAGGGCATTGAAGGCGGTGGGTTTGACGTAGGGCCCGAGGTCGGTGGGCGCGAGAATGGAGCCGTCGTGGGCCAGCGCCTTCGGGTCGTCGATCTGCCGGATCTGCGCCGCGAGGGAGCGCACCCCCGAGATCCCGGAGCCCGAGACGGCCTGGAAGGTGGTGATCTGCATGGCCTTGAGGCCAGCCGCGTCGTGGAGAGGTTTCATCACGGGCATGGCGGCCATGGTGGTGCAGTTGGGGTTGGCGATGATACCCAGCTCCGCCTTGTCGACATCCTCCGGGTTGACCTGGGAGACGATCAACGGCACACGCGGATCCATGCGCCAGGCCGAGGAGTTGTCGATGACGGTGGCTCCGGCCCGGGCGACCTCCGGGGCCCACTGCTTCGAGGTGCCACCACCGGCGGAGAACAGGGCCACGTCGATGCCGCGGAAATCCGCTGTGGCGATGTCCTCCACTACGACCTCGCGATCGCTCCAGGGCAGGGTCTTGCCCGCGGAACGCTCGGAGGCGAAGTAGCGGATCTCGTCGACGGGATAGTTCCGCTCCGCCAGCAGTGTGCGCATCACGCCGCCGACCTGACCAGTGGCTCCAAAAACTCCAACTCGCATGGTCCAATCCTAGAAGAACAACCGGTACCGGTCGCGCGGAGCACCCCTGTCGGATAGATCCCTCACAGCCAGGGAATGTGGGGTTTGAGGAGGGCATAGCCGACGAAAGCAAAGATGTCGAGGAGGGAGTGCACCACCACCAGCGGCATCACCCGCTTGGTCCGGAGGTAAAGCCAGCCGAACAAAATACCCATAACGACGTTCCCGACGAACCCCCCGAAGCCCTGATAGAGGTGGTACGCGCCACGGATCAGGGCGCTGCCGACGAGCACCGCAACGATCCCTCCCCCGGTCTGGCGCCAGCGGGTGAACAGGTAGCCCACCATCACCACCTCCTCCAGGACGGCGTTCTTGACGGCGAGCAGCAGCAGCATCGGTACGGTCCACCAGGCAGCTGTCAGGTTCGCCGGCGAGACGGATGTGTTGTATCCCAGCTCGCGGGAGGCGTAGTACAGCACCAGACCACCGACCCCAATACCGACGAACACCGCCGATCCGACGCCGAGGTCGAAACCGGGCCGCCGCAGGGCGAAACCCATGGAGCGCAGCGGGCCGCCGTGGGGTCGCTGGTACACCCACAACAGGTACAGCACCAGCGCCACCGGCACCAGCGGGAACATCAGGTTCGCCACCTGGTAGGCCAGGTCCAGCCATGGTCGATCCGGGGTCTTCGACGTGTTGATGGAGGTGGTCTGCCGGTTGAGCGCCACC
>JABCNW020000019.1 GCA_013333945.2 Propionibacterium sp.
AGAGCCGGATGGCGGGGGTATTGAAGTCATTCACGTAGAGGCTGATGACCGGATGGTGTTCCTGGGCCTGGATGAGCATTCCGGACAGCAGCGCCGCCGACTGTCCTCTGCCCCGCAGCGACGGATCCAGCCACACCCCTTGAAGCTGCGCATGATCCCCTACCCTGGGGCCCAGATCCGCCTTGAACATCACCCGGCCATTGTTGTCCACAACTCCCCAGGCGTCCCTCGACCTGAGACGTTCCTTGACGTGTCCGTCGTATCCCGGCCCATGTTTGTAGGGAGAAGCCCCTATCTCGTCGGTATACATCGCCACGGATGCCGCCAGATAGGAGTCGAAGTCCCGGGTGGTCAATTGCCGCACGCGCGGGTCGGGGACCACCAGCGGCGGGCCCGTGAGTGCCATTAGGGGCTGGCGCTGTCGCACGTTGACCACGTTCATCCAGTCGTCACGGAATCGGGTGGTCAACCCCAGGTACAGGCCAAGCGCCATCATGCTCGGGCCGAGGATGGACGCGCAGTGGCGGCGTCTTTCCCCGACTGCGCTGACAAAAGCAGGAATGGCCTCCGGGTCAACACCGGCGGGAAACAACGTGCCGCCGTTCATGCAGACCGCGGTCAGCTGCCCATCCCGCTCGAATCCGTGGAAGAACCCGAGCATGCGTTCATCGACACCATACTGGTGCAATTTGTGTATCAAAAAGAGATTCTCAACGGGGCGCTGCAGAAGAAATTCCTGAATGGCCCACAGGTCCTGTGGCCCAAGGGTTCGCAGCCTCGTCGTCATATCAGGAAACCGATACCCGGGGCTCGCCCATCTCGTCCATCTCGGCAGCCATCCGGTGAGCTTCGGCGAGGAGGGTTTCTACGATCTGATCCTCTGGGACGGTCTTGATGACCTCACCGCGTACGAAGATCTTGCCCTTCCCGTTGCCGGAAGCCACCCCCAGGTCGGCCTCGCGGGCTTCACCGGGACCGTTCACCACGCATCCCATGACGGCCACTCGCAGCGGGGCCGTCATGCCCTCCAGGCCCTTCGTCACCTCTTCCGCGAGGGTGTACACGTCCACCTGCGCGCGACCGCACGACGGGCAGGAGACGATGTCCAGTTTCCGAGGCCGCAGGTTGAGGGCTTCCAGGATCTTGGTGCCAACCTTGACCTCCTCGGCCGGCGGAGCGGACAGAGAGACCCGGATGGTGTCACCGATGCCCTCGCTGAGCAGAGCACCGAAGGCCACCGACGACTTGATGGTGCCCTGAAAGGCCGGACCCGCCTCCGTCACGCCGAGGTGCAGCGGATACTCGCAGGCCTCTGCCAGCAGTTCGTAAGCGCGCACCATCACGACGGGATCGTGGTGCTTCACGGAGATCTTGAAATCATAAAAACCCACCTGTTCGAACAGTGAAGCCTCCCACATCGCTGATTCGACGAGCGCCTCGGGCGTGGGTGCCCCGTACTTGGCGAGCAGTCGCTTGTCGAGGGAGCCAGCGTTGACGCCGATCCGAAGCGAAACCCCGGATTCAGTAGCGGCCCTGGCGATCTCTGCCACCTTGTCGTCAAACTGTTTGATGTTGCCGGGGTTGACACGCACCGCGGCGCAGCCTGCGTCGATGGCAGCGAAGACGTAGCGGGGTTGGAAGTGGATGTCAGCGATCACAGGGATCTGCGACTTCATGGCGATGATCGGAAGTGCCTCCGCATCGTCGGCGCTGGGAACCGCCACCCTGACGATGTCGCAGCCAGCGGCGGTGAGTTCAGCAATCTGTTGCAGCGTACCGTTGATATCGGTGGTCTTGGTGGTGGTCATCGACTGCACGGAGATCGGAGCGTCGCCTCCCACGTGGATTGACCCAACCTTGATTTTGCGGGATTTCCTACGTGGCGCAAGCACCTTCGCGGGTGCTGCGGGCATGCCGAGACTCACAGTCATGGGGCCAGATTACTAACGACTGGAGAATAGGGTTGAATGTCGACGTGAAGACCCTCATCCTTGGCGGCACCCGTGAGGGCCGCGACCTGGCCGATCTTCTCGTGGCGGGTGGTCACGAGGTCATCACATCCCTGGCTGGACGGGTTCGCCGACCGGCACACGTAGTGGGCGAGGTACGGGTCGGCGGCTTCGGCGGCGCGGATGGATTGGCTGACTGGTTGCTGGGCAACGGAATTGACCGCGTGGTCGATGCCACCCATCCCTTCGCCGAGCAGATCAGCGCCAATGCGGCGATGGCCTGCCGAAGGACCGGGATACCGCTGCTGCGGATCACCAGACCCAGCTGGGCCTCACACCCGCTGGCCGACACCTGGACCTGGGTGGATTCCCATGACGATGCTTCCAAGGGAGCCGCAGGGTGCGGGAAGGTACTGCTGACGGTCGGCAAGCAGTCGCTGGACCACTACCGGAACCTGCCGGACGTTGCGGCACGCATGGTGGAACTTCCGGAGGAGCCCCTTCCTGCTTCATGGCAGCCGCTACTGGAACGAGGCCCGTTCACCATCGAATCCGAGAAAGAGCTGCTGCGCGACCTGGGAATCGATGTACTGGTCACGAAGGATTCGGGCGGGTCCCTGACAGATGCGAAATTGACCGCCGCCGACGATCTGGGCGTACGGGTGATCGTGGTGCGCCGCGCCCCAGTCCCGAAGGACGTGCCGCAGGTGGCGACCCCGCGGGAGGCCCTCGCGTGGATCAGCGGGACTCCGTAGCACGGCGACATGCCCACGTCGGAAACAATCGTTCAGCGCAGAAATTACGCAGAACGCATCTGCCGGGCCGAGTTCAGATTCCGAGGCCCGCGACCTCCCCGATGATCGTGACGGCCGGGGGACGCATTCCCTCCGCTTTAGCGGCCTCCGAGATCTCGCTGATGGTGGAACGCACCACCCGCATCTGGGGCAGGCCGGCGTTCTCCACCATGGCCGCCGGGGTCCGCGGATCCAGTCCGGCCGCGACCAGGCGTTTGGCGATCAGAGGCAGGTAGAGCACCCCCATCATGATCACGATGGTCAGGCCGGATCCCGCCAGGCGGTCCCAGTCGATGTCGCAACGCTCATCGCCCGGGGGAACGTGCCCGCTGACCACGGTGTAGCCCTGTGTGACACCGCGATGGGTGATCGGGATCCCCGCCAGCCCGGCACCCGCGATGGATGAAGAGATGCCTGGCACGTAGCTGACGGGAACGCCGGCAGCGAGACAGGCCAGCCATTCCTCGTAGCCCCGCCCGAAGATGAACGGGTCGCCGCCTTTGAAACGCACCACGACCCTGCCTGCCAGGGCCTGCTCGATGAGGATCTCGTTGATCTTTTCCTGCGGAGTGAACTCACCGCGAGGGGTTTTCCCGACAGAAATGATCTCGGCAGTTTCCCCGGCCTCGACCAGAAGGGCCTCCGGAACCAGACGGTCGGTGACGATCACATCGGCTTCGCGTAGGGCCTTCAACCCGGCAACCGCGATCAGGTCCGGATCGCCCGGACCAGCACCAACAAGAACGACACGGCCGCTCATTCCATCTCCTTGCCCAGCGCGTCGACCAAACGGGTCCGAAGCCCGGGTTCAGGGACGCGCACCCTGAACCATTCAGAATCCAGCCCCGGGAAGGTATCACCTCGACGCACTCCAAGCCCACACTTCCTCAGTTTTTCACGCAACCCGGCCGGTCCTTGGACTAGCAGGAACGGTGCACTGGATTCGACGACACGCAATCCCAGGGATCGCAGATCAGCGGTCAGAACGTCACGGTTGCCCCGGAGTTCTTCCTGCCAGCGTTGTGTCTCGGAGCGTGCCCTCTCGGAGCAGATCGCCCGGATGGCCGTCAGGGCAGGGGTTGACACCGCCCAGGGCGTTTGAATCTGGCGGAGAGCCGCGATCAGGGTGGGATCGCCGAGAACGTAGCCGACCCGCAACCCCGCCAGACCCCAGGTCTTGGTGAGCGAACGCAGCACGAGCACACCGGTCAGGTCCCCACGAAGCAACGATTGCGACTCCCCCGGCACCGCGTCCATGAAAGCCTCATCGACCACGATCACTCGGCCTGGCCTGATCAGTCGCCTGATCTCATCGGCAGGATGCAGCACCCCGGTCGGGTTGGTCGGATTTCCGACAAACACCAGATCCGCCGCATCCGGAACCCGCCCCACATCCAACCAGAACCCTTCTTCCGGCCAGAGCAGCACCCGCTGCGGCAGCACACCCGCGGCTCGAAGCGCGGCCTCAGGTTCGGTGAACTGTGGATGGAGCACAGTGGGATGTCGGTACCGCAACCCGCGGGCAACGAGGGTGAACGCCTCCGCCGCCCCGGCAACGGGCAGCACGCAGTCCGGTTCGACCCCATGCCATGCAGCGAGCACGTCAATGGTCTCCCCCGCCCTCGGGTAAGGAGCCAGTTCCACGTCACGAAGCTCTGCCAGCAGCCACTGCGGCGGGGACGTCAGACGGATGTTCACGGCCAGGTCCTCGATGCCATCCGCGAGCTCCGCATCGCCGTGGTGGTCTAGGTCGAAGTCCCCCAGGGAGGCCACGCCGCGCGGCACGATTCTTGCACCTGCGACAGGTTCCGGTCGGTGGCCATGAACCGCCTCGGCAAATCTCTGGGCAAGCTGAGGATGCCCGGCCCAGTGAACGTGAAGATAGGAGGCGTGCACGTTGTCTCGTGCCCATCCGTCAGTCTTAGGACCTTCGGGCGTCTCCCACTCCCAACCAGGTTCACTTCCGGGTGGGAACTGGGTCGTGGTGCGGTGGAATTCGTGTCCGGTGATTTCCTCCCCACCCCGGGCGTAGAAACCGTCCCGGGTCGTCGTGGCTCGCCGGTACCCGAGGGTCAGTCGCGGCCCCATGGCCGCCACCCCGGGAATCGCGCCAACCATGCCTGTGGCGTCGACGCTGCCAGATAGGTACAGCATCCCGGCACACTCCGCCACCACTGGCCCTCCAGAGGCCACGAAGTCCGCGATTTCCCGCCGCAGCTCAGCACGTGAAGCCAGGGCTGCAGCGTGCACCTCGGGAAATCCTCCCCCCAGATAGATGCCCGCTGTGTTCTCCGGCAGATGCTCGTCGGCGGCGGGATCGAAGACCTGCACCCGGCAGCCCGCGGCCTCGAGCAGTTCCACGGTCTCCGGGTAGCGGAAGGTAAAGGCTCTGCCGCCCGCGACCGCAACCACGGGCCGGCGGTCACTCGGGGGCGTGACCTCCGTGGCTGGTTCCCAGGCGGTGACGTCCAATTCCGGGGCGGATCGCGCCGCCGCGACCAGGGCATCCAGGTCGATGTGCGCGCTGACTTGGGAGGCCAACCGTTCCATGGTCGCGTTTGCATCGGCCCGTTCTTCCACAGGAACCAGACCGAGGTGCCGCGAGGGCGCTTCGATGGCGGCATCGCGTGGCAGCACCCCAAGAATCGGCAACCCCATTCCCTCCAGGGCGGACAGCACCTCCTCGTGGTGCCTCGGTGAGGCGACCTTGTTGATGATCACTCCTGCGAAATTCAAGGTCGGGTCGTAGTGAGTCAAGCCGAGCGCGACCGCGGCGACGGAGCGTGATGCGTGAGAGGCGTCCAGGCACAGCACGATCGGGGCGCCGAGGAGGGCGGCAACATGCGCCGTCGATCCGAAACCGTGGGTACCGAGCTGCCCGTCGAACAGGCCCATCACTCCTTCTATCACGGAGATCTCGGCTCCTCGGGCGCCGTGGGCCAGCAGGGGCGCCACCCGGTGCTCCCCCACCAGAAAAGGGTCCAGATTGCGCCCCACTCGCCCCGACGCAAGCGCGTGATAGCCGGGGTCGATGAAATCGGGGCCTATCTTGAAACCCTGAACCGCCATCCCGCGAGCGGCCAGCGCCGCGATGATGCCGGTCGTGATGGTGGTTTTGCCCTGCCCCGAGGCGGCAGCGGCCACGACGAAGCGGGGAATATTCACCACTCGATGCCCTTCTGGCCCTTCTGGCCCTCGTCGAAGGGATGTTTGATCTTGGTCATGTTCGTGACCAGATTCGCCAGTTCCAGCACCGGTTCGGGGCAGCGGCGACCAGTGATGACGACGTGCTGGAACCCAGGCCGGTTTGCCAAAGTCTCCACCACCTCGTCAACATCGATCCAGCCCCATTCCATCGGATAGGTGAACTCGTCGAGAACGTAGAGCCCATGGGTCTGATCTGCCAGCCGGCGTTTCACCTCGTCCCATCCGTCACGGGCAGCCCGGGCAGGATCGTCCTCAGAGGTTTTCCGCGTCCAGGACCATCCGGAACCCATCTTGTGCCACTCAACGGACCCTCCCTGGCCGGTTTCCTCGTGCAGCTTCCCCAGGGCCTCAAGGGCAGTCTGTTCACCAATCCGCCACTTCGCAGATTTCACGAACTGGAACACCCCGATGCTCCATCCCTGGTTCCAGCCGCGCAGGGCCAGACCGAAGGCTGCCGTGGATTTTCCTTTCCCTTCCCCCTGGTTGACGATCACCATGGGGCGGTTTCGGCGCTGTTTCGTGGTCAGCCCGTCGTCGGGCACGGTTGCTGGGGTTCCCTGGGCCATCAGGCCACCTCCTTGGCTTGCAGGCTGCCGCGCACCACGTCGGTGATGGCAGCGGGGTCGAGTTCGGCCATCGGAATTAGCTCGGCGCCGAGGCGCACCGCCAGGTCCCGGGCCAGACCGAGACGCATCGGCCCGGTCTCACAGTCGATGACCACGCAGTCGAAACCGCGCATGGCCAGCGCATCCGCAGCTGCCTTCGAACGGGCCAGGGCGCCCTTGCCAGCAGTGGCTCGGCCATCGCTGAGCAACACGAGGATCGGACGCCGGGTCGGGTCCTTGACGGCCTCGGTGGCGAGTACCTGGGCAGCGCATTCGAGGCCCTCCGCGAGCGGAGTTCGTCCACCGTGGGGAAGCTCACTGAGACGCACGGCGGCTGCCTCGATGGAGCCAGTTGGCGGCAGCACCAGCTCGGCGGAGTCGCCGCGAAAGGTGACCATTCCCACCTTGTCGCGGCGCTGGTAGGCATCCAGCAGCAGCGACAGCACCGCTGTCTTGACCGTCTCCATCCGGCGCTTGGCGCCCATCGACCCGGATGCGTCCACGACGAACAGCACCAGATTCGACTCGCGACCCTCGCGGCGCGCACGTCGCACATCATCTCCGGCGATCTTCAGCCGCTCACCGGGAGCATGACCGCGTTCGGCCTGCCGGGGGGCCGCGGCCTTGATCGTCGCGGGAACGTGCCAGGCTCCGGTCCGAGCCCTCGGGTCAACCCCGACCATACGACCGTGGCTGGTCAGCGCCCGGCTGCGACGCCCCGGCGATCCCTCGCCCAATCCCTTGGCACGCAGCACCCGCGGCTTGTACGGTTCGCTCGCGGTACTCAACCCGACGGGTGCCCGGCCCTGCTCGGGGTTGGGTGGGGGTGTCTGCTCTCGATCCCTCGTGTCTCCGGATTCAGGCTGTTCAGGGGTTGATTCCTGCTGCGAGGGCGGAGGCTCGGGTGCGTTATTCGGGCCGGAGTCGTCCGGCCCCATCGTCTCGTTCTCGGTTTCCCGGTCGGGTTCGGGTTCCGGATCGGGGTCTGGTTCCGGCTCGTCGTCACCGAGGAGCTGATCAAGCAGTTCCTCGTCGAGGCCGGGCGCGTCGAAAGGTTTGCGGCGGCGACGGTGTGGCAGAGCGAGCAGGGCAGCCACGCGGATGTCGGCCCGGGTAACACGGGAACGTCCCTCCCATGCGGCGTTGGCTCGGGCAGCGCGGGCCGTGACGATGTCTGCGCGCATACCGTCGACGTCGAAACCAGCACACACCTCCGCGATTTTTCGCAGCATCGAGTCCGGCAACACAACGTCTTCGACTGTACGTTGAGCCGCTGCTATCCGGGTGGCCAATTCGGTCTGTTCGGTCTCGTGCCGGGCGCGGAACCCGGCGGGGTCGGAGTCGAAGGCCATGCGGCGTCGCACGATTTCCACGCGCACATCCGGGTCGCGAGGGGCGGTGACCTCGACGGTCAATCCGAAACGGTCCAGGAGTTGCGGACGCAGTTCTCCTTCCTCCGGGTTCATGGTGCCGACCAGCATCAGACGAGCAGCGTGTGCAACGGACACCCCGTCGCGTTCCACCGTGTTGCGTCCCATGGCCGCGGCGTCGAGGAGAATATCCACCAAGTGGTCGTGGAGCAGGTTGACCTCGTCGACGTAGAGGATTCCCCGGTGCGCCGCGGCCAGCAGGCCGGGTTCGAAGGAGGTCTGTCCCTTGCCGAGAGCCGCCTGCAGGTCCAGCGATCCCGTGACACGATCCTCGGAGGCACCTACCGGTAGTTCGACCAACGGCACCTGCGCCCGATGATGTTCCGGGGTCGGGTGGGGGCCGTCGAGGCAGTCGGGATCCGGTCGGGCCGGGTCGCAGCGGAAACGACATCCGTCGACGACCTCTTGGCGTGGTAGCACCTCGGTGAGGGCCCGGACCATGGTGGACTTCGCCGTGCCCTTCTCGCCCCGCACCAGGACACCACCAATCTCCGGTGAAATACTGGCCAGGATCAGGGCTCGCGCCATGTCCCCGGCCCCGAGGACCGCGGTGAATGGAAATTTCATGAGATTCGGGTATGCCTTCCTGTGGGTCCGCGCCCACATCGCAGTTGGCTGGGTCGATGGCCTGGCTCACCCTACGGGTACACAGTGGCGGGACCGCTGCGGATTCGCACCGCATTCCGCGCCCAGCTGCTTCATTGTTCCACAATCCGGATAAGCTCTCTCCTCGTGATCGATGTCGTTGGCGTACCCGCGTCCGGGCTCGACGAGCTTCCAGCGCAACTTCGGGAGCTCGTGAACTCGGCACCGATCGTTGTGGGTGGCGTCAGGCACCTGGGGATGCTTCCCGACCCCTCGCGTGGTGTGCCGTGGCCTACGCCGCTGCGTGCAGGTTTGGCTGGACTGTTTAAGGAACTCGGTGACGACGTGGTGGTGCTCGCCTCCGGCGATCCCCTCCTGTCCGGGGTCGCCACCACCCTCATGGAGGTGCTGGGTGCCGAACGCATCCGGGTGCACCCTGCCTTGTCTTCTGAAACCCTCGCACGCTCCCGGATGCTGTGGCCCGCGGAGACAACCAGCTGGGTTTCGCTGGTCGGGCGTGATCCCGGGCGCGTGTTGGAGCTGGCCGCTCCCGGCGAGAGGGTCATAGCTCTGTCCTCGGATCAAACCACCCCGGGAAAGCTGGCCCGGATCCTGGTGACGGCGGGCTGGGAGACCTCGGCCATGACGGTGCTCGGCAACCTCGGCACGCCGCGGGAGACGCGGCAGGATTTCACAGCACAAACCCTTGCCACACACCAGGAAAAGCTGCCTCGCCTGAACGTGGTTGCCATTGAATTCGGTGCCGGCAAATATCCGGTGGGAGCCGGGCCGCTGCTGTCCGATGACTCTTTTACCAATGACGGACAGCTGACGAAGCAACCGATACGGCTATTCGCGTTGGCGGCGTTGGCTCCGGCACGTGGCCAAGTGCTGTGGGACATCGGAACGGGGTCTGGAAGCATAGGAATCTCTTGGTGCCGCAGCGCTCCCGGTACCCGCACCATCGCCTTTGAGAAACGCAGCGATCGTGCTGCCCGGGCCCGGGGCAATGCGGAGCGTTTGGGTGTGGCCGACCGCTTCGAGGTGCGGGTGGGGGACGCCTTGGCCCTGATGTCCGATCCGTCGTTGCCCGCCCCGGACGCCATTTTCTTCGGTGGGGGCGCCAACGCCAGCACCTGTGAGGTCGCGCTGGCCGCACTTCCTGTCGGAGGGCGACTGGTGATCCACTCCGTCACACTTGAGACCGAGGCCTTGCTTGCCGGTCTACAGACACGAGTGGGCGGCGAGTTGACGAAGGTCTCGTTGGAGACCGCGATGCCTCTCGGGTCGTTTCGCGGGTGGAAACCAGCACGCGCCGTCACCTGCTATTCGTTGATAAAGGAGACCCCATGACCGTTCACTTCATCGGTGCCGGACCGGGTGCCGCCGACCTGCTGACCCTGCGTGGCGCCGAGCTGCTGCGCACGTCCCCGGTCTGCCTGTACGCAGGCACCTACATCGAGCAGGTGCTGACCCACTGCCCTGCAGACGGAGAGCGGATTGACACCCAGCACCTGAACCTGGACGCCATCACTGAGCATCTGGTTCGGGCGCACCGTGAAGGCAAGGATGTTGCCCGGCTGTGTTCCGGGGACCCCTCGATCTATTCGGCCATCGCGGAGCAAACCCGCCGTCTCGACGAGGCCGGTGTGCCGTGGGATGTCACGCCCGGGGTTCCCGCCTATGCAGCTGCCGCTTCGTTGATCGGCAAGGAGTTGACGACCCCGGAAGTGGCGCAGACGGTGATTTTGACGCGCGCCCAGAAGGAGTCGACCGCCATGCCGGAAACCGAACATCTGAAGTATCTGGCGGCTTCGAAAGCGACCTTGGCGATTCACCTGGCCATCCGCCACACCGCCCATCTGCAGGAGCAACTGCTTCCCCATTACGGCGCCGACTGCCCAGTCGTGATTGTCGCTAAGGCCACTCAGCCGGATCAACAACTCATCCGCACCACTGTCGCGGGTATGCATGATGTCGCGGTCGCCTCAGGACTGCGCCAGGCAGCGATCATTCTCGTTGGTGAGGCTCTGCGGGCCAAGGATTTCGCGGAGTCGCACCTCTACAGTTCCCGCTGCGTTCCAGCCGACTGAGCCGATTCTCCACACAATTTTTCCCGACCCAAGCGCCGAGGCCACGCAAAGCCTAGGATCGTGTCATGAGGAGCGTTCGGAAATGCGGCGAGCGCGGCGCCATAACGGTGTGGACAGCGGTCGTACTAATCGGTTTCATCGTGATCATCGG
>JABCNW020000020.1 GCA_013333945.2 Propionibacterium sp.
CACTTTGAATTGTCTCAGATCGGGCAAGCCGCCCTTGCATCCCCCTCGGGACAAAGCGCTAGCTGAGGGAAATCAAAACACCCCTATGAATAAGCCTCATCATTACACTGAATTCATTGTTCCGGTCTCCAAGACCGGACTTCATTGAGACGTAGGGGGCGTGCATGTGGTGTCGGTGTAGAACTGCACATTGTTCCGGTCTCCAAGACCGGACTTCATTGAGACAGTGCGTCCCACAGGGCCGTGATTGCGGCCTTGCCCAGATTGTTCCGGTCTCCAAGACCGGACTTCATTGAGACGTGCCGCCCCAATAAATGATCTCCGTAGTAGCACCCATTGTTCCGGTCTCCAAGACCGGACTTCATTGAGACTGTGAGGTGTTGTCGTGATGGTGTTGTTGGAGGCGTGATTGTTCCGGTCTCCAAGACCGGACTTCATTGAGACTGGGCCAGGGGGACCCTTAGGTCCTACCTCTCCCCGAATTGTTCCGGTCTCCAAGACCGGACTTCATTGAGACTGAATTCGTGGGCGGCGTGCAGCACCCTCATGCCCAATTGTTCCGGTCTCCAAGACCGGACTTCATTGAGACATGAAGAACGGCCAGGTTGATGGATCGTTGCGGTCAAATTGTTCCGGTCTCCAAGACCGGACTTCATTGAGACGGCCACAAGGTCCGCAATGCTCTCCAGCAGGGCATCGGATTGTTCCGGTCTCCAAGACCGGACTTCATTGAGACTAGTTCTCCAAGCCGGGTAGGAGCTGCTGCGCTATCCATTGTTCCGGTCTCCAAGACCGGACTTCATTGAGACAGACTGGTAACGCATCGGCTGCTTTTGTGATTGGTTATTGTTCCGGTCTCCAAGACCGGACTTCATTGAGACAAGTCTCCGGAGGATTATTCACCAGCGGGAGCGAAGTTGAATTGTTCCGGTCTCCAAGACCGGACTTCATTGAGACCTGTTAGCCCGGAAGCGAAACAGGAGAATTCGGAAGCAAAATTGTTCCGGTCTCCAAGACCGGACTTCATTGAGACAGAGCGGTACTGACTGACTCTGGTAACGTTGTTGGGTAATTGTTCCGGTCTCCAAGACCGGACTTCATTGAGACGAGCAGTGGAGCTGCCTCGCGATTCGTTCATGGGACATTGTTCCGGTCTCCAAGACCGGACTTCATTGAGACCCAGCTCCGATGACCTCCCACTGGCTCCCAGTCCCCGATTGTTCCGGTCTCCAAGACCGGACTTCATTGAGACAGGATCATCCGGCAGGGCCGGGAGGGGGGACACCCCATTGTTCCGGTCCCCAAGACCGGACTTCATTGAGACGCGACGTCGCCGTTTCGGGATTCGATCAGCGTGAAGAATTGTTCTGGTCTCTAAGACCGGACTTCATTGAGACCAGACTCGGGCCGAGCTGACTGGTGTCGTAACACACCATTGTTCTGGTCTCTAAGGCCGGACTTCATTGAGACCAGGTGGGCAGGGTTTTGGCAGATTGGGTTGTCGCGATTGTTCCGGTCTCTAAGGCCGGACTTCATGGAGACGTGAAAGCTTGTCGACAGCATTATTGGCGTCGTTCCGAGGGTGATGGTCGCGGTGCGACCTGATCGTGTTGCTCGCGGCCCGGATCTTGCGGGATTTTTGTGGTTTCTGTGACGGGGCCGAGTCAATCGGGGTGTGGGAAGAATGCCCGGCCCATGTTTCGCGAAGACTTTTCCTCTGGTGGCACTCCTGTGTTCCGGATTGCCACCAGAGGCTCCTGCGACCTTCTAGGCGTGCAGGTGTTCCTTGTGTCGTTCTGCTACCTTTTCCGATTCCAGCTGCAGGGTGCAGTGTTCGATGCTGATCTCGTGATGCGTGACCAGGCATTCTTGGATATCGGCGAGGATCTCCTGCGAATGCCCGTCGGTGAAGCATTCGTCGGCCAGCACCACATGGGCCGTCAGGATCGGAAGTTCGGTGGAGACGGTGGAGGCGTGGAGATCGTGGACCCCCTTGACGTGGGGCTTTTCCATCAAGTGCTGCCTCACCTTGGCCAGGTCCAGCTCAGTGGGGGTGGCTTCCAGCAGGATCGATCCCGACTCCCGCAGCAGCTTCAGGGCGCGTGGCACGATCAGTGCTGCCACAAGAAGCCCTGCGACGGTGTCGGCGCGGGTCCATCCGGTCAGGGCAATCACCGCTGCGGAGACGATCACCGCCCCCGACCCGAGGGCATCGTTCAACACCTCCAGGAAAGCGGCACGCATGTTCAGGTTGCTGTCCTTGCCGCCCAGCAGCACCAGCAGCGACGCGACATTACCGAGCAGACCGATCACACCAATGAGGGCCACCCCTCCCGCCTCCACCTCCGGAGGGGCGAACAGACGAAGCACACCCTCGTAGATGGCGTACCCGCCGACGCACAGCAGAATCGCGGACTGCGCCCCGGCGGACAACACCTCCGCGCGCTGCCATCCCCACGTGTGACGCTCCGAAGGGGGACGTTTCATCAACGTCGCCGCAATGAGCGCCACCACCAGGCCGACGGAGTCGGTCAGCATGTGTCCGGCATCGACCAGTAGCGCTAGGCTGTCCGTCACGATCGCGCCGACCACCTCCGCGACGAAGATCACCCCGGTGATTCCCAGCGCAATCCCCAGGCGGGTCCGGTTCGTCGATCCGTGCGCATGATTGTGGCTGTGCCCATGCCCGTGGGAGTGGCCGTGCTCGTCATGTCCGCGGGCTGCGCGACCGTTCTCGTCGTGGGGTGTGGTGTGATGCTCGTGACCGTGGTGGTCGTGGTGTTCGCTCATGATTTCTCGACTTCCGGTTCGCAGGTGACAGGGACCTCGCCGGTTGCGACCAGAAGGTCGTCGGCGGCTGCCAGGAGATTCGTGGTCAGTTCTGGCTCGGCCAAGGAATAGAACGCGGCGCGGCCCCTCACCCGTGCGGTCAGCAGCCCGCTGTCCCGCAACCCCCGGACGTGGGCCGACACCGTGGACTGCGCCAGGCCGAGGTGTCCGACGAGGTCGGCCACCCGGTGCTCCGACAGCATCAAGTGCTTGACGATGGCCAGCCTGTTCGGGTCGGCGAGGGACCTAAACAGCGTTGCTGCCATCTCGGTCTCGGTGTCGGGAATCCCCGTCTCTTTCATCGTCATGAGACGATGATAACGGTTGGTGACGATGATGCCAAGGGGTTTTGGCGACGGAATCTGCCGTGTACTCTCCGATGGGTAAGCCCTACCTTGGTTGGACGGAGAACGGCATGGCACATCCCTGGGAGATCTACGACGCACTGATCGACGCGATCCCGCAGGAGGTGACCCTGACCACGGTGAACGTCGGTGCCCAGTGGACCCGGGTGATCAACTCAGCCGGCGGGATCGGCATGGCGTGGACCATGAACGTCAAGACCCGCCCCGACAGCTTCCCCGGGGTCACCCTCGACGGCATCCCACTGCGCGAAGCCGCGGGTCTGATTCGCAGCTGGAACCTGGCCAAGGCCTCCATCGGGCAGGCCGCTATCAACTCCTGGCACAGTCGTCCAGAAACAGCAGAGGCCAACGGTTTCGTCCCCACCGTGCAAGGCATCACTTGGGGCATGGTTTTCGACCCCTACGCCACCGATGTCGCCGGCAAGAAGGTGGCGGTCATCGGGCATTTCCCCTTCGCCCAGAAGGCCCTCGAAGCGGCGGGGGAGTACATCTGCCTGGAACGCAATCCACAGCCCGGCGACTACCCCGACTCCGCCTGCGAATACCTCCTGCCCGAATGCGACTACGTGTTCATCTCCGGTTCCGCGTTCGTCAACAAGACCGCGCCGCGCCTGATCGAGCTGTCGCGCAACGCCCACACCGTGCTGGTCGGCCCGTCGGTTCCGCTCAACCCGGTGTTGTTCGATCACGGCGTCGACACCATCACCGGGTTCGTCTCCCCGAACCCGCAGCAGCTCGACCGGGCGCTGGCTGGTGTCAACATGAAGGGTATGTTCGCCGCCGGGTACCGTGTCCACCAGCATCGCCACGCCTGATCAGTAAGGAGATCCCATGGCCGAACAGAACCAGGTTCCCGTCAACACCCCTGATGTCTTCGGCGCCCCGGAGGTGTCGGGCAGCGGCGGGACGATGACCGTGATCGACTCCGCAGCATCCGCCCCGCACACCGATCCGTCGCGCCCACGCCCCGGCGTGCGCAGGCAACTCCAGGGTGATGGGGCCAATGTCATCCTCATGAACTTCGCACCGGGCCAGTGCCTCGACGACCACAAGGCAGCACACCCCATCCTGGTGCAGTGCACACAGGGCAGGCTGTTGTTCACCTGCGGCGACGACGTGGTGGAGATGGGGCCGGGGGTCGTGCTGCACCTGACCAGTCACCTCACGCACCGCGTCGACTGCCCCGCCGACGCCCCCGAGAAAAACGTCCTGATCCTGACCATGCTGACGGGGGAACGCCACCAGTGACCACGGCTGCCTGCCCCGGATTTTCCAAAGGAGAGATGAGCGTCGCCCCCGTTGACTAAAGTTCATGCATGATCATCTACAGGGGTTGGGGAGGAATGGGCATAGTTCTGCCCGTTCTAGGGGCCGGCATCATGCTGGCGATTGCTTCGTCGCTCAAACTGCCCAGCGCGATGTTTCTGAAGTTTGCCCTCGTCGGGGGCTTTCTGGGTGCCGTGGGGGCGTGGTTCCTGGGGCGGTGGCTGAACCAGAAACGCCCCTTCGTCAAACTGGAGGAATGGAAGGCGCAGCGGCGCGTGGAATTGTGCTCCCTGGTGGATCAGGGGCAGTTCCAGATCGCTCCCGGCGCTCCTGCCCCCACCAGCAAGGAGGAGGGCTACGCGCAGGTGGAAGAGCTACTGGAGCGCGAGGCCCGGGACCTGTCGCCGAGGATGCTCAATCAACACTCCCTCTACGGAGTGCCGCTTCACATGGTGGGTCTGGGGATCGGGGTGCTAATCCTGGGAGGTTTCGTCGCATCCTTCTTCACGTCGTGACCCGATGCATTGTTGAATGAATCACAACTCTTCACCGCGGGGTCGGGAAACCCTTACCATTCGGGCATGATCATTTTTCGTGGCTGGGGGCTTCTGGGGGCTGCCTTCCCTGCATTAACCGCGTTCGCCTTGGGCGCCCTACCGGCGAGTATGTATGGGAGTAAGAGCGCGATTACCAATATCGTCGCCGCTCTCGGTGCGCTCGTCGGCGGTGCCCTGGGTTTTCTGTGTGGGCGATGGCTCAACGTGATACGTCCCCGCGCCAAAGTGGCCGAATGGCAGGAACAACGACGCGCCGAGCTGCGCGCCCGTGTTGATGCGGGCCAGTTCCAGATGGCCCCCGGCGTCCAAGCTCCCGCATCCAGGGAGGAGGGCTACGCCCAGGTCGAACAGCTGATCGCTGCGGAGAGCCCCGAGGTACTCAGCCAGCTCAAGAACATCCACACCCTTTTCTACATTCCCATGCAGTGGTTCGCGATCGGTGCGGGAGTGGTGATATTTTTCGGGGCGCTCTCGACTGCGCTCCGCTGAGGTCGCTGGCTCCTCAGCCCGCGGAGGGACGCAACAGGGGATAGAGAATCGTCTCCCGGATGCCCGCTCCCGGGTTGAGGAGCATCACCAGGCGGTCGATGCCGAGCCCCAAACCGCCCATCGGCGGGGCCCCGTACTCGAGGGCCTCCAGGAAGTCCTCGTCGAGCTGCATCGCCTCCGGATCCCCGGCGGCTGCGGCGAGGGACTGACGCACCAGCACATCGCGCTGGATCACCGGGTCGATGAGTTCGGTGAAACCAGTGCCGCGTTCCATGCCTCCGATGATCAGGTCCCAGGCCTCGATCTTCCCGGGCTCGGAGCGGTGCGGGCGAGCGAGGGGCTGCGCCAGCGACGGGTAGTCGTGGACGAAGGTCGGCTGGATCAACCCAGGCTCCACGAGATCCCCGAACAGCTCCAGCGACAACTTGCCCGCGTTCCACTTCGGGTCGTACTCCACCTCGCGTTCGTCAGCGACAGCCCGCAGCTCCTCCAGGGAGGTCTCGACGGTGATCTCGCGACCCGCCGCCTCGCTCAACCCGTCGAAGAACGGCAGCCACCGCCACTGCCCATCGAGGTCGATGGTTCCCTGGTCGGTGTCGACCTGCCGGGAACCGACGGCGTCGGCGGCGGCGACGATGATGTCGTGGATCAGCTGCGCGATGGTCCGCTGATCACCCCACGACTGGTAGGCCTCCAGCATCGTGAATTCCGCGGAATGCGACGAGTCGATGCCCTCGTTGCGAAACACCCGCCCCATCTCGTAGACACGATCCGCGCCACCGACCATGGTGCGTTTGAGGTGCAGCTCCAGCGCGATGCGCAGACTCATGTCGATGTCGAAGGCGTTGAGGTGCGTGGTGAAGGGCCGGGCTGCGGCGCCGCCGTGGACGAGCTGCAGCTGCGGGGTCTCCACCTCGATGTAACCCTGCCGATACAGGGTGTCGCGGATGGCGTGGGTGATGGCGGCGCGTTTGCGCACCATGGCGCGCGCATCCTCCCGGGCGATCAGATCGACGTAGCGGCGGCGTACCCTGCTCTCCTCGGACAGCTCCTTGTGCAGCACGGGGAGAGGGCGCAGCGCCTTCGACGCCATCCGCCACCGTTTCGCCATCACCGACAATTCACCGCGTTTCGACGAGATGACACGGCCCTCCACCCAGACGTGATCGCCCAGATCGACGTCCGACTTCCAGGCTGCCAGGGCCTCCGCTCCGACCTCCGCCAGGGACAACATCACCTGGAGGCGTTCACCGTTGTCGCCAAGGGTGAAACCGTCCTGAAGGGTCGCGAAGGCCAACTTGCCGGTGTTGCGGATGAACACGACGCGCCCCCCGACCTGCACCACATCGTCGGTTTCCTCCCCGGCTTCCAGGTGACCCCAGCCCTCACGCACCTGGAGGAGGGTGTGGCTGCGGACCAGGTCGGCGGGATAGGGCTCGGACCCTGCGGTCAGCAGCCGTGCCCGCTTCTCCTTGCGGACCGTCGTCTGCTCCGAGTCGGTGGGTTCGGTTGCCTGGGTACGCGGTTCAGTCACGGTAGAGAATCCTACCGTTCACGGTCGGGGCCGATGAATCGTCAGCGGGTGGCGTGAACGATCACACGGATACCCTCGTCGCCCACCTCCCAGGTCACTTGCGACAGATCTGTCACGTGCACGTCGGCGCGGAGGACGTCGGCGGTGTGGGTGCTGAGGATCCCGAGCGTGGGGAACCCGCCGGCCCGGGCCGCGGTGATGCCCACGGGGGAGTCCTCCGCCACGAGCGCACGCGACGGTTCCACACCGAGTCGCTGCGCGGCCAGCAGGAACGAGTCGGGGGCAGGTTTGCCGTGCTCCACCTGGTCGCGGGTCACCACGACCCGGGGATGGGACAGGCCGGAGGCGTGCAATCGGGCGTCGAGCAGAGGCTGCGTGCAGGAGGTCGCGATCGCCACCGCATCACCGGGCAACGCCCGGAAGGCATCGACCGCCCCCGGCATGGGCACCACCCCTGTGGTGTCGGAGACCTCCAGCTCCTCGATGCGTGCCGCCGCCTCGTCCCAGCGCGTCGCGTCAGGAACCAACGCCTCCGTCAAGGCGCGGCTCGGCATACTCATGTACTTCGGCATCTGGGTCAGATCGACGTCGTACTCCGCAGCCCATCGGGTGTAGGAGCGGACCATGGCGTCGTGGGAGTCGACGATGGTGCCGTCGTGGTCCAGGATCACCGCGTCGAAAAAACCGACGGTCTCACCGCCGATGTGTTCCCACCCCATCGACTATTTCCAGAGCGTCATGAGGCTGAAACACGCGATGATCAGACCGAGGGCGATGAGGATGTTCCAGTCACCCAATGCCCTCATGAAATCGATGTGAGCCCCCGCCAGGTTCCAGGTCACCATCCAGAGCACACCCAGCAACCCGACGGGAATGAAGGTCCACGGAACCCACCGGCGCTCGGTGTTGGCGGCCAGGCGTTTGCGTTCCTTGCGTTCCTTACGAGCCTTTTCGAGCTCTTCGGACTGCTTCTTGCGCGCCTTGCTCTTGGCTTCCTTGCGCACCTTGGACTCGGGCACCGCGCCCCTCCTTTCGCCTCTGCCGACCAAGATTAGTGGAGTCGACCGGTCGGAAACACATCCGAGGTTCGTGCCGCGTAGGGTTGTTTCATGAGTGAGACCCGTCTGATCCGGCTTCTGAAACGCATCAGGGGACCCCGCGATGATGAGAACCCCCGCAGCCTCAGAGGCCGGGTGGGCACGGGAATCATCTGTGTCCTGGCGGGTGCGATGCTCACCGCCTCCGCCATCGCGGCCCGCGGCACCGACCTGCGATCCGACCGCAACACCGACCTGCGGGGCCTGGTCGCCACACCGGCTCAGCGGAACGAGCAACTGCGAGGCGAAGTCGCGGAGGTTCGAGCCGAAGTGGAGGAACTCGGGCACCAGCAGGGGGCATCCCCGGAGCTGGAAAAGCAGCAGCGTGCGGTCGCAGAACAGGCCGCGGTTATACCCGTCACGGGTCCCGGAATGCGAGTTACCCTCACCGATGCCCCCACCGATGTGAGACCAGCAGGCGTCGACGACGACGCCCTGGTGGTGCACCAACAGGACATCCAGGCCGTCGTCAACGCCCTGTGGAAAGGTGGGGCAGAGGCGGTGAGCATTCAGGGACAACGGATCATTTCCACGTCGGGCATCAAGTGTGTCGGCAACTCCGTGGTCCTGCACGGTATTCCCTACGCACCGCCCTACGTGATCGAGGCAATCGGCGACGCCCGTCGCATGGCCGCTGCCCTGAAGGAGTCCCGGGCGTTGACCACCTACCGGCAGTACGCCGACGCCTACGGTCTGGGATACCGGGAAAGCGTGGAATCCTCCTTGTCTCTGCCGGCATTCCAGGGCGCCTTGGGAATTACCCACGCAAAATCCAGGTAACAGGAAACACCGTCCCTCACGAAGTCGCCCCGGTGCGGAAGCAATGCAGGAGCAACCGAAAGGGTCGTGTCGGCGGGGTTTGTTCTCGTGTGACGTTGTGGGTCGCGTTTTTTCGGATGGATTCCTCTTGACGCGGTGGGTGGTGTGGTTGGATTGGTGCATGGCGGATAGTGGGGCTCGTGGCGGTTTTGTTTCGTGGTTGCGTCGGGGTGTGATGCTGCTGGGTGTGGGGGTGCTGGTTGGGTGTGGTGTTGTGGGTGATCTGGGGGAGGATCGGTCGCAGTTGCCGGTGCTTCTGGAGGATCCCATGGCAGCGGAGGATCTGTTGGGTTTGCCCCTGAAGAGAGGCTCCGACAAGGGGTACGGGCGTCCCTTGGGTAAGCCCCGGTTCACCGAGGTGAGGAGGGTGTTCTCCTTGGGTGATGCTGATCGGCAGGAGATTTTTGATCGGGCCGTCGCTTTTGCCAAGGAGGCGGGGTGGAAGAAGGAATACGAGACCGGCCTGCCGCCCAGGATGGTATGGCATGGTCAGAAAAATAATCCTCGGCGTGAATGTGGCGTCTCTATTTCTGATAATGATACGACCGATCTGATAATCAGGATTAGGGTTCTTGAGGAGCCGTGAGTGGGGGTGGGTGAAGTTTGGATGGGTTCGAAACCGTGATGCGTGTTCGCGATCATCGTCACATGTGCTCTGGTCAGGGTGTTTGCTGGCTGGAGGGGTGGATTGAGTGGTTCGTGTCGGTGGGGTTTGTTTTCGTGTGACGTTGTGATTTCTGTCCTCCGATCAGACTGCTTCCGGTGGGGTGGGTGGTGTGGTTGGATTGGTGCATGGCGGACAGTGGGGCTCGTGGCGGTTTTGTTTCGTGGTTGCGTCGGGGTGTGGCGTTGCTGGGTGTGGGGGTGCTGGTTGGGTGTGGTGTTGTGGGTGATCTGGGGGAGGATCG
>JABCNW020000021.1 GCA_013333945.2 Propionibacterium sp.
CACCCATGGGCGCTCCGAAACGACCCGTAGCCGCAACCGCCGCGGCTGTCCTCGGCATCATCAGCGGCTCACTGGGAGTCTTCCTGGCCCTGGCAGGGTTGAACACCGCCCTCGCCGACAGATCAAGCTCGTCGGATCCCATTGCCACTGCCACCTCATGGTTCCTGTGCCTGACGCTCATCGCCACCGTCACCGGTCTCCTCGTTTGCGGGATCCGCTTCCTGAGCGGCAAGTGCTACAAGCTCTTGCTGTCCTCGGTTATCGCGCAGACGGTGATGACGGCACTCATTGTCGCGGTAATGCTGATCGGAGCGCAGTTCTTCGCCAGCACACGTTCTTCCAGTTTCAACAGCTCGACGGCGATCGGAATGGTGGTAATCGCCGTCTTCTACGGGCTGGTTGGCCTGGGATTGTCCATCAGCAATCTCATCCTGCTGCTCAGGCCCGCGACGCGGCAGTGGGTGAAACAGATTTCCTGATCTTGAGGCTTATTCATGGGGTGTAGGCGAAAATGAGTCCGGTGCTGGCTTGTCTTTCAACTAAAAGTCTTTGTGGTAGAACACTTTGATTGTCTCAGATCGGGCAGGCCGCCCTCGCATCCCCCTCGGGACAAAGCGCTAGCTGAGGGAAAACCAAAACCCCCTATGAATAAGTCTCAATGGAAGCAGTGAGCAGCTGAGTCCATTCACTTTCCTCTCTTCTGGCTGCATTAAGTGTCATCCCGGTGTAGTCGAGACTTTTGGGGATGCTGGGACGTCGTTCGCGCACGCCGTCTCCACCAGCGGGATCCCAGAACCCTGAACACCAGCCAGGAGAAACACCGCCGGGCCATAGCCAACCACTCGGATGCATCCTTCTCTATGACGTACGGTGGCCTCACCCCCATCGCGAGATGTATCGCCAACAGATTCCCCTGTCTCGCCACGTTACCAACGATCCGATACCACAGAAGTCGAAACACCCTCATAGCGCAACGGTCGCGTCTGCAACGGGGATCGTCAGTGACCGCGCTGCATCTTCATGAACTTCTTTGCGACCACCGTCACACCTATTTTTCGCAACTCGGTCCTTGATGACCCTCGGATCTACTCCAGGACATCCATGGATTCTTCAAAACCGTGGCGTGGCAATGGATGATCCCGCTATCTACGGGCAGCGACGAGACCTCGGATACCCGAGAAACAGAAATCGAGGACTGCAATCAACCGTTACAGTTAAGACTCAGAAATTTACCTCACAGGTGAACCATCCCTCGGGAAAGCCCTCACCAGCTCGAGGCCGAGGGGTACTGTGAACACGTCTTCCACGCACTGGCCTCAGCAGAAAGGCTCATGATGAGTTCCACGAGCTCCCCCGACCCGATGCCTCCAGGCCCTGATTTCCTGGCCAACCCGCCGCTCCAGCAGCGTGGTCAGCCCCAAGGACCGCCCCCTGCGCCATCACCCGCTCCCCATGTCGCGTTGCCCCAGAACATGGCGCCACCCTGGCAGACGTCAAACCTGTACGGGGCAGCTACCCAACCCGGTGGCCCGAAACGTCCCGGGCCGGCGACCGCCGCAGCAGTACTCGGAATCATCAGTGGTTCCCTGGGGCTGTTCCCAGCGATCATCGTCCTCCTCGCCACCGCCAAGGTGTACGAAACAGAAAACGCTGTCAGATCCACGAACATCGCATTCATCATTCTGCTCACCCTGGCCCTAGCGACCGCCTTCGCCGTGATCACTCTCCTCGTCGCCGGGATCACGTTCCTCACGGGGCGGGGATACACGGTGCTGTTGTCCGCCGTCATCACCCAGCTCACGCTGACGGTTCTCTACGCGGTGATCATGCTGTTGGCACTCGACTCGATCTTCCAGAACATGCGAAACAGGAGTTCGGGGTCCGGGGCAGTGGTGATCATCATGTCCTGCATAGTGATCGGCCTGGGGCTGGCTGTGAGCACTCTCGTCATGATGCGCAGACCCGCAACCAGACAGTGGGCGAGGCACATTTCCCAGCACCGCCGCCCTGTCCACCCCGGCGACTATCCTTTCCCCCGTGCCTGATCGCCGTTTGATGTTCGTCCACGCCCACCCCGACGACGAATCGTCGCAATCCCCCGCCACCATGTCGCGTTACGTCGACGAGGGCGCCCAGGTGACGCTGGTCACCTGCACCTTAGGTGAGCTGGGAGAAATCCTGGTGCCCGAATGGGAGCACTACAGCCCCGAGGAGTTGGGCGCGAAACGCATAGATGAACTCGCTACAGCACTCGACATCATCGGTGTCACCGACCACGTGTGGCTGGGTGGTAAGGGCAGGTACCACGATTCCGGCATGGCCACCGACGACGATGGCCATGTGATTCCCCACGACGAACTTCCCGACGGGGCGTTCTGGGCTGCCGACCTGCTGGAGGCCTCCGACCACCTCGTCACCCTGATCCGCGACCGCCGACCCCAGGTGGTCGCGACCTACGACCAGAACGGCAACTACGGCCACCCCGACCACATCCAGGCGCACCGTGTCACCATGTACGCCACGCTGCTGGCGGGGGTGTCGTCGTACCGGCCCGACCTGGGGGAGCCGTGGCAGGTGAGCCGGGTTCTGTGGATCACCCACAACCCGCAGGCGTGGCTCCGGGCCGCGGAGAAGGCCCGCGAGCTGGGGATGCCGCTGCCCGAGGGCATAGACGAGGAGGCCATGCGTCGCCGTTTCGCCATCGACCCGCGTCACATCGCAGCAGTGATCCCCTACGAGGGTCGCGCCGACCTGTGTCAGGCCGCTTTGGAGGCCCATCGCAGCCAGGTGGATCCAGAACATCCGTTGTGGAAGATGTTCCGTTTCATGCGTACCGTCGAAGGAGCAGGCGAGGCCTACCGGCTGGCCGCAGGGGTTCCCTTCCCCGGCGACGGTCCCGCCGACGACCTGTTCGCGGGCCTCGACGTCTGACCCTTTCCCGCTCCCACGTCTCCTCCCCGCGTCACCGGTTGAACCGGTGACGCGGGGTTTGTTCGACAATGCGACAAATTCCATCTTCAACTGCTAGCCTCCGTCGTGAAGCTGGCCCGTTGGGGCATGGGAACCCGGTGCGAATCCGGGACTGACGCGCAGCGGTGACGGTGACAAACCTGCGACTTACGCCACTGGGAAAAACCCGGGAAGGCCACAGGCGAGGAGGATCCGGAGTCCGGAGACCGCAGCTTCGTTGTATCGGCTCAGAGCCTCGCGAACAGGCTCGTGGACAGTGGAGCTTCGTTGGCAAGCCTGAATTCAGCTCGCAGGGTGCTGAAATATCTCACCCTGCCCATCGTCATCATGGTGCTGACGCTCACCGCAGTGAGCGTCGTCTACTCCGTCAACATTGGCTCCGAAGCTCTCGATCAGAAGGCCATCTGGGATGTGATCGTCAGTAGGCTGGAGGGAGTCAGCAGCGAACACAAAGCCATCGAGACCATCGTCTGGGACCTGCGGCTTCCCCGGGCATTGCTCGCAGTTGTCGTCGGCGCGGGGCTCAGCATCGCCGGCTGCGCGATACAGACCCTGGTGCGCAACCCCCTCGCCGACCCCTACCTGCTCGGCGTCTCCTCAGGCGCCTCCGTCGGCGCCACCGCGGTGATCACCTTCGGTGTCCTGTCTGGTTTTGGGCTGTGGTCGACATCGATCGGGGCGCTGCTCGGGGCCCTGGGGGCTGCCGTGGCCGTCTACCTGGTGGCCATGGCTCAGGGCGGTCTCACCCCGATTCGGCTGGTTCTGTCCGGGGTGGTGCTCCCCTCCGCGTTCTCGGCCATCGCGAGTTTCCTGGTGTTCAAAGGACCCGACCCGCGCGCCGCCCAATCGGTGCTGCACTGGCTGCTCGGCAGCGTCTCCGGCGCACAGTGGGACCGGCTCCCGCTCGCGACCAGCGTCGTGCTGATCTGCCTGACGCTGCTGCTGCTCGGCAGCAGCTGGCTCGACGCGCTGGCCTGGGGACCCGACGCCGCCGCGGCCCTCGGCATCCCCGTCGGCGCGCTGCGCCAGGGACTCTTCGTGCTGCTGGCGGTGCTGGTCGGGGTGCTGGTGGCAGTGTCCGGCGGCATTGGTTTCGTCGGCCTGGTCATCCCGCACCTGTGCCGCATGGTGGTCGGTTCCCTGCACCGCCGACTGCTTCCCCTCGCCGCTTCCGTCGGCGGGCTGTTCCTGCTGTGGGTCGACGTAATCTCCCGCGTCATCGTCGCCCCCACCGAGATGCCGCTCGGTGTGGTCACCGGCCTGATCGGCGCACCGGTCTTCCTCATCGTCATGGGTCGCCGCAACTACGGATTCGGAGGTGGCTCGTGCCCGCGCTCAAAGCCGACAACCTCGCCTGCTCCATCGGGCGGCGGGTAATCGTCTCCGGCATCGATCTCGACGTGCAGCCCGGCACCATGACGGCCCTGATCGGGGTCAATGGTGCCGGCAAATCCACCCTGATGCGGGTCTTGGCGGGCATCAGGCCCGCGACGACGGGTCGCGTGAAGATAGCCGGCAAGGACATCTCCCGGCTCCGCCCCAAAGAACGAGCCCGGCTGTTGGCCTTCGTCGCTCAGGAGGAGGCCGCACCCGAGGACCTCTCGCTCTCCGAGATGGTCGCCCTCGGGCGGCTACCGCATCTGATGCCCTGGCAGGTCGGTGGTTCCAAGGAGAAACGCGTCGTCGCCGAATGCCTGGAGATGGTGGGACTGACGCACCTGGCCGACCGGCGCTGCGGGCACCTTTCCGGCGGCGAACGGCGTCGCGCCATGCTCGCCAAGGGCTTGGCGCAGGGCACCGACCTGCTGCTGCTCGACGAACCCACCAACCATCTCGACGTGCATCACCAGCTGCATCTGCTGCAGACCATGCGCGCCACCGGACGCACCATCCTCGCCTCGATCCACGACCTCGACCTCGCCATGGGCTGGTTCG
>JABCNW020000022.1 GCA_013333945.2 Propionibacterium sp.
CAGATGACATGAGCGTAGTGCCAGGAAAAGGTTCGGGCCGGTGGGTTCTGGGGATGCCTGGCCGGAGGAATCGAAATCCTTGGCTTCGTGACATGAAATCGTGTGGATGGGATCGATTATTCTTCAAATTTTCCGCGATCTTGCGGGAAAGTGGGGCGGGGTAGCCGCGATGGCCGTAAGCTTCTTTGCATGGTGGAAGATCTGTCTACGGGGGCGCGTCGGGTCCCGATGCGCGTTGGTCATCTCGAGCGTGGTGAGGTACTCGAGATGCTTCAAGCTGCCTACACGGCGGGGCAGATCAGTCATGAGGAGTTTGAGGACAGGCGACAGTTCTGCCTCAGGGCTCGCTACGTCGATGACCTGTCCGGCCTCATCTCGGACCTGCCGGGCAGTGACAAGTGGCGCAAGGAGGAACCTGCCGACTCGCCCCCGGAGAGAATCATTGTCGCGGACGAAGTGTCTCCGTACAACGAGGTCTTGGTCTTGAGACGGGGGACTGTTCGCATGAGTCCTAGCATGTCGACGATACGAAGTCGGGTCGTGATGGGCAGCAGTACGATCCACATCGAGGACATCATGGCCCCAGGTGTGGTGATTGAGCTGAATCTGAAGTCCGTGATGGGGACTTTCATTCTGTATGTTCCGTGGCGGGTGCAAATCATCAACCAGAGCCTCAACATTTTGTCGGCGATCGACATTGAGTCGGAAGCTGATGGCGACGGGGCGAACGGTGCGGTCATCATCAATGGCTGGCACATCATGGGGACCTTCAATATCCGGGTGGAGGAGTACCTGAAGAAGGAAAGGGAGGAAAGGCGAAAGAGCCGCGCCATGAACAGCTATAGAAGAAGAAGGACATGGCGTCTGTGAAAGGGGCCGAACCACCCCGGTGTTATGTCGCCGTCTCGATGATCCGGGGCGCCGAGTGTGCTGTGCGGCTCGCGCAGGGTTGACCCGGGGAAACCCCGGCAGAACCCGGGTTGAGTCCCTGAGGCTCAACTTTGGGTTGCGGTGTGGTTTGCTGGTGTGGCATAGTTGAGTCTGCCCCACTCAAGGGGCTTGGGATTGGCAACACGCGCTAGCCGCACAATGAATCAGGAGATACCCCAAATGGCACGTGCAGTAGGCATCGACCTCGGCACCACCAACTCGGTCGTCGCTGTCCTCGAGGGTGGCGAGCCCACCGTCATCCCCAACGCCGAGGGAGCCCGCACCACTCCGTCCGTGGTCGCCTTCACCCCCTCCGGTGAGGTTCTCGTGGGTGAGGTGGCGAAGCGTCAGGCGGTCACCAACCCCGACCGCACCATCCGCTCCGTCAAGCGTCACATGGGCACGGACTGGAAGGTGGACATTGACGGCAAGGACTACCGCCCGCAGCAGATCTCGGCCTTCGTCCTGCAGAAGCTGAAGCGGGACGCCGAGGCCTACCTGGGCGAGGCTGTCACCAATGCCGTGATCACCGTCCCCGCCTACTTCTCCGACGCCGAACGCCAGGCCACGAAGGAGGCCGGCGAGATCGCGGGCCTGACCGTGGACCGCATCATCAACGAGCCCACTGCCGCCGCTCTGGCCTACGGCCTCGACAAGGGCGACACGGAGCAGACCGTCCTGGTGTTCGACCTGGGTGGTGGCACCTTCGACGTCTCCCTCCTTGACATTGCCGATGGCGTCTTTGAGGTCAAGGCCACCAACGGTGACAACCGGCTCGGTGGTGACGACTGGGACGCCAAGATCGTCGAGTGGTTGGTGACGCAGTTCAAGAACAAGCACGGCGTCGACCTCTCCCAGGACAAGATGGCCCGCCAGCGCCTCCAGGAGGCCGCTGAGCGTGCCAAGATCGAGCTGTCCTCGGCCTCCGAGACCTCCATCAACCTGCCCTACGTCACCGCCTCGGCCGCTGGTCCGCTGCACCTCGACGAGAAGCTGACCCGCGCCGAATTCCAGCGGATGACCCAGGATCTCCTGGATCGCTGCCGCACGCCGTTCAACACCGTCATCAAGGACGCCAACACCAGCGTCGACAAGATCGACCAGGTGCTGCTGGTGGGTGGATCCACCCGCATGCCCGCCGTTGCGGACCTCGTGCGCGAACTGACCGGCGGCAAGGAACCCAACAAGGGCGTCAACCCCGACGAGGTCGTGGCGCTGGGCGCCTCCCTGCAGGCAGGCGTGCTGAAGGGCGAGGTCAAGGACGTGCTGCTGCTCGACGTCACTCCGCTGAGCCTCGGCATCGAGACCAAGGGCGGTGTGATGACCAAGATCATCGAGCGCAACACCACCATCCCGACGAAGCGCTCCGAGGTGTTCACCACCGCCGAGGACAACCAGCCCTCCGTGATGATCCAGGTGTACCAGGGTGAGCGGGAGTTTGCCCGCGACAACAAGTCGCTCGGCAACTTCGAGCTGACCGGTCTGCTGCCCGCACCGCGGTCGGTTCCGCAGATCGAGGTCACCTTCGACATCGACGCCAACGGCATCGTCCACGTCCACGCCAAGGACCTGGCAACCGGCAAGGAGCAGTCGATGACCGTCACCGGCGGATCCGCGCTGGCCAAGGAGGACATCGACCGCATGGTGCGCGAGGCCGAGAGCCACGCCGAGGAGGACCGCAAGCGCCGCGAGAGCGTCGACATGCGCAACGAGGGCGACGCGCTGGTGTTCCGCACCGAGAAACTGCTGAACGAGAACGCCGACAGCATTGGCGAAGAGGTCAAGGCCCCGGTCGCTGAGGCTGTCGACAAGCTGAAGGAGGCCCTGAAGGGTGAGGACAACGATGCGGTTAAGGCCGCCATCGATGACCTCAACACCAAGGCCGCCGCGATGGGTCAGGCCATGTACGCCGCGGCCCAGGCCAAGGCCGAGGGCTCGCAGCAGCAGACCTCCGAGGGAGGGTCTACCGAACAGGCCGGTGGCAATGCCCAGGATGATGTCGTCGATGCGGAGATCGTGGATGACGAGGAATCCAAGTGAGCGAGCAGCCCACCCCCGATGAGGTAGTGGCGCAGGCCGAGGCGGTTGTTGAATCAGCCGCCTCGGCTCCCGCCGAGGCCACCGGGACGACCGAGGCCCGGCGAGGCATGGAGAGCGACGAGGCGGCGGAGGAAACGCGCGACTGGGAGACCGTCGCAGCGGAGCGAACCGCCGATCTGCAGCGTCTCCAGGCCGAGTACGTCAACTACAAGAAACGCGTGGACCGCGATCGGGCGCTGGCCCGGCAGGTGGGGATAGAGGTCGTCGTGACCGATCTGATGCCGGTGCTCGACGCGATCCAGCTGGCCAAGTCCCATGGGGAACTAGACGGCGGATTCAAGATGGTGGCCGAGGAGCTCGAGAAGGTGGCGGCCAAACATGGCCTGGTCGTCTTCGGAGCTGTCGGCGATCCCTTCGACCCGACTCATCACGATGCTCTGATGGAGGTGCCTCTCGAGGAGAAGGTCACCGTGACCACGGTCTCGCAGGTCATCCAGCCGGGCTACCAGCTGAAGGACCGCGTGATCCGGCCGGCGCGTGTCGCCGTCGCCAATCCGAGGCAGGACTGAATCGCGGACGGGCCGAGGCTGTGGTCTCGGCCCCCGCAGATGAGAGGCGATGAGTGAGCACCAAGGACTGGATAGAGAAGGACTACTACAAGGTTCTCGGCGTGGACAAGAAAGCCAGCGCCGAGGAGATCAAGAAGGC
>JABCNW020000023.1 GCA_013333945.2 Propionibacterium sp.
ACCCTCAGGTCGACATCTCCGTCCACCGACCCCGAGGAGCTGATCGCCGGTGCCGAGGAGATCGGCTTCCCGGTGTTCATCAAGGCAGTCGCCGGCGGTGGTGGCCGCGGTATGAGGCGTGTCGACGACCCCGCTCGTTTCACCGAGGAGCTGGGGGCCGCGATGCGCGAGGCCGAAGGAGCGTTCGGCGACCCGACGGTGTTCGTGGAGCAGGCAGTTGCGGCTCCCCGTCACATCGAGGTGCAGGTGCTGGCCGACCGCCAGGGCAACGTCGTTCATCTCTTCGAACGCGACTGTTCCATTCAGCGCCGCCACCAGAAAGTGGTGGAGATCGCCCCCGCTCCTCATATCAGCGACGAGCTGCGTGCGGCACTGACAGCCGATGCCGTGAAATTCGCCAAGGCCATCAACTACACCTGCGCCGGGACCGTCGAGTTCCTCGTCGAGACCTCGGGGCCGCGGGCCGGTAGCCACGTGTTCATCGAGATGAACCCCCGTATCCAAGTGGAACACACCGTCACGGAGGAAATCACCGACGTTGACCTGGTGCAGGCGCAGCTGCGGATCGCATCGGGGGAGACCCTCGACGAGATCGGAATCCGTCAGGACGAGCTGTGTATCCGTGGTGCCGCCCTGCAGTGCCGCATCACCACCGAGGATCCGGCAAATTCCTTCCGGCCCGACACCGGGGTGATCCAGGCTTACCGTTCCGCATCCGGGGCGGGCATCCGCCTTGACGGCGGCACCACCGGTACTGGGGTGGAGGTCAGCCCTCACTTCGACTCGCTGCTGGTCAAACTCACCGCGCGCGGTCGTAGTCTTCATGACGCAGTTGTGAGGGCGAGGCGTGCGCTGGCGGAGTTCAGGATTCGCGGCATCGCAACCAACATCACCTTCCTGCGCGCGGTTTTGGAGGACCCGGACTTTGGCAGCGGCGTGGTGACTACCTCGTTCATCGACGAGCGACCCCACCTGCTGACGGGACGCATCCCAGCGGATCGTGGCACCAAACTGGCCCGATTCCTCGCCGATGTCACCGTGAACCAGCCCAATGGACCTGCTCCTACCGCGCTGGATCCCTCGGTGAAGCTGCCCGGGACGCTGCCGGCGGGCGAGATTCCCGACGGTTCCCGGCAACGACTCCTCGCCCTCGGCCCGGTCGGATTCGCCAAGGCCCTGCGCGAACAGCGGGCCGTGGGCGTCACAGACACCACCTTCCGCGATGCCCACCAGTCTCTGCTCGCCACGCGGGTGCGTACCCGCGACCTGGTGGCGGTGGCCCCCTGGCAGGCTCGGCTGCTTCCCGGGATGTTCTCTGTCGAGTGCTGGGGTGGGGCCACCTATGACGTGGCTCTGCGGTTCCTCGGCGAGGACCCGTGGGAGCGTCTCGAGAAGCTGCGGGCCGCGATGCCGAACCAGAACCTGCAGATGCTGCTGCGCGGTCGCAACACCGTCGGCTACACCCCTTACCCGACCCAGGTGACCCGGGCCTTCGTGTCGGAGGCCGCCGAAGTGGGGGTGGATATCTTCCGAATCTTTGATGCCCTCAACGATGTCGAGCAGATGCGACCTGCGATCGATGCGGTCGTCCACGACACCGAATCGGTGGCGGAGGTGGCGCTCTGCTACACCGCGAACCTCCTTGATCCCAACGAGAAGACCTATACCCTCGACCACTATCTGCGGCTTGCCGAGCGGATCGTCGATGCGGGAGCGCACATCCTGGCGATCAAGGACATGGCGGGGCTGCTCAGGCCCGCCGCGGCCGCGAAGCTCGTCGCGGCCCTTCGGGAACGGTTTGAACTGCCCGTTCACCTCCACACCCACGACACCACAGGAGGGCAGCTCGCCACCCTGATGGCCGCCATCGAGGCCGGGGTGGATGCGGTGGACGTCGCGAACTCGGCGATGTCGTCGACCACCTCGCAGCCACCCATGTCGGCGTTGCTGATGGCCCTCGACGGCACCGACCGCGCCCCGGACATCGACCCGGAAGCGGTGTTGGATCTGGAGCCTTACTGGGAGGCGGTCCGCAAGGTGTACGCTCCCTTCGAGTCGGGGCTGCCGGCGCCAACCGGGCGCGTCTACAGTCATGAAATCCCGGGGGGACAGCTGTCCAACCTGCGCCAACAGGCCATCGCGCTCGGCCTGGGTGACAAATTCGAGGCCATCGAGGCGATGTACGCCGCCGCCGACAAGATCCTGGGACGCCCCACGAAGGTCACACCTTCGTCAAAGGTGGTGGGTGATCTGGCGCTGCACCTGGTGGCTGTCGGCGCCGATCCGGCGGAGTTCGCCGCGGATCCGCGTCGCTTCGACATCCCGGACTCGGTGATCGGTTTCCTCAATGGGGAATTGGGAGAACCCGCGGGAGGTTGGCCAGAACCGTTCCGCAGCCGGGCCTTGGAGGGTCGCCGCACACCGCCGCGCGTCACCGAGGTGGCACCCGAGGACCTCTCCTTGCTGACCACCCCGGGCATCGAACGGCAGCAGACCCTCAACCGGTTGCTGTTCCCTGGCCCGACACGCGAGTTCCAGCAGAAACGCGACGACTTCGGTGACGTTTCCGTGCTGCCGACAGTGCCCTACTTGTACGGGATGGAACCCGGTCACGAATACCCCGTCACTCTGGAGAAGGGTGTCACGCTGCTGCTCGGTCTGGAGGCCATCGGTGCTCCCGACAAATGGGCCAGACGTAACGTCATGACCCTTCTGAACGGCCAGCTGCGCCCGGTCAGGGTGCGTGACAACTCCCTCGAGTCGGAGGTGGCCTCCGCGGAAAAGGCGGACCCGAGTAATCGTGGGCACGTCGCCGCGCCATTCGCGGGGGCGGTGACTGTAACGGTCGCAGAGGGTGACGAGGTCGCGGTCGGAGATCAGGTTGCCACCATTGAGGCCATGAAGATGGAGGCCGCCATCAATGCGCCCGTGGCAGGTGTGATCGAGCGAGTGGTGCTGATGGGTACCACACAGCTCGATGGTGGGGATCTGGTGGGCGTGATCAGCTAATGCTGGGCACTGGCAGGTTAGGACGGTTCCTGCGGGATCGCCTGATCCACCACGACGACATCTTTTTCGCTGGACAATTCCTGGAGGAACCCTCGGAGAGGAGCCACAACTTCTTGGGTGGCTTTATCGAGGGTTTCGGGATCTATCTCCTCAAGGGCCTCGCGGGTGGCTGCGGCATGGGTTCGATGGCTGTAGCCCACCTGCATGCCTGGCAGGGGCGTCAGCGGGATACCGAGAGGTCGTTTACCCAGGTGCGTCACCGACAACGTCGAGGGCAGACCTCGGCGTGCGAGATCGAACTCCACCGAGTCGAGGCGTCGGTACTCGATTCGGGAGGTGGAGTCCGCCAAGTGCTCCAGCCACAGCAGGAACACATCCCAGCACGGTCTGAGGCGTTCCTGGGGCACGAAGCCACCCTCCAGAAGGGTGGCGGCATCCCGCATCATGGGACGCGTGGGGTCCACGTCCAGATCGGGATTGCGCCGGAACAGCCCCCAGCGGCGTTTCATGACGGGTGCCGGGTGGTGCTCCGTGAACACCCTTGTCAGCGCCTCCGCCACCTCGGGTGGGGCGCCGAAGATATCGCGCACATCATCAATGCGTATGCCGAAGAGCCTCATTGCTCGCATGAAACACAGCTTACAGTGCAAAGCCCAGTATGCTGGCCGACACCATGAGATCCATTCGACGCATCGCCGCAGTCGCTGCGGCGACGGCGTGCCTGGTCTGGGGGGTGCCCCCAGCCCTGGCCGCCGTGACCATTTCCGATGCAGGTGGCCCCCTGACGGGACTGGCCTTCGACCAGCAGTCATCGAGGTTGTTCGCGGTGTCTGAGACCGGCGGGACGAACATCGCTGTCACCGATGCCACAGGTGGGAAGATCGGGGACATCAGTTTCTCCGCCGACACCGAATCGCTGCAGGGCCTGGCAGTGCACTCGGGGTCGCTCTACGTCGGCGATGTGGGGGATTCCAGCGGTAAACGCGACAAGATCACCGTGTACAAGCTCCCGCTCGAGGTCGGTAACCAGTCCTACAACTCCTACGATTTCCGCTACCCGGATGGGGCGCACGACGCCAAGTCGGTGCTGGTCTCAGGAAGAGGACGCATCTATGTGGTGACGGCGGGTGAGAATCCGGGCATCTACTACGCCGAGCTGGAGCCTACGCGCTCGGGGGTGAACAAATTGAGCCGCGCCTCCGACGCCCCTGCGGGGGTGACCGACGGAGTTTTCCTCTCCGACGGCGTCACCATGGCGTTGCGAACTGGTTCCGGGGTGCAGGTCGTCGATGCATCCAGCTGGGAGACCCGTGCCACTCTCACGTATCAGGGTGCCCCTGAGGGGGAGTCGATCGCCACGTTCAGTGGCGACACGTTGTTGGTGGGAGCGGGACCACAGCTGCGGGAGGAAGCCGTGCCCACCTCTGATAGCACCGTCACGCTCTCGCCGTCGGGTGAAACATCACCAACACCAACCCCTGAGCCATCTGAGAGTCCCGCCAGTGAGGCCTCGCCCACGTCGCAGGAAACCACCGCGCCGGGCCCAGAAGAGAAGGCCACCCAACCGGCGCAGGGCGGTACCCGCCTGGCCATAGCCGCTGCGGCGGTGCTGGCCCTGGTCCTGGGAGCGGTTGTCTTCTTCCGCAAGAAGTAGGAAACCGCTACTTCTTACAGCCTTTCCACGATGTGGTCGATGCAGGCGGTCAATGCTTCCACATCGGCCTGGTCGACGGAGGCATAGGTGCCGATTCGCAGCTGGTTACGTTTCAGCGCGCGATAGGGGTCGATGTCCACGATTCCGTTGTCGCGCAGTTCTGCTATCACGCGGGCGGCTTCCACCTCGGGGGCCAGGTCGATGGTCGCGACGACAGGGGAGCGGTGTGTTGGATCGGTGACGAACGGGGTTGCGTACGTTGAGGCCTCCGCCCAGCCGTACAGGTGATCGCTCATCCGCCGACAACGTTCCTCGACGGCGTCGATTCCACCCTGGCTCAGCAGCCAGTTGATCTGGTCCTCCAGGAGCAGCAGGGTCGCGATGGCCGGGGTGTTGAGGGTCTGGTTTTTGGCTGAGTTCGAGGCCGCAACATCCAGGTTCAGCGACTCCGGGATCCAACGGCCCGAGGTCGTGGTCCGTTGTGCGCGTTCCAGTGCGACCGGGGAACAAAACGCCACCCACAAACCTCCGTCCGAGGAGAAGTTCTTCTGCGGGGCGAAGTAATAGACGTCCGTCTGTGAGACGTCGGCGGCCATCCCGCCCGCAGCCGACGTGGCGTCGATCAACACCAGGCCGTCGCCGATCCGTTCCACCGGGGCGGCAGTACCCGTGGAGGTTTCGTTCTGCGCCCATGCCACCACGTCAGCGTCCTCCTGGGCGGGTAGGACCACGGCTCCTGGGTCGCATTGTGTGATAGCCGGGTCGGTTAGGAACGGGGCCGCCGCGGCGGCGCGCGCGAACTTGCGGGTGAACTCCCCGAAGACGGCATGCGCAGAACGTTGCTCGATCAAGGAGCAGACCGCTACGTCCCAGAACACGGTGGATCCCCCGTTGCCGAGCACCACCTGATATCCCTCAGGCAGCTGGTACAGCTCCTGTAGCCCCTCCTGAATCGTTGCGACGAGCTGTTTCACGGGCGCCTGGCGATGCGAGGTGCCCAGCACATCGCCACGCAGTGCGAGGTACTCCAGGGCTTCAGGGCGCACCTTGGCCGGGCCTGAGCCGAAACGGCCGTCTGCGGGCAGGAGGTCTTCGGGAATGACGATCACCCCCGAATTCTCCCACGTACCTGTGAAACCGAAGTGCGCGGTTCGGCGGACGGGAAGAGAACCGGTGCTTGGATGGTGGCATGACGAAGCTGCGGGTCGGCAGGGCGGTGACGCCCGGGGGAACGATCGAGGAAGCGATCATCGAGATCGCTGATGGTCGGGTGGTGGCCATTACATCGGGTGGGGGAACCGGTGATTTCTGGGCGGTACCGGGTTTCGTCGACACCCATTGCCACGGTGCGATCGGTGTCAGCTTCGGTGATCCGGATCCCGCCGCCAACCTGCGTGCCATCGAGTATCACCGCTCCCAGGGAACCACCACTTTGTTCGCCTCCACTGTCACCGAACCCATCGAGAAGTTGGAGGCCCAGTGTTGGGTGTTGCGCGGGCTCGTCGAATCCGGCGAGCTCGACGGGATCCACCTCGAGGGGCCTTTCCTATCCGAGGCCCGGAGAGGAGCGCACGATCCCGGCCTGCTGCGTGACCCCGAACCGGAGCTCGTCGAACGGCTCATATCGGCGGGCGGGCCGGCGCTACGCATGATCACCTTGGCCGTCGAACGCGACGGAGGAGAAGCCGCTACCCGGCGATTCACGCGGGCAGGTGTCGCGGTGGCCTTCGGGCACTCCGACGCCGACGAGCACCTCGCAGTCGAGTCCATCGGCTGGGGAGTCTGCGTCGTAACCCACCTGTTCTCCGCGATGCGTTCCATCCACCACCGCGAGCCCGGTCCCGTGCCCGTGCTGCTCACCGACGACCGCGTGATGTGTGAACTGATCTGTGATGGTATCCACCACCGGCCCGTGGTTGCGCGGATGGCTATCGAAGCCGCCGGGACCGACCGCATCTGCCTGGGCACCGATGCCATGAGCGCCACCGGTCAGGGCGACGGGCGCTACCTGTTGGGAGAGCTCGAAGTGGAGGTCCGAGACGGAACCGCCCGGCTGGTTACTGTTGACGGCACTCCCGGGTCCATTGCGGGCTCCACCTTGACCATGGCCAAGGCATTCGGCTTCGTCGTCGGTCAGGTGGGATTGAGCATCCCCGAGGCCGCCCGGATTGCAGCCACCACCCCGGCCCGCTGGCACGGGCTGGAGGAAGTCGGAACCCTGGAAGTCGGCAAACGTGCCGACATCTGTGTTGTTGATGATGCAGGAGAACTGCAACAGGTCTGGCGGTGGGGAGAACGCATTCGTTGAGAGACGCCAAAGCTGGGCGAGCCGACTTGCGAGCGCTAGGACTCCTGAGCAGTCAGGGAGGTAAGGGTGGCCCGTACCCTCGAATCCAGACCGGCCCGTACCGCCGGCCACTCGGCCGAGAGAATCGAGAAGACCACGGTGTCGCGCCATGAGCCGTCCGCGCGGGGCTGGTGGTGCCGCAGCACCCCTTCCTGCACGGCTCCCAAGCGGGCGATCGCGTCCCGGGAACGCTGGTTGATGGAGTCGGTTTGGAGTTTCACTCGCTCGAAACCGCAGTCCTCGAAGGCGTGTCCCAGCAACAGGAGCTTCACCTCCGCGTTCACTCCCGTGCCCCACAGCGCGGGACGATACGCCGTCCAGCCCGCGTGGGCGCGCTGGGCCCGAGGCTCGAGATCACCCAGGGACGTGGTTCCGACCACCTCGCCCACCGGGCCGAACCGGGTGTCGCCGACCAACCGGATGGTGTACATGACACGATTCCCGCCCGCACCGGCGATCAGGTTCTCGATCGCAGCCACCCGATCCGTTGCGCCACCTGCGTACCCGAGAGCGAACACCCGCGGATCGTCGAGCGCATCGATCAGATCGTCCCGGTCCGACTCCTGAGTGGGATCGAGCCTCACGATGCGACCAATGAGGGGTTTTTCATCGGGAATGCGCGCCATGGAATACAACCTTGCAGTCCGTGTGTTGGGATATTGGTGGTGTGTAGCGATTGCGGGTCTCGGTGTCGTCACACATCGTTACCATTGCTTTCAAGGAGGCGTGTGAGGTATGAGTGAGCTGATCGCCACCACGGAGATGTACCTGCGTACTATATATGAACTCTTGGAGGAGGGGGTGCCTCCGCTGCGGGCCCGGATCGCTGAGCGTCTTCACCAGTCTGGACCCACGGTATCCCAGACCGTGGCGCGTATGGAACGTGACGGTCTGCTCTCCGGCAAGGCGGACCGCACGATCAAACTCACTCCGAAGGGCGCCCGGCTGGCGCGTGACGTGATGCGCAAACACCGGCTGGCGGAGCGCCTGCTGATCGATGTGATCGGTCTCGAATGGGAGAAGGTGCACGACGAGGCCTGCCGCTGGGAACACGTCATCTCGGATGACGTCGAGCGCCGGTTGCTCAGGATCCTCCACGCACCAACCCGTTCCCCCTACGGCAATCCCATTCCGGGACTCAAAGAACTCGGGCTGGATCACGAACACGTGCCCTTCAGAGAGGGGGTCGTGCCGTTGTCGGAGGTGGTTCCAAACCGCGGCGAGATAACCGTCACCATGGAACGGATGAGCGAGAACCTGCAGGCCGACGCGGAGGTACTCTCGGCCCTCGCGGCGCTGGGGCTCCGGCCGGGAGTGGAGTTCGTGGTGCGTCGCGTGGGGATCGACCTCAGATTCTGCGTCGGTGACGACGCGGTCACCGTGGACGAGGCGGTTGCGGAACTGCTCTTCGTCGCAGCCCGCTGAGTAGTCATGTTGCCTGGGGAATAAGCCGGGCGGAGCAGTCGTTGATTGAAATGAATAACGAAATCCGAAATGAGGAAACATGGCAACCACAAACCTGACCAAGGAGAACTTCCGCTCCACCATCGAGGGAAATGATGTCGTTCTCGTCGACTTTTGGGCCTCATGGTGCGGTCCGTGTCGCCGTTTCGGTCCGATCTTCGAGGAGGCCTCCGGGCGCCACAACGGGACCGTTTTCGGCAAGGTGGACACCGAAGCCGAGCAGGACCTGGCCTTTGCTCTCGACATCCAGTCCATCCCCACCATCATGGCTTTCCGCTCCGGAGTCCTGGTGTTCCGGCAGAGTGGCCTGCTGAACGGGACCCAGCTCGACGACCTCGTCAAGCAGCTCAAGGAACTTGACTCGGAGAAAGTCAAGGAAGAAGCACAGAAGAGCTCCACAAACTGACGGGCCAGAGAGCCCCCTTTCCTCAATAGGCGCAGTTTTCCTCGCGAATTTACGAGGCATGGTGTCCCTCGGACGTCCTACGATTAACGGGAATAGTCGTAGCGACGGAGGGACACCATGACCGAGCGCGATGATGTGACTGGTCTACCCAATTTGCTGACAACCACAGGACGGGTCGCCCCGGTGCGATCGAGGAGACCCATTTACCTGGACATGCTGCCCCCCTGCAACGCCGGATGCCCGGCGGGGGAGAACATCCAGGAGTGGTTACGTCTGATAAAGGCGGGGCAACATGAGGCGGCCTGGCGGCAGCTGACCGCAGACAACCCATTCCCGGCCATTCACGGTCGCGTTTGTTACCACCCTTGCGAGACGGCCTGCAACCGCAAGGATCTTGATTCGGCCGTCTCCATTCATTCCGTTGAGCGCTATCTGGGTGACTTGGCGCTGGAACGTGGCTGGCGTTTCGAGGCGCCGCGCCGTGACTCAGGGCGGCGAGTGTTGATCATCGGTGCTGGGCCCTCCGGGTTGTCAGCCGCTTACCACCTGCGACGCCTCGGCCACGAGGTGGAGATCCACGATTCCGCCGACGCCCCCGGCGGCATGATGCGCTACGGGATTCCCGAGTACCGGCTGCCTCGTGACGTTCTGGACGCCGAGGTGGCACGCATCACCGACATGGGGGTCGTGATCCGTAACAACGCCCCGGTCACCGCCCTGCTCGCCACACAGGTTGCGGGGCGTTTCGACGCGGTGTTCGTGGCTATTGGTGCGCATTTGTCCAAGCGCGTGGACATTCCCTCGGCCGACGCCACCAAGATGGTCGACGCCGTCAGCTTCCTGCGTGATGTCGCCAAGGGCGAGAGGCCGGTCATCGGACGCCGGGTAGCGGGCTACGGCGGCGGCAACACTGCCATGGATGCGGCTCGCGTGGCTCGTCGGCTGGGCGCCGAGGAGTCGGTGATTGTCTATCGTCGCACCGTTGAGCAGATGCCCGCCCGCACTGAGGAGCGCGAGAGTGCAGAGCAGGAGGGGGTGAGGATGAACTGGCTGCGGACCATCACCGAGATGGGGGAGGAGGACCTGACCGTCGAGGTCATGGAACTCGACGAGGACGGCAGGCCGCACGGCACCGGGCGGTTCGAGAAACTCGCCGCCGACACCGTGATCCTGGCCGTCGGACAGGAAGCCGACACCGGTTTCCTCCACAGCATTCCCGGCATGATTTTCGATCAGGACGTGGTGCAGGTCGATCCCGAGACCCTCATGACGAATGTTCCCGGAATCTTCGCGGGAGGCGACATGGTTCCGAGTGAACGCACCGTGACCGTCGGTGTCGGGCACGGCAAGAAGGCCGCTCGCTGCATCGACAAGTGGCTGAACCTCGATTCCACCCCCCGCGATCCGAAGCACCCGCTCGTCCATCTCGACCAGATGAACCTGTGGTACTTCGGCGGTCACACCCGGAGGATCCAGCCTGAACAGGCTCCCGAGACACGCGTGTCCGACTTCGGCGAGATCGTCGCGGGCCTCAGCCCGAAGGAAGCCGAGTTCGAGGCCCGTCGCTGCCTGTCCTGCGGCAACTGCTTCGAGTGCGACGGCTGCTACGGTGCCTGCCCCGAGGATGCCGTCATCAAACTCGGCCCCGGCAACCGGTACCGCTTCGACTACGAACGCTGCACCGGCTGCGCCACCTGCTACGAGCAGTGTCCCGTGCATGCCATCGAGATGATTCCGGAGGGCCAGTGATGAACCAGCGCACCATCATCGACGGCAACGAGGCCGCGGCAGACGTCGCCTACCGGCTGAGCGAACTCTGCTCCATCTACCCGATCACCCCCAGCTCCACCATGGCCGAACTGGCCGATGAGTGGTCCTCCCACGGGCGTAAGAATGTCTTCGGTACGGTACCCACCGTCGTCGAGATGCAGTCCGAGGGCGGAGCAGCCGGCGCCATGCACGGCGCCCTCCAGGGCGGGGCCCTGTCCACCACCTTCACCGCCTCGCAGGGCCTGCTGCTGATGATCCCCAACATGTACCGGATCGCCGGGGAGCTGACCTCCACGGTCTTCCACGTCGCGGCGCGTTCCCTGGCTGCGCAGGGGCTGTCGATTTTCGGCGACCACCAGGACGTGATGGCCGTGCGTCAGACGGGGTGCTGCATGCTCAGTTCCGCATCGGTGCAGGAGGCCCACGACATGGCGGCCGTGGCGCATCTGGCGCCCCTGCGTGCCCGGCTGCCGTTCGTGCATTTCTTCGACGGTTTCCGCACCAGTCACGAACTCAACACCCTCGTCAAGCTCACCGACGACCAGCTGCGCGACCTGGTTCCCACCGACCTGATTCGCGAGCACCGTGCCCGAGCACTGAGCCCCGAGAATCCCTTCATTCGCGGTACTGCGCAGAACCCGGACACCTACTTCCAGTCCCGCGAGACCGCGAATAGCTACTACGACGCCGTGCCCGGGATTCTCACCGAGGCGCTGGAACGATTCGCGGAGATCTCGGGTCGCCAGTACTCCCTGGTGGAGTACCACGGTCACCCCGAGGCCGACCGGGTGGTGGTGATCATGGGTTCGGACATCGAGACGATGATCCCCGTAGTCAGGCACCTCAACGAGTCGGGGGAGAAGGTGGGTGTCCTGTTCGTGCGGCTCTACCGGCCTTTCCCGAAGGAACACCTCCTGGACGCGCTGCCCACCACCGTGCGGAAGATCGCAGTCCTGGACCGCACCAAGGAACCCGGTTCGGGAGGCGAACCGTTGTTCCTCGACGTTTCCTCCGCGGTCGGGGAATCCGTGGCTCGCGGGGACCGAGATGTCATGCCGGTGCTGGTCGGCGGTCGCTATGGCCTTTCCAGCAAGGAGTTCACCCCCGCCATGGCCAAGGCCGTCTACGACGAGCTGGCGAAGGACCGACCCCGACCGCGTTTCACGGTGGGCATCAACGACGACATCACCCACCTGTCCCTCGAGGTCGACCCCGACTTCCAGCTTCTCGACCCACAGACCCACCGCGCGGTGTTCTACGGGCTGGGATCGGATGGCACCGTCGGCGCCAACAAGAACACCATCAAGATCATCGGCTCCGATCCTGGAACCTACGCCCAGGGCTACTTCGTCTACGACTCCAAGAAGTCGGGTTCACGCACCGTCTCACACCTGCGTTTCGGCCCCAACCCAATCCAGGCGCCGTACCTGGTGACCCGCTCGAACTTCATCGGTTGTCATCACTGGTCGATCCTGGAACGGGTGGATGTGCTGGAGTTCGCCCAGCCCGGCGCGACGCTGTTGATCAACTCGCCCTACCCGGCGGATCAGGTGTGGGAGCAGCTGCCGCGCCCGATGCAGGACAAGATCGTCGAGTTGGGAATCTCCCTCTATGTCATCGACGCCTCCACTGTTGCGCGGGCCGCGGGTCTTGGTTCGCGCACCAACACGGTGCTGCAGCCCTGTTTCTTTGCGATCTCCGGTGTCATGCCGCGCGAGGAGGCTATTGAGAAGGTCAAGGCCGCCATCACCAAGACCTATGCCCGCAAGTCGATGGCCATCGTGCAGAAGAACCACGAGGCGGTTGACGCTTCCCTGGCCCACCTGCACGAGGTACAGGTGCCGGCTAGTGCGACGGGGCAGCGGGAGCTGATCCCGCCCGTCCCGTCGGACGCTCCGTCATTCGTGCGGGAGGTTACCGCGACGATGCTGGCCGGTCGTGGTGACGAGTTGCCGGTCTCGGCGTTGCCCGCTGACGGCTCCTACCCGTCCGGGACCACCCGCTATGAGAAACGCAACATCAGCGAGATCATCGCGGTGTGGGACAACGAGGCCTGCATCCAGTGCGGGAACTGTTCTTTCGTGTGCCCGCACGCCGTGCTGCGCGCCAAGTACTATCCCTCCGAAGTCGTGGCGAGCGCCCCGGAAGGTTTCCTCAGTCAACCGATCGACGCCGCGGGACTACCTGAGACCAGCTACACGCTGCAGGTCTATGCCGAGGACTGCACGGGCTGTGGACTGTGTGTCGAAGCCTGTCCTGTGAAGCCCGCGGGGCAGCCGAACCGGCGCGCCATCAATCTGGAACCGGTGCTGGAACGTGACAAGGAGAAGGAAGCGGTCAAATTCTTCGAGACCATCCCGCTCAACGCCCGCCGCAACGTGGATTTCGGTACCGTCCGTGGCACCCAGTTCCTGGAGCCGTTGTTCGAATTCTCCGGGGCCTGCGCCGGATGTGGCGAAACCCCGTACCTGAAATTGCTGACCCAGCTGTTCGGGGACCGCGTCACCGTCGCCAATGCCACCGGCTGCTCGTCGATCTACGGCGGCAACCTGCCCACCACCCCGTGGGCAAAAAACGCTCAGGGACGCGGGCCGGCGTGGTCGAACTCGCTGTTCGAGGACAACGCCGAGTTTGGGCTCGGACTCCGCTTGGCTGCTGACCTGCATCGCGACATGGCGCGCCGCCTCCTGGAGGAACTGCGCTCTGAGATCGATGACGACGAACTGATCGATTCGCTGCTGGCGGCGAAACAGCGCATGGAATCGGGCCTGGCCCGGCAGGCGGCCCGCGTCGACCGTCTCAAAGCACGATTGGCGGAGCTGGAAGGTCCGAGGATTGAAGACCTCAAGAGCGTCTGCGACCACCTACTGCGGCGCTCCGTGTGGATCGTCGGTGGCGATGGCTGGGCCTATGACATCGGTTCCTCAGGTGTCGATCATGTGTTGGCCTCGGGACGTAACGTCAATGTGCTGGTGCTGGACACCGAGGTGTACTCCAACACAGGCGGTCAGGCGTCCAAATCCACTCCGCTGGGGGCCGTCGCGAAGTTCGCGTCCGCGGGCAAGCACACCAACAAGAAGGACATGGCCATGCAGGCGATGGCCTACGGGTCGGTGTACGTGGCGCGAGTGGCGATGGGAGCAGACCCACAGCAAACCCTGAAGGCATTCCGAGAGGCAGAGGCCTATGAGGGGCCGAGCCTGATCATCGCCTACAGCCACTGCATTGCCCACGGGATCGACATCCGCAAGGGATTGGATCAGCAGTATCGGGCCGTCAACTCCGGGCACTGGCCGCTGATGCGCTACAACCCCGTGATTCGGGAGAGCGGCGGCAATCCGTTCCTGCTCGACAGCCCCCGGCCACGCCTGAAGCTGCGCGAATACCAGAATGCCGAGTTGCGGTACAAGGTGCTGCACGCCGCCGATCCGGAGGAGGCCGATCGTCTCATCGACATCGCCCAGGCTCAGGTGGACCGGCGCTGGGCCGAGTACGAGGAGCTGGCGCTCCGCGGCGCGGAGAAGTTCGCCGCCGACCCGCGCAAGGAGGAAGCATGGCAGAGCTGACAAGTGGCTACCTTGGATTAGAGCTGCGCAATCCTGTCGTCGCCTCGGCCGGACCGCTGAGCCAGAGCGTTGATGACATCAAGGCATTGGCGGATGCGGGAGTCGGGGCCGTGACCATGTTCTCCCTGTTCGAGGAACAGCTGTTCCGTGAGGCGGAGCGGTTGGTGGAGCTGGAGGAACAGTTCGCCGATCTCACTCCGGAGGCCACCAGCTTCTTCCCGGAGGTGCCGCGGGCCGAGGCCGATGCCGTCACGAAATACCTGCGGCTCGTCGAGCGGGGAGCCTCCGCCATCGACGTGCCACTGATTGCATCCCTCAACGGCGCCTCCCACGGAGGATGGGTGCACTCGGCCCGTAGCCTGCAGGACGCGGGAGCGGCGGCTCTGGAACTCAACATCTACTACGTCTCGGGTGACCTCACCCTGGGAGGTAACGATGTGGAGCGACGTCACCTCGACATCCTCCAGGCAGTGAAGTCAGAGGTGAGTATCCCGGTAGCGGTGAAGCTCAGTCCATATTTCTCGTCGGTCGGCGCGATGTGCCAGCAGCTGGACCGAGCCGGGGCTGATGGCCTGGTGCTGTTCAACCGGTTCCTGCAACCCGACATCGACCTGGAGCGGCTGGAAGTGGTCAGCGGGGTGACGCTGAGCTCGCCTGTGGATGCCCGCCTGCCGCGCACCTGGATTGCTGTGCTGCACGACCACGTCGAGGCCTCGCTTGCGGCCTCGTCCGGGGTGGACCAGCCCGAGGACGTGGTGAAGTACCTGCTGGCCGGAGCCGATGTGGTCTGCACCACCTCGGCGCTGGTGCGTCACGGCGTCGAGCACGCCACTCGCCTGATCGACGGCCTCGAAGCCTGGCTCGACGGCAGACAGCTCACCCTGGACCAGGTCCGGGGAATGCTGGCCGTGCCGAGTAACGCCCCGGCTGATGCCTACGAGCGCGCAGGATACGTTTCCGCGCTGGAGAAGGCGAAGACGACCTACGGATCGCTGTCCTGACGGGGATGTAACCCGAAGCGCCGGTTGGGCCCCCGCGGCCCAACCGGCGCCGTCGTTTTCGAGTTGTCAGTGGCCCTGAGGTGGGTTCAATACTTTCCATGTAATTCAGTTACATGTAATGTTTTTTGGGTGAAGGAAGCAGCAGTATCCCGTGGCGACCATGGAGCCCTCTTCGAAGCGCTCCTGCACGCGGAGGTGGCGCTGTGGAACCGGCTCGAGAAAGATCTTTGGCGCACCGCGAACTCCGCCACCCTGGCGCGTTACCTCGTCCTGAAACAGATTGATGCGTCGGCGACTGACGGTGGTCCCCGGGTCCAGGACATCGCCCGGCGTCAACGCACCACGGTCGGCGCGGCCTCGCGGCTTGTTGACCGGCTGGTTGGCGACGGGCTTGTGGTCAGGACCCCCTGCCCCAAGGATCGGCGATCCAGCCACCTGAGCCTCACCGACAAGGGGCGGGTGCGGATGGAGAGCGCAGCCGTAACCTTCGAGGACACCCTGCGCACAGTGCTCGCCGGTTTCCGTCCCGAGGAGCTGATAGTGCTCACCCGGAACCTGACCCGGGTGGCCGCCGGCGCAGGCCAGCGGGCCGACATCGTCCCTGCCATGCAGGGCGCCCGCCTTGATGAGCCGCTGCCCGGCGGCGGTTTCATCGCACTGACCAACGAGAACGGAGTCGGGTAATGATCCGGTTCGAGAACGTACAGAAAATCTATCCAGATGGCACCGTCGGGGTCGGGGGCATCACCCTTGACGTCGCCGAGCGCTCCACCACCGTGCTGCTGGGCTCGTCCGGATCCGGCAAGACCACGCTGATGCGGATGGTCAACAAGATGGTGACCCCCACCTCGGGTGCCGTGTTGCTGGCCGGAGAGGATGTTGCGGTGCAACCGACGGTGGCGTTGCGGCGCTCCATTGGCTACGTCCTGCAGGACGGTGGGTTGTTCCCGCACCGTCGTGTTGTCGACAACATAGCCACGGTCCCGATCCTCGATGGGGTTCCCAGACTTAAAGCGCGCGAGCGTGCTCTGGAACTGATGGATATGGTCGGGCTCGATCGTGACCTGGCCGGGCGGTTCCCGTCGCAGCTCTCTGGGGGGCAGCGGCAGCGCGTCGGAGTTGCTCGGGCGCTCGCTAACGATCCCAAGGTTCTGCTTATGGACGAACCTTTCGGTGCCCTTGATCCGCTGGTCCGTGCCGACCTGCAGCGGGAGTTGCGTGACCTCCAGCGGCGCCTGGGAACCACCATCTTGTTCGTCACCCACGACGTCGATGAGGCCTTCCTCTTGGGCGACCAGGTGGCGGTGCTGCGTACCGGCGGTGTCCTGGCGCAGGTCGGCACCCCTGAGGAACTGCTCTCCAAGCCGGCCGATGAGTTTGTCGCCGACTTCGTCGGGGCGGACGCGAGCCGTCGTCAGTTGCGCAGTGTTGAACGCAACGGCTCCCGGGTCGTGGTCGACGCCGATGGGCGGCCCCTGGGAACCCTCTGCGAAGACGGTGGAGGAGTCGCGGATGGGGAGTCGTCGTGAACTGGTTGATCAACAACCTGGGACAGGTGGGCGGCTACTTTGGGGTTCACGCTCTGCTGTCGCTGGGCGCCATCCTCGCGGCCACTGTGCTGTCGGTGCCGTTGGCCCGGTTGGCGGTTGCAAGCCGGCGCTTCGGAGGACTTCTGCTCGGCGCCTTCTCACTTCTGTACGCTATTCCATCCCTGCCGATGCTCGTGGTGATCCCGGTCATCCTGGGTGTGCCGGTACGTTCCCCGCTCAACATGGTGATCGTCCTGACCCTGTACGGGATCTCGGTGCTCGTCACTCAGGTTGCGGAGGGCTTCCGATCCCTCCCGGAGGACGTCGTGGAGGCTGCGAACGCCCTCGGCGTCGACCCATGGCGGCGATTCTGGCAGGTGGAGCTGCCACTTGCGGTGCCGGTGTTGATCGCCGGGCTGCGTGTGGTGGCTGCGTCCACGGTGTCCCTGGTCACGGTTGGTGCGCTGGTTGGTGTGCAGTCGCTCGGAACCCTGTTCACCGACGGCTTCCAGCGGCAACTAGTCGAATCCTTGCTGACCGGGCTCGGAGCGACCCTGCTGCTGGCCCTGATCTTCGACCTGCTCGTCGTGCTGCTCGGCAGGGCTCTGACCCCGTGGCTCCGCAAACAGAAGCAGGTGGCGGCATGAATCTCTTCCTCGAAGCCCTCGGCTGGCTGTTCGCGCGCGAGAACTGGGGTGGTGCTGGTGGCATTTTGTCACGACTGCAGCAACACCTCTACTTCACCCTCGCCGTGGTTGCAGTGGCCTGTGTGCTGGCGCTCCCGGCTGGTGTTGCCATTGGCCACACGCGGCGCGGGGTGGCGGTGGTCCCCATGATCACCGCGTCGGCGCGTGCCCTCCCGACCCTTGGTCTGCTGACCCTGGTCGGTCTGTGGTCCGGTCTGGGGCTGGTGGCGCCCTGCTGCGCGCTGTTGGTGCTGGCCATTCCCCCGATGCTCGCAGGTGCCTACGCGGGTATCACCTCGGCCGAACCGGTCACGGTGGATGCGGCTCGCGCCATCGGCCTGTCCTCGTGGCAGGTGCTCACCCAGGTGGAGCTGCCTGCCGCCGTTCCGCTGCTGCTCGAGGGGCTGCGATCGACCACCCTCCAGGTCGTCGCCACGGCGACACTCGCCGCCTACACCGCCGACGTGGGGCTGGGGCGGTTCCTCTTCGCCGGTCTCAAGACCCGTGACTACGCACAGATGATCGGCGGAGCGCTGCTGGTCGTCGTCCTGGCGCTCATTCTGGACCTGCTGCTGGTCCAGGCCAAGCGCCTAATCACCCGAAAACTCGACCCAAGTACCCATATCGCTTCTGCGAAGGAGTCCCGATGACATCCACGACCAAGCTTGCCGCACTCGGATTGGTAGCGGCCCTGGCCCTGGTGGGCTGCGGCAGTGCCTCGAATATCGAAGGAAAAAGCGACACCACGAACGCTTCCGACACGCTGGTGATCGGTTCCCAGGACTACTACTCGAACGAGATCATCGCGGAGATCTACGCCCAGTCCCTGGAGAAGTCGGGCAAGAAAGTGGACCGACAGCTGAAGATCGGACAGCGAGAGGTCTACATGCCTGAACTTCAGGCCGGGAAGATCGACATCTTCCCCGAGTACAGCGGCAACCTGCTGCAGTACTACAAGCCCGAGACCACGGCCCGCACCCCGGAGCAGGTGCACGCGGAGCTGACCGGTGCCTTGCCGGAAGGACTCAAGGCGCTGGAATACGCGTCGGCAACCGACCAGGACTCCTACGTGGTGACCAAGGAGTTCGCGGAGGAGCATTCGCTGAAGCAGATCGGGGATCTCGCGTCGGTGCCGGACCTGAAGATCGCAGGCAACTCTGAGCTGGAGTCCCGCCCCTACGGGCCGAAGGGACTCCCCGAGACCTACGGTGTCGAGGCCACGATCAAGCCAGCTGAAGACTCGGGTGGGCCGCTCACCGTCAAGGCGCTGCGCGACGGGGAGGTACAGATCGCCGACATCTACACCGCCGCCCCGGTGCTGGCTGAGGGTGACCTGGTGGCGCTGGAGGACCCGAAGAATCTGTTCCTGTCATCCAATGTGGTGCCGATCGTCTCCAGCAAGGTGGACGACCAGCCCGCGGAAACCCTGAACAAGGTGTCGAAGGAGCTGACTCCCGAGGACCTGATCGCCATGAACAAACGATCCGTCGACGAGAAGGCGTCGGCTTCGGTGATCGCGGGCGACTGGTTGAAGTCCAAGGGCCTGGCCTGAACGACAGGACCATCCGGCGCGACCCCGCCGAACTGCGGGGTCGCGCCGTCACGTCCACGGAGGTTGAACGGTATCTGCTCGTGTGACCGAGACGGCAGCATAGGCATGAAATGCGCCACGATCCTACTGGTGGGGTCTGCGGCAGTACTCGGCGATGTACCAGTGCAGGCCTGGTGCCAAGAATTCCTCGGATACTTCGACACCCACCGCTCTAGCAACGGCGGCACCGAAGCCATCAACGGCCTCATCGAACTCCACCGACGCATCGCCCGCGGCTTCCGTAACCTCGACAACTACCGCCTCAGAATGCTCCTCATCGCCGGCGGATTCCACCCCCAACGATGAAGAGCCAGTTAGACCTCTAATTTAAACGGAAACTATTAATGAAACAACTAAAGTTGACTTTAGTGAACTCACGTAGTGTAGCCTGACGGCAAGCAATGAAGGATTTGTCCCGGTGAGCGGGATGGTTGCATTGTGGAAACCTACAGAGAGGAAGCCGATGAGCATGGAATTCAAAGAGTTCGAGGACGCCTACTACGCTCTTCTCACGCGGGCTTGGACGAGCGAAGACTACACAATGGAGATGATGGCAAACCCTGTGCCGGCTCTTCGTGAAGTTGGTTTCAAGGTTCCCGATGGTGTGGAACTCACGATCCTCCGCGCTGTCGCGGGTGAGGGGGATCTCAGCGATCAGTACCGCATGTGGAATGAGGGCATAGAGTCCGGTGCAGTGACGGTCGTCGTTCCCGAGGTGCCCCCGGTTGACCTGGGCGATCTCGGCGAGCTGACCGAGGCCGAGTTGGCCGAGATGCCCGGTGGTACGAGCTACTGCTGCTCCTGTACCCCCTGCTGCACCTGCAGCGCCTGATATTCGTGGATAGCCGAGGGGTTTTCCTCCCCTCGGCTGTCATAAGTTGTGTGTACCCCTTTAGGCGAAAATTGGGATTTCTCTTTCAATTTTGTTGTGGTGGGGGGTGATGGGGCCTCGGCGCATGAGTGTGAATGCATCGAGGAGATTGATTCTCAGGCCGATGTAGTTTGTAGTGAGGCAGTCCCAGAGGTGGCTTTGCCATCTGGCCTGTCATACTCACGTTAAGTAGGGTTATTGTGATTGGTGAAGCTTCGGAGTCCGATAAAGTAGCGCGAGTGATGCGTATGCGTCCTCGCCTCCGGGCGGACGTGGACCTGGGCGAACTCGGGAACGGGCGGATGCTGGCGGTCTCGGGGACGCGATTCCTTGCTCTGGAGACGACTCACATGCGAGTCTTGGCATCGCTGCTTGATGGCGAGCACCGTATGACTGAAATCTGGCGCAGCACGAATGGGGAGATGACTCCGGCGCTCGTGGTGCGGACCGTGATGATGCTGGAAGCAGTAGGGTTCATCGCCGATGGCCCTGCCGTGTCCGTCGGCGCGGAGGGTGCGTTCTTGGATTCCATCGGCGTGGACTCTCCCATCGGTGGGGTTGTGGTCATGATGCTCGGGTTGGCGGAGCAAGCGACAAAGCTGTGCGAGGCAGCGCTGGATCAGATATGCCGTGAATGGCGGCGCGTAGAGCTAAAATCTCTTGGGCTCGCTGAAGGCGGCGAATCGCCCTTGCTGGTCATAACCCCGGACTACCTTGCTGAGGAGCTCGCTGAGGTAAATCAGGTCATGCTCGAACTCAATCGTGAGTGGGCGCTTGTCAAGCCTTTCACTGAGGAGATCTGGATAGGTCCCGTGTTTGGCCGTGAAGAAGATGCGGCTTGCTGGGCCTGTCTATCTCAACGATTGAAGGGGCACCGGATCCTGGAGAAATACGCGGAACTGGAGACGGGGCGTCGTGCACCAGTGGGGATTCTCCAATCTGGAGTGGCTACATCGATTACCCTTGCGCTCTCCGCTGCCCTGCTCCGATTGGTCGCAGGCAGTTCATCAGATCTGCTCAGTATCGAGCTTCCGGAGCTGGTTACACAGCGCCACGTTGTCACGAAACGGCCTCAGTGCCCAGCGTGCGGCGACGTGCGAGTTGATCCGATTGGATTTGAGCTCGTCTCGCGACCCAGGGGCCGGGACGACTCTGGCCGGCCCTTGAAACGCGTCAAGTCGTTGTCCGAGACGCGTGAATCGCTTGAGCGACACATCTCCCCCTATTCAGGCGTTATCACCAAACTGACGCCAATTGATTCTGATAGTGATCTCTACTTCTCGGCTGCGGCGGGACATGACTTTGCACCTTCCCGCACCGACTTCAGTCTTCTCGTGAAGACATTGCGTGGTAGCCTCTCCGGTGGGAAGGGCAGAACTCCCCTGCAGGCAGAAGTTAGCGCCTTGTGTGAGGCGGTTGAACGTGGCCTGACCATGTACACTGGTGATGAGCCTGTCATTACGGCTACTTATCGGGAAGTGGCGGATTCGGCGATTGAACCCTCCTTGTTGCTTGGCTTTTCTGACCATCAATACTTGAACAGAATTGCTTTGAACGAGAGTAATCCCAGCAAATACGCCTTCGTTCCAAACCGGATCGACCCTGATGCTGTCATCGACTGGTGCTGGGTCAAAGACGTGGGAGGTGGGCCCAATAGGCTCGTGCCGGCTTCCTACTGCTATTACGGTCATCCAGATCTCTACTCGAAATGCTATTGCTTGGCGGACTCCAATGGGTCAGCAGCTGGGGGAGTGTTGGAGGAGGCGATCGTCAGTGGATTCAGCGAACTGATCGAACGGGACTCCGTTGGTATCTGGTGGTACAATCGAATTCGTTGTCCTGGATTGGACCTCGATAGTATCGATGATTCCTACCTGATAGCTCTTCGGCAGGAACATAAACGTATGGGCCGCGAGGTCTGGGCGCTGGATCTCACCACTGACTCGTCGGTTCCGTGTTTTGCCTTGTTGTCGGCGCGGCTCGATGACTCTCCCGAGGACATCATCGTTTCATTCGGCTGTGATCTTGATCCCAAGCTTGCCCTGGATGCGGCTTTGGATGAGTTGAATCAGTTTTTGCCCTGGGTGTCAAAAGATGAAAATGGTGTGACTCGATATAGGGGTGTAGAGCCTGAGGCGGTGGACTGGTTCCAGAACGCCACCGTGTCATCAGAGCCTTATCTCCTCCCTTCGGAGACATTGCCATTCACTCGCTTGGATCAGATCTACGGCCTACGTACCGATGATTGCCTCAAGGACATTCAAGTGTGCAAGGATATCGCGGAAAATTTGGGTAGCAGGATGTATGCGATGGATGTGAGTCGCCCTGAGGTGGATGTGGCTGTGGCAAGAGTCATCGTTCCCGGGCTCTGTCACTTCTGGCGACGTCTCGGACCGCGACGTCTGTACGAGGTCCCGGTGGCAATGGGTTATCTGGCCAAGCCTCACTCGGAGAATGAGCTCAATCCTAGGACGGTGTATTTCTGACGGGGCGACTCGCTATCTTGGCCCACTTCTTGATTGTCTGATGAATTTCGGAAGGTAGGTTCCAATGAGGACTTTTCAACTAGTTTGGGATGACCAGAATGCAGATCCAGAGAATGGTGTGCTTGGATTCTCATTCCGGGGGCGGAGCTTGCGAGTGGGTGATGCGCATCGCGAGGCGATGAAGTCTTTCTGGGAGTCTCTTTTGGATGGGCCTGTAGATGCCCAATCGGTTTTGACAGAAGTCGCTGAGCATGGACTTCCCGTACTGGCGTATGCGCGATTCCTGCTGAGGGCACTCTCCGCGGCTGGATGGTTGCGACAGGAATGTACCGGGGTGAATGAGGAAGGAGAGCTCGAACGAGCGATGAGCTTGGAGCCCATCGCTCCCGCGCCGGGCCGCCTCGGTTCCGATGTTCGGGCATCAGTCGGCCTGGAGACGACGTTGTATCTCAAACGCAGCGTGATGTTTACAGTGGAAAATGGCGGGATCATCATGGAGGCTGGCGATGTGCGGTACGTCGCAGCGATTCAATCCAAGCGGGTTTTAGAACTTCTATACCTGACTGCAAAGGGGTCCTCGAGCTCGGAATTGCGGGGAGCCGTTCCTGGACTGGCATCGGCTGTCGTGACTGAGATATTGAGCATGTTGTTCGAAGTGGGCTTTCTTTCCACGGAGCCTCAGGAGGGACCCACTTTGTGGGCACCGTGGGAGATGCTGTTCCACGCTCGGACCAGAGTAGGGCGCTCTGTGGGTGGATACGGGGGTACCTACCATTTCAAAGGGTTCGCTGATCCGGCGCCTGGTCTGCCACCAGGACGCGGGGGAGAACGGATCTCTCTCATGGTCCCTGACATGGAAGGAAACCTGTCCTTGGTCGCAGTATCGGAATCCCGCCGCTCCATCAGGCAGCAGGATCACCACTGCCCGATCACGCTGGACCAGCTCGCGGCGCTATTGTATCGAGTCCAACGTACAAGAGCGGTGCGGTCTGGCGGTGAGAATGGTGAGGTATTGAGCCGTCCCTACCCGTCTGGAGGGTCGCTCTATGAACTGGAGATCTACCCCCTCGTCACGAACTGCACAGGCCTTGAACCGGGGGTTTATCACTACTGTAGCGAGAGCCACGAGTTGGAAAGAGTGGCCGGGCTCGACGAGCGTGTGTCCAAGCTTGCCGGACTGGCGGGACACACGGCTCTCCTTGAGAACCTTCCGCAAGTGGTTCTCCTGATCACTGCCCGGTTTCCTCGCGTCATGTGGAAGTACGAGGGCGTATCTTACGCGGTAATCCTCAAGAACGTCGGGGTGCTCTACCACGCGCTGACCCTTCACGCAACGGATCTGGGCCTCGCGTCGTGTCCTGTCGGTGGAGGTGATTCTGACATCGTGGCTGACATTTTGGGGAGCGACTATTTCGAAGAGACAACCGTGGGAGAGGTCATCCTTGGATCGATTCTGGATTCGCACGAGGTTGTGAGCTTCCGTGAATAGGGCGCCGTGTTTGAACAACCTGTCCGGCGCTGACGCGGGACGACTGAAGGCTGGACTGATTGCTGATCGCGCAGCGGTGCGGACAGAGTGTGGTCAGGTCAGCCGTGCGATTCATAAGTTGGCTGAGGTGGCTGGCGCCGAGTACGGAAGTCGTGATTGCATGATCGAGGCTGTGTCACGGCTCGGCTGCCGAGTCACTCAGGGCCTTGGACCGTATGAGACCGGCATGAGCGCTACCACTGGGTCGGGTGGTTTACATGTCGCGCTGATGGCCGAGTATGACGCCCTCCCGGTTATTGGTCACGCGTGCGGGCACAATCTTGTGAGTGGCGCAAGTCTTGCAGCCTTCATGCTCTTGATGCGTGTAGCGGATCAAATCGACCTGAAGGTGACCCTGTTCGGGACCCCTTCTGAGGAGATCGGTGCGGCCAAGATTGAGCTGGCGGAGAGCGGAGCCTTCGATGAGGTGGATTTCGCCATGATGGTGCACCCCGCTCCGAGCGGAGTCGATGCACCACGGATGGCCGCTTTGGCGAGGTACCAAGTAGGCATTGAGAGCGCGGCGTCGGGCCATAGTTCCGCCTATAGTTCGGGCGTCACGGTTTCTGAGGCGTGGCATGTACTGGCCACGGGTCTCGGGCTGCTCCCCCGGCTGCTACCGCCTGGAGCGACAGTTGACTGGGAGGTGCTGTCCACGTCTGGCTCAGCAGCTGTGCAGGCGCGTCATCTCATAGCGGACGTCATCCTGCGTGTCTGGGAGGACGCCCATCTCCAGGCGGCTGCGGAGGCGCTCGCAGCCACCTGCGGGGCGGTCGCAACGATAACGCGTACCAAGATCGAGTGTTCCTTGACCCAGCGCTTCATGCCTGCAATGCGGCAGAACGCAGGCTTGGCGCGTCTCTGGCGGGGCAACCGTGCCGCGCTGGGAATGACGAGTCGAGCGGTACCGTTTCCGGCGGCAACGGATCTCGGGGCCCTCTCGCTGCGTATCCCCTGCCTTCATCCATATTTCAGTATCGGCTGCTGGCCGGCCAAGAACCATGATCCTGAGTTCACTCAAGCTGCGGTGTCGGAAAGGGCACATTCAGCGATGGTCAATGCGGGGACAGCAATGGCGATGACGGTGGTCGACGTTGCAGCGGTTGGGTACCCAACTCTCCACGAAGAAAACTATACAGAATCAATCTCAACGCAGAGGAGCTGACATGACCAAGGTCATCATTCAAACGTATCCCACAGTTGGGAACCTGGAGGAAATGGCGAAGTATCGTCCGATCGGTCGCAACACTGAGATGTTCCAGCGACTTTTGGAAGAGATGAGAGCCTTGGCTGTCGCTGCTGATGATCTGGGGTACTGGGGAATTTCGCATACCGAGCATCATTTCCATTCCGAAGGAGTTGAGCTGTCCCCTGATCCTGGCCTGTATAATCTGTGGGCTGGCACCGCGACGAAGCGGCTTCATCATGGGCAGCTGGGGTATGTGCTGCCCACGCATGACCCAGTGAGGCTTGCAGAGCGTACCGCGATGATTGACCAGATGCTTCAAGGCCGGTTCTTCGTGGGGTTGGCCCGTGGGTATCAGAGTCGTTGGTGTGACGTCTTGGGTCAAAGAATCGGTGTGAGCGGATCAGATCACGGTGATAAGGAAAGGGACAATCTTAACTGGTCGTTGTTCCGGGAACACTATCGGATTCTGAAGATGGCTTGGACTTGGGATCTTGCGAGGTATCCGGGTGCCTATTACCGGATTCCGGCGAGTCGTGAGGAAACACCCCCATGGCAGCCTGCTCATGGGATGACAGACACCTACGGGGTTCCGGGTGAAGTTGATTCGAAGGGGCAGGTCAAGGGTGTTTCGGTGGTCCCGCGCCCCTACCAGAAGCCCCATCCCCCGCTGTTCCAGGCACACTCCATAAGTCCGCGTACGATCGGATGGTGCGCCCGTGAGGGTGTGACCCCAATTATCCAGTTCCCTTCACTCGCTGTGTGTCGTGCGCTTGGGGAATACTATCGAAGGCAGGCGGGCGAGGCAGGCAGGAAGCTGCAACTGGGTGATGGTATGGGGCTCATTAGGGTCTTCCACATCGCTGAGGATCGTGGTGCAGCTTTGGCGGCATCTCAGAAGTACGACGATCTCATTTGGAATCACTGGTACAGGTATTTCCGTTACCTTGAGTTCTTCCGCCTGCCCGACGAGGAAGGAGAGGTTCCGAAGCCTGGCGAGCTCGTCTCTGAACGCTTGGCGGGAGCCGGAATGTCTATCCTCGGAAGCATCGATGACGTCAAGCGTGGTGTCGAAAAAACTCTTAACGAGTTTCCTGCGGAATATCTTGTTTGGCATCTTGCATGGCGGCCGATGCCTGCTGAGGAGGCGATTCGGCAGTTGGAACTTTTCGCCACCCATATCATGCCTGAATTCGGCTTGGAGTTCGCAGGCGAACAGGCCCATTGATGAGGGATCTTGGGACGTCCAGGATATGCAGACTGTTCGAGTTGACGCCCACCCAGGGCTACACTTACAGCGCGGCATTGGGGTACCTGAGTGCTGTCTGCCGGGCAGATCCGGTTGTTGGCACCTCTTGGAGCGTGACTCAGGAGGTGCACCAACTCGCACCGTTCGACCCGGCTTCCGGAGTGGGTGAGGTCATCGCATCCTTGGGGCGCGGGCCTGTCCCGGATGTCGTCGGTTTCTCGGTCAGTTTCTGGAACCGTCGACCGTCATTGGAATGTGCACGGGTCATCAAGCAGAACTGGCCGGACGTGAAGGTTGTTATCGGAGGGAGCGATGTCAGTTTTCAGGGAGACGTGTTGCTCGTGAAGGACTCACCGCTGGATTTCATCGTCAATGGGGAAGCTGAGTCCACGATGCCAGAGCTGCTTCACGCGATTGAGCACGATCGTCCTTGGGATGAGGTGCACGGCATCAGCTATCGCGCACATGGCGAGGTGCAGACTACGCCACGGCGGGCTTTGATCGCGGATCTGGCCTCGATTGCCTCCCCGTTTTTGACGGGGGTGGTTGGTCCAAAGCCGCTGTCGGAGGCCACACTGCTGGTCTACGAGTCCAACAGGGGGTGCCCGTATTCCTGTGCCTATTGCTTCTGGGGGGGGGCGACGCGAACCGCAATTCGATGCTTCTCTTTGGAGCGCATAGAACGCGAACTCGACTTCATTGTCTCGCACTGTCGCCCGCACATGGTTTTTTTCCTCGCGGACGCGAACTTCGGCATCTTGGAGCGCGATCTCGACTTGGCACGGCTTATGGTGAAGGCTTGCGAGCGATACAACAAGACCATCACGTTCAACACGAACTGGACAAAGAAGCCCCGTGAAGCGACTTTGGAAGCGGCCCGCATACTCTACTCGGCTGGTCTGCTTGGAGGAGTCACCGTCTCGGTGCAGTCGTTTGATCGGTCTGTCATGCGGAAGGCTAAGCGAACAAACATCAGGCCGCCTGCTTATCGTGATCTGCTCGCTCGTCTGCGTTCATTTAATATCGCGACATACACTGACCTCATCTGGGGTCTCCCGGGGCAGACCTACGAGACCCTCCTAGAGGATATTGATACATGCTTGGATGCTGGCGGGTGCCCGGTTGCCTATCCGCTCCTTCTGCTTCCAAACACGGAATTCTTCTCGCCAGAGATGCGTGAGACATACGCCATGGAGACAGAGCTCATTCCCTCTGATTTGACCACGCCGGCCTTGACAGGTGAGATGGTGGTAGCTCACTCCACGCTTGATAAAGAGAATTGGAAGCGTGGCATGCGTCTCATTATGGGGATGAATCTTTTTTGGAAATGTCTTTTTCGTGCAACAATCACCTATGTTGTACAGGTCACGGATCTCAAGTACTCACATATTCTTGATCTGCTGACAGAAGAAATGTATAGAGAAAATCTCGGAGATCCAGTCGTCGGTGCCCTCTTGGAGGATTTTGAGAGGACGATCGCGGGTTTCCAGCCTCCCCGCTCTCAGCGTGCGCTCTCAATGGTCGGGGAGAGTGGCCTGCCGGAGCAGGCCCATTTTCAAGCGCTTTTGAAGCGTTTTGTTCACGGTGACCCGGGGGAGCGAGCTTTAGGGCATCTTGTTCTCGTGCTGCAGAGTTTGGCGCCGGAGGTGGAACTGGCAGAGGTGATGGAGATCGACCGTGTTGCGCGCCTTACGATCCGTTCCAGTTTGAGAGAGGTGGAGCCCTGTGTCGTGGAGCTGAGCTCGAAAGTCGAAGCCGTGCTGGTGGGCGCGAGTGTCTTGCCGGGGGTGGAAGGGATAGGTGAGGGGAGACGCTTGTTGCGCTCTGGGGATGTGTCAGAGCGTTTTCGTTTCCCCGCCTACGCGCTGGCGATTTGGCACGGCGGGGAGATTCCGTTGAGAGACGCTGAACTAGTTATTGAACCAGCAGAAGTCCTCTGATAGGAGGTTGGCTCATGGCAAATGCTGTAGAGTTGAGGAATTTAGAAAAGTCGTTCAAGACGGCAGGGGGTGTGATTCATGCCGTTCAAGGTCTGTCGTTGACCATCCCCGCCGGGCAACGCGTCGCCTTGATCGGTCCAAATGGGGCAGGGAAATCGACGACGATCGACATGCTGCTCGGTTTGACGCGTCCTGACCGGGGGGAGGTCAGGATCGATGGTGAGGGCCCGCGAGCGGCTGTTCGTAATGGCCGAATTGGTGCCATGCTGCAGAACGGTGGGCTCATCGGCGATCTCACGGTCCGTGAACTCCTGTCCATGATCGCGTGTCTGTTTCCACACTCCATGTCTGTGGAAGCCGCTATGGAGATCGCGCACGTCAGTCAGCATGCGCGAAAGCGAGCCACCCGCTTGTCTGGCGGCGAAGCCCAGCGAGTTCGATTCGCGATCGCGCTGGTCAGTTCTCCATCCCTGATCGTGCTCGATGAACCCACTGCGGCCATGGATGTCCAGGGGCGGGAGGACTTCTGGGCCACCATGACGACCTTGGAAAACCGCGGAATGACTGCCCTCTTCGCTTCACACTACTTGGCGGAGGCCGACATGTACGCAGACCGGGTGGTTGTTATCGTGGCCGGCAAGATCGTGGCCGATGGACCGCCCTCGACCATCAAGGCCATGGCGGGTGGAAGGATCATCCATGCCGTGGTGGACTCTCGCGAGGTCGCACGCTTTGCCGGAATGGGCGGGGTGCAGTCCGCGAGTTTTGTTGATGGAAGACTGCAACTTGACTGCTCCGACTCGGATCTGGCTCTTCGGGAGTTGCTGCGAGTGGCGCCAGAGGCGCGAGGCATCGAGGTTGCGCAGCGCGGATTGGAGGAAGCATTCTTGGCGATCACCTCCGGAAATAGTGCGCAAGCACAGGGTGCTCTGAATCACAACGACGGGAGTGTGTCATGAAGTTCCAGTACATTGGATACGAACTGCTGAGGCTGTGGCGGAACAAACCCTTCTTCTTTTTCTCGCTGATCTTCCCCATCGCGTTGTTCGCGGTCTTCGCCTTGACGATGGGGGAGTCGAAGATCCCTATCGGAACCCATGACATTCCCGTCATTATCTACTACATGGCGAGCATGGCCGGATACGGTGCCCTCATGGCGGCGCTGTCCGGCGGTGCTCGGATCTCCACGGAGCGCGTTTCCGAATGGGATCGCCAGTTGCACCTGACGCCGCTGAGCTCTTCCCAATACATGTTCGCTAAAGTCGTTACTGCATATTTGATGAGTGCGCTCAGTATGTTGCTCATCTACCTGACCGGGGTGCTGCTCGGAGCCCGCGTGGAGGGCGTCGGTAGATGGGTCGTGATGTCCGGGTTGATATTGGTAGGCGTGCTTCCGTTCGCGATTCTCGGCATTGCGTTAGGCCTCATTCTTTCCACTGATGCGATGGGTCCCGCCCTGGGTGGTGCTGGTGCATTCTTTGGTTTTTTGGGTGGGATGTGGTTCCCATTCACTTCGGGAAGCATCATGGATCATATCGGGCAGTTGTTTCCGTCCTATTGGATTGCGCAGGCCTCGCTGTCGGCGATGCTTGATGTTCAATGGCCTCTCATGGCGTGGATGGTCATTATTGGCTGGGTCGTGGGCGTGACTGCCTTGGCGGTCTGGGGTTACAGACGGTCCGGAGAACGAGGCTGACCTAGCGTGGCTGGTTTCCGTTTGAAGGCGTTGGCGAAGGCGCGGGTGGCTGACCCGACGACCAAGAAGATGTCGATCTCGCCCCTGCGTGGCTGGCTTGCCTTCGTGGGCGCCTGCCTGATAGTGGCAGGCTCATTGCTGTGGGCCGTGTATTCAACTTTAGCCGTCAGCATCACCTCGGACCGTAGTTTCTTCAGCCCTGATGATTCGGGGAGACAACAGGTGTACGCGCTAGTATCCATCGAGGAGGCGCAGCAACTTCGAACGGGGATGGAAGCCACTGTGTCGCTCAGCGGATTTCCCTCAAGCCGCTTCGGGCGCCTGCGAGGACGTGTCGAGTCGATTGATTCCGTTCCCGTGGGTCGCGAACGGCTGGTACAACTTCTGGGAGCCGAGGAGTTGGTTCCGGATGTGACACGTGGAGCTCCGGGGTACCTCGTCGAGATTCGGCTCTTGGACGGGACTGGGCCCGAGGGCTTTGAATGGACCCATGGCGGTGCGCCTGAGAATCTGCGGCTGTTGCGAGGTGCTCCCGCCCAGGTCCAGGTTGTCCTCGACCTGTTCCATCCTTACGTGGTGTTGTTTGATGATGAGTCGTGACCCGAAAGCCGTGCCGTTCGTCACGGGGTCCCTCCGCGTTCCGGTTCTCCTGCAGCAGGAAGTGGTTGAGTGCGGGGCAGCATGTTTGAGCATGGTGTTGGCTTACTATGGGAAGTGGGTGTCTCTCACCCAGTCGCGTGCTGTGTGCAATGTGGGGCGGGATGGGGTCTCGGCCGCAGCGATTCTGAAGGCCGCCCGTTCGTTTGGGCTCGAGGCGCGCGGCATGCGCTCTGAACCAGAGAATCTGGGGGAATTGAAGTTTCCCTTAATCGCGTATATGGAATTCAGGCATTTTGTGGTGCTGGTCCGCGGAACGAATCGAGGCGTCGTCGTTAACGACCCAGGTTTTGGTCAACGCACTATGTCTTGGGAAGAGTTTGACCTAGCTTTCACGGGTATCGCCCTTGAACTGACCCCTGGGGAGGGGTTCACGCGGACGGGTCAGAAGCCCTCCGTGTTGAAGGAACTGGCACGCCTCGTCGCACCGGAACGGAGAAACTTGGCCTTGGCGCTCTTGGCAGGACTAGTCGGAGCGCTTGCCCTGATGGCCATTCCCCAATTGCTACGTGTGTTCGTCAACGGTCTCTACGGATCTTTGACATCACGGCGGCTTCCCGCCGACACGTTGTCTACCCTCGCTATTTTGAGCGCGGTGGTGGTTGCGCTGGTGCTGTGGGCGCGTGACCGAGCATTGGTGCTCAGCGCGGTGTACCGATCGTGCGATGAATCACGTTCGCTTCTCGGACGGATTATGCTGCTTCCGACGAGCTTTTTCCGACTCAGGCACCGCGGTGTGCTGGCTTCACAAATCCAGTCTTTCGAGTCGTTAATCGCTTCTGTTGTTGTCAACTTGGGGACCCTTTTCGGAGAGCTCCTCATACTGCTGGGAGCGTTGGTGACCAGTGTGCTCGTTAACCTCCAGTTAGGGGTCATCATTGTTCTCCTGGTCCTGCTGTGGGGCATCGTCGTTACTGGTGTTGGTCGCTGGGTCGAGCCGGTCATGAATCGGCGGGTTATTGCGGTGTCGAATCAAGCCGGCAGCGCGGCAGCTGCGTTCTATGATTTGGAGCGCATAAGGGCGAATGGTGGTGAAGAAAATATCTACGCGAGTTGGACCGGCGCGATGGCTGCCGGGAGTTCTGACACCAGTCGTGTGCAAATGGTCAGTCTCCTCTATCTTGCGATGCCTATTGCATTCGTGGGGACAGGGAGCTTGATGATGACATGGGTGGCTGGTCTTGGAATCCTTGCTGGGCAGGTTCCAGTGGGTGAGATGTTTCAGATGCAACTGCTTCTTCTCCTCGCCGTTCTGGCCGTGCAGGGTTGTGTTACTTCCATCGCCGGTTTTGCGGGAATGTCGCCCAGCTTGGCGCTGGCGCGGGACGTAGGATCGCATGCTCGACTGGATGACGTTGGTCAGGATGCGACAGCGATTTCAGGCGATCGGACGGTCGAGCCGCTGTCCGGTGCGGTGAAAGTGTCGGGTCTGGGGTTACTGGTGGATCAGCAAACTTGGCTCTTGAGGAACGTGACGTTCTCCGTGGCTCCAGGGGAACATGTAGCGGTTGTGGGGCGCTCGGGAGCTGGGAAGTCAACTTTGGCTCATCTGCTCGCAGGCCTTGTAGAACCTACTCAGGGCTCGGTGACCTTTGATGGTCGAGCACGTCACGAGTTGGCTCGTGCGACGCTGACCAGGTCAGTCGCTTATGTGGAGCAGTTCGGTCCTATGCTCCGCGGGACTATCCGAGATAACTTGGCGCTGTGGGACCCAACGATCCCAGACGCCGTCCTGCTCGCGGCCGCTAAGGATGCAGGTGTTCTGGCCGATATTCTGGCCAAACCAGGCGGGCTCGACCGGGAGGTTGACGTGGAACGACCAGAATGGAGTGGAGGACAACGTCAGCGCCTCGCAATCGCTCGCGCGCTCGTCAAGGACCCTTCCCTTCTCATTCTTGATGAGGCGACATCAGGACTAGATCCGATTGTGGAGCGTGAGATCTACGACACGATCAGGGCTCGAGGGTGTTCCGTCGTGATCATTGCTCACCGGTTGTCGACAGTGCGTCACGCAGATCTCATTGTCGTCCTAGATGGCGGAGTTGTCGTAGAGCAAGGAACTCATGACGAACTGATCGACAGCCATGGCTGTTACTGGGAACTGGTGAACGATGAAGCCTGAAGCATCCCATGGGCTTGCACGAGCGCTAACGGCTCGTGATCGCTTGGATCTGACCTCTGGTCAAGAGTCATTTCTGGTCGTGAAGGGACGAGTGCGTGTCTTCGCGCAGAAGGCCCAGGGCAGGCTTGAGCCTCTGTTCACCTGCGGCCCGGGTGATGCACTGATTGGATCAGATGCGGTCAACTCGGAGTGGAGGCTGGTGGCGATCGGACTACCAGAGGCGGGTTTGGCCCCGCTGGACCTGGAAAGTTTGGCGTGCGAGGCGTGTGAGCAGGGACCCAATCGGATGGTCACCATGATGTTGGAGAACTGGGTTTCTCGACTGATGGCTGCCACGTGCCCATCCGTGGTTATGGCGGCAGATGCTTTCGTGCCCACAGAGGGTGTTGATTTTGAGAGCACGGAGGGGCAGGCGTATGTCCTCCGGCACCGCTTCTTGTGGCTCACGCTCGCTCATCCCACCGTTATCTGGGGCCATGCCTTCGACCGTGTGGTGGCGTGGCCTGCCCATCTCGTGCTTCGGTTTGACTCGAGGACGAAGGGGAGAGTGATCGGTTCCTCTGAAGCCCTGTGCCAGAGAGACACGTGGGATCGGCTCCACTCGCTGCAGCAGGACTGTTTCGCGTGGTTGGAGACGCGACTGGCCGTTTCACGTGAGACAGTGACACGGCGAGAGGTTGAACTGAGAGTTTTCCAGGATCGCGTCGGTGATGCCGTTGAGTCAAAGCGGTGGTTTTCGGGTGAGGGCTCGCAGGACTTGGCCTCATCCAATGCCCTGACATCGTCATTTGTTTCTGCCCTGACGGTAGTGTGTCGTGCCGTCGGTGCGAGTTTTACGCCTCCGCCTGTCGGGGCCCTCAACGCAACGCGTGATCCGTTGGCCCTCTGCGCGCGCGCATCGGGGTTCGGGTACCGTCGCGTCAACCTTGATGCTAAGTGGTACGAGGGAGATGTTGGGCCACTGCTCGGTCATATGAGTGGTGACCAGGAACGCTGGGTCGCTCTGATTCGTCACCGTGGGGCCTTCCGGGTACATGAGGGTACCGGGGGACTTGGAGCCCCACTGGATGAGAAAACCGATCGTGCCATCGACCAAACCTTCCAGATCTATCCGGCCCTCCCCCGTGGGGGTGTCATCCGCTTCTTGTTGTTTCGGCAATGGCCTGCGCTCTTGACGTGCGCTGTGTTGGGGGTGGTTCTCGGGCTAATGGCCATGCTGCCGATCTTTGTGCTTGAGTTCTTTCGCGGCGAAGGTCATGATCCAGCGCTCATTTCGAAGCCTGTGGGGCTGGTGTGGGCGTTACTGCTTTGGGCGGGTGGGGTCGCTTTTCTTGGGCTCTTCGCGCATCGACTTGTCAGTCGTATCGTGAGTTTTGTGTGTACGCGATTTTCCGCAGCTATTTTTCACCGGCTGCTCGTCGGACAGAGTGAGGAAGTTGCGCGTCGTTCCCCCGCCGAACGCTCGGGTATATCAGCGGAGTTGCTTACATCGGAGGACCACATTCTTCGCCTCGTCTACGGAGTCGGGGCTGGGCTCGGGCTGATCCTATCGGGATTCTCCTCCATGGCTTGGGTGAGCCCTCGTTCCATACTTGGGTGTGCCTTGACCTGTGTGTTGATTGGCGTGATGTTCGGGACCTCGGTTCGAAGGTGCCGGCGGGCCGAGAAAGTGCTTCGCGCGATGCGTGCGGAACAGAATTCGCTCTCTGCGTCGCTGCTTGGATCTGTGTCGAGTTTGAGAGCGGCCGGGGCGTCTCAGCGAGCATCGTTGATGTGGTCTGTTCATGATGCGGGGCAACAGTACTGGCGACGCATCGTGCTGTGCGGACAGCTGTTCCGGCGACGATTGATATTGCTTGGAATTGCACTTCTGGTCGTCGCATTCCTAATGACGGGAGATGCCCATAAATGGGTGCACAACCCTCTGGGCGTACCCGCTGCTGGTGTGTCACTCAGCTTACTGAGTGTCGGTCTGATCGTTCTGGGGGGAGCGCTCGGTCAGTTGTCCGGGCTACTGGACATTGCCGGAGAGGTGAAACGGTTGTCCGAAGCTGAAGAAGTGCCGACAGGGGTGGGAATTATTCCTGACGGTCCCAGTGGGTTCATCGAAGTGGATGGACTCACCTATTCTCTCGCTGGTGAGGGCAGCACCTTGATTGATCAGGTTTCCTTTACCGTCAAACGAGGATCCTTCGTGGCGATCGTTGGGCCTTCTGGGTCTGGGAAGTCCACATTGATTCGGCTGCTGCTTGGCCTCATCAATGCGGATTCTGGGAGTATTCGTTTCGATGGTCTCGACATCTCTACTCTTGACCTTGTTGCTCTCCGTGAGCGGTCCGGCGTGGTGCTCCAAACGTTGAGCCTGCCCAAGGGCAGCATCCAATCGATTATCTCGGGCGGCCGTGACCTGAGCAAGGAACAGGTGCTGGCAGCGTTGAGAGTCGTTGGTCTTGGCGCCTTGGTGGATTCTCTCCCCATGGGAGTCAACACGCTTGTCAGCGGAAACTCGGGAGTGTTCTCCGGGGGCCAGATGCAACTGCTGCTGCTGGCGAGGGCGATTGCCGGCGCCCCTCGACTGGTCGTGTTGGATGAGGCGACGAGCGCACTCGACAACAACTCGCAGGCAGCAGCCATGCGGGCGATCGAGCAGCTGAATGCAACCCGTGTGGTCGTCGCGCACCGACTGTCGACCATCAGGAACGCCGACCACATAATTGTCTTGGACAAGGGGGCCATCGTTCAGGAAGGCACTTTCGAGCAGTTGGAGCGACAGGATGGACTGTTCCGGCGTTTGGTGCAGAGCCAGCTCAAAGGCAGTGCGAGGACATCGTGACGGAGAAAGTTTTAGTTGCTCACAAAATACTGGATGCGTGGGGTTTGGAGCGCCGTGGGTGGCTTAGTGGTTGCAGCCTCGGGAAAACTAAGCGGCTCGGTGTGGTGAAGTGGAAAGTTTGGTTCTTGGATTGAGCTCTTCTTTTGCTGTCAGGCGCCGCTCCGATAGGAGCTCGCGGGTGGCCGGCTCTGGGTCCGTGCATTGCGAGGGTTGGCGCGACCGTCTCGGGGGGGTCAGGGAGGGGAGCAAATTGGGATTCGCTGAGTTTGAAGGGGCGTATTATATACTGCTCACGAAAGCGTGGATCAGCGAAGAGTACGTTATGGAAACTCCTCAAATCCCGCCCCCGCTCTGCGGGATGCGGGATTTGAGGTTCCTCCCGGGGTTGATGTGAAGGTGGTTCGCCACTAAGCTAGAGAAGCTGATCTTGAGAGGCAGTATCAGATGTGGGTCGAGGGCATTGTTGCTGGATCAGCTCGGTTGTACCTTCCCGAACCTGAGCCGGTTCATTTTGGAGCACTCCTGGAGACTGAGCTGGAAGCCATGCCAGGCGGAGCTACTTACTGCTGCTCGTGCTGTCTTGCCTAGTCAAGAAAAGCGCTCATCGCGTGAAAGTTGGATGTAGGATGTGGCATACCGCAACTCAGGATCAAAGTAGGGATGACATGGACGGTAAAATCACCAAGCGACAGATGGCCCTCGGGGTCTCGATGGTTTACGGCGGCCTCGTTGCTGCCATGGCAGCCCTAAATTACACGGATGTCATGCTGATCGTTGTGCTCGTCGGCGGTCCAGTTGTCGCTTGGGCGTGGTCTGTGGCGTCCCGAGACAAGTAGTGGTTGTTCTGCTTGCTCAGTGACCTGGGGCTAGGCCATCAGCATTTTCAGCTGTGCTCCACACTCCGCTTCCACGCGCAACGAAAGCTTCTGTTGCTGTGCCTACTATCAGGTGCTCTAGTTGGCCCGTTCCGGTCGCTGAACTTTGAATTGTTCATCATGGGCCACCCCGAACTCCGGCATGTCCGCACGCGAGTGAGATCGCTGGGGCAGAACGGGTTACGCGAACGCGGGTTCGGGACACTGAAATACGAGCGCCTGTTCCCAGGCGACATCCCCAACGCCCTCACACTCGTCGAGCGAGTCGCGGACTACCGCATCGAATGCAACACCGTGCGCCCTCACGAGGCCCCCGCCTGGAACCGGCCCCTCGAAGTCCACCTCGACCGCGCCAGCGCGACCAACCCCACCTTCAAACAACAAGAAACCCTGCCAAACTTGACGCGGGACACTTCCACACCTGCCCCGTCCCCGAGATCGCCCGCCTCGGTCGCACCCTCAAACAATGGCGCCAAGAATTCCTCGGATACTTCGACACCCACCGCTCTAGCAACGGCGGCACCGAAGCCATCAACGGCCTCATCGAACTCCACCGACGCATCGCCCACGGCTTCCGTAACCTCGACAACTACCGCCTCAGAATGCTCCTCATCGCCGGCGGATTCCACCCCCAACGATGAAGAGCCACATAACCCCCGACACCACAGCGATAATCGAGAAAATCCTGGGTCACTAAACTGCGACAACTCAGGTTGAAAGAAGCGGCCACCCTAGCGACGGGTCGATCGTGATCAATCACCGCCTTCAATATGGCTTGCTGCAGTCGGCTCGTACACTGTGCCCGGAACGACAGTTCGGGCGTGCTCGGGGTGAACGTCCTGCGCGTACAAGCTTGCTCGACACACCAGCCGCGGCTTCACCACAACGAGTTCAACATCGCCCGCGTGCGGGAGGTCCTTCACGTGTTGACGGCACCAGGCGTGCACCCGGGCCGACACGACCCCACAATCGGGGCAACTGTCAGTGATGGTGTCGACCCTCACGATCACGTGTCGACCGCCCGATGGTAAATCGATCGCGTCGAGCACCTGATAGTCGGGCAGATTAAAGATCACACTCGCAGCCTCACGCCGCGAGCGCATAGGCTCGTCCACAGCTCGTGGTCCTTGTCCGGGGGGATACTTCGCAACACCCATCCCAGCGCAAGACCACGAGCTCTTGCATCAACAACCCACCACACTCAATTACGAGTAGCCTGTTTGTCGAGGAAGTGATGCACATGCTGGTGACCTGTCCATTATCGCTTTTTTGATCAGCGCTCTGTGCTGGATCGTCGGGGATGCCCTCATCGTTGGTTTCCGCACACCCGACCGGAACATATACGGTGAGTTCATCGACCTCATGGGCAACGACGCTTACGCCTTCTACACGCGCATTGACGAACCTCGCCTGAGGTGGGGTGCGCTGGTGGCGAACTACTCGGCACCGCTCATGCTCGCCGGCCTGTACGCCCATTGGGTGCTGCTGCGTGGTTCAGGTGTCGGCGTGATGGGAGTGGCGCTCCTGGGAATCGGATTCTGCCTCTCACCCCTCGCCCACGCATCTTTTTATCCTGTGGCCTTGGCCTCCGAGCGCGCCTACATCGCCTACAACGCAGCCAGGGATGGTGCGGAGCCAGACGGGACGGTCTCGGAACATGCGCGCAGGCTCTACCGGTTCCTCATGGCTGCTTGGGTCCCTGCCATTGGGGTGACCGCGTTGGGCTGGATCCTGGTGTGCATCGCCATTGGTGCAGGGACCACCGCGTTCCCGTGGTGGTCCCTGCTTCTGACGCCTCCCGTCCAGGCCCTGCCGTGGTTCGCGCTCACGCGCCTGCCCTACCCGGGCAAACCCCTCCTCGACGGGGCGTTGTTCAACATCATCAACCTCGTGTGGGCCATCGCCTTTCTGTTGCTGATGGTCTTCTATCCGGTGGCCTGAACAGCCTTGTGTCAGTACGGTTCCGTGAACAGGTGCTTTGCGTCCCGGCGTTCCAGCAGCGCCATGCCGTCCGCGACCATCGCCGACGATCCGCACAGGTAGAACTCGGTTTCAGTGGGGTCGAAGTCCAGGGTTTCCAGGGCGTCGGTCACCCGACCGTGCAGGGCGCCGTCGACGTCCTCCCGGCTGATGCAGCGCAACACCGTCGGTGTTGGGTCGGGCAGCAGAGAGGTTAGGTCGTCCTCGCCGGTGCGGCAACCGAAGATCAAGAGGTCGTCATCCTTGCGTTCCGGGGTGGCGAACATTGGCAGGAACGGCGCCAACCCGGTTCCGGTGGCGACAAAGACCCGGCGACGATCAGACGGGGTCGCGGTGAACTGGCCCAGCGGAAGCTCAACCGTGGTGCGGGTCCCGGGCTCGGCGGTCTCAACGAACCGCGCCCCCTGCCCGCGGGTCCGGGTGCTGATCAGGAACCGCACCTGATTTCCCTCGATACCCGCGATGGAGTAGTCCCGCCAGGCGTTGTTGCCGACGTGAATCCGGGCGAACTGGCCAGGAGCCCAGTCGCCAACCTCCTCGTCCACCTCGAAGCAGACCTCCCAGATGCTGTCGGTCAGGCACTGTTTGGTCACCAGCGTGGCGCGATGTTTGCCCTCGGGTAGCGGCCATTCAGACGAACTTCCAGCCTCGGGACCGGAAGCGATGGCCGCACGGATTTCCGTGAATCCCTTGGGCCCCAGGATCTGACAGGCTGCCACGACGCCACCCATCATCGCACCTGCGACCCCGCAGCTACCCGCGTCCTGGCCTGAGAGGTACAGCCCTTTCACAGGTGTGATCGGCCCGAACGAGAAGCGGTAGCGCTCCGGGGTGCTGGGGAGACCGTAGAAGGCTCCCTGTGGATGTGATGTGTAGTGCTCGACCGTCAGGGGGGTGGATACCTCCACGTAGTCGACCAGGTCTTTCAATCCGGGAATGGCAGTTTCCGCTAGGTCGATCAGGCCGCTCCCGATCCGCCGCTTGAGAGCGGAGTAGTCGGCGCCGCGATTACCCCGGGGGGTGTTGCGCCACGCCGCAAACGCATCGGCGTCGACGAAGGAGATGATCTCCGCGGTGTGGTGCGTCTCTCCCGACTTCACCGACGAGAATGAGACGAAGGCATTCCGGGGCGACCCGGACAACAGCGCGTCGGACTGGCTCGGGAGGTCGTCGTGATTGAGGTCCCTGCTGACCCACACGTTCCCACCGGTCCCCCCGATGCTGCGAGGGTCGTCTCGCAAACCCAGGTAAACGGTGACGGCTGAGGTGCCGGTCCCGATTCGCCGGATCGCGTCGCGCAAGGCGGCGGTGGCCGCCCCCACCGGGCCGTCGGTTGGTAGCAGGTTGAAAAAGGTCACGGGAGCGCCCGCGTTCGAGATCACCACTGGTGCGCGATGGATTCGTTCCTGGGTGACGGGGCCCCGGCGGTCCAGCACCCGGACCCCGACCGCCCTCCCGTTTTCCACGAGGATCTCTTGAACATCTTGGGCCACCCGAACCGCGCCACCGGCCTGCTCGATGCCCTTTTCGAAAGTGCGAGCTATCCGTGCGCTGCCGCCTGCGGGGAACCACCCGCCGTTCAAATAGTGGTCGACGATCAACGCATGCTTGGCGAAGGCGCTGCGCGAGGGCGGCAACCCGTAGTCGCCCCACTGGCTGGCCAGCAGAGCCCGGAGCTCGGGGGAACGGAAGTGCTTTTTCAGATAGTGTTCCGTGGTCCCGAGCGCCGTCCGGCCGGATATCCGCTGAATGCCGTGCAGCAGCGGCGCGATGGGGCGGGGAACCATGTTCTTGGCGAAGCCAAGGGTGACCCACCTGTTGGCACTGCGAATATCGCGGAAATAACGGCGGATGGCCCGGGCCTCGGTGGGAAAGGTATCGATGAGTTTCTGCTGGTACTCCACGGGATTGGAAGAGGCGGAGAAGTCGATGCCCGGGTAGACGAAACGGTCGTAGGCATCCGGCAGGCGGTTCCATGCCAGTTCGCCGTCCGAGAGGTAGTCGAAATACGCGCGCAGCTGACTGCCTGGTCCGACCTGCCCGATGTAATGCAGTCCGACGTCCCAGGAAGCACCATCGCGGCGGAACGTGTGTGTTTGTCCACCCGGTTCAGTGTGCTTCTCCAGCACGAGAACCCGTTTGCCCGCGATCCGAGCCAGCAGCTTGGCGGCGCTCAGGCCGCCTATTCCCGATCCGATGACGATGGCATCGTACATTCTTGCTCCCAATTTACTTGACAGTGTCAGGTGACAGCTTAGCGAGGGTGTTGACACTGTCAAGCGTGGCGTAGGCTTTGGACATGACCCCGAGAGCGCCGGGTAGGCCGAGAAAGACTAAGACGCGTGATCTGCGCGATGACCTGCTGCGCATCAGTCGAGAACTGTTGGATGAGGGGGGACCCGATGCGCTCAGCATGCGGGAGGTGGCACGTCGCGCCGGCTGCACCCACCAGGCTCCCTACCATTACTTCGCCAATCGTGAGGCAATCCTCGCCGCCCTCGTCGAGACGGGATTCGACGAGCTGGCCAACCGGCTGTGCGAAGCTCACGACCTGGTGGGGACCGAGGACCTCGGGACGGTGGCGGAGGCTTCCGGGAACGCCTATGTCGAGTTTGCGCTGACCAATCCGGGGGTGTTCAGGATCATGTTCCGCCGTGACATGTGCGATCCTGCAAGGTTTCCGGGGATCCAGGTGGCCAGCAGGCGAACCTACGATGAACTCGGCAGACTCGCACGGATCAGATTCGGCGAGCACGCCATCCGTGAGCATGAGACAGCCCTGTGGGCGAGTGTTCATGGACTGGCGGTCCTGCTCCTCGACGGTCTCATGGCGGATGAGCTCCCGGCCTTGGAGGACCGACTGGCCTATGCGCGGCGGGTGAATCGGTTGGGGTGCGAAGTGATGCTGGGCCGCGAGTGCGGCGGGGAGCAGGGTGTTTCGGGTTCCTAGGTCCTGGTATGGGCCTCCTGGTCTGGGTGGCGGCTTGGGGCAGGACCGTGATCATGGTGATCGCGCGCAGCGATTTCCTCGGTTGAACACACCACAGTAAACCTTTGGTGGGTGCAGAACGTCCTGTACGGTGGTGGCCGATACCAATGCAAACAACACCTATAGGAGGATGCAATGGGAATCGGTGACAAATTTCAGGAGACCGTCGGCAAGGCCAAGGAAAGCGTGGGCGAAGCCGTCGGCAACGAGGATCTCCGCGCTGATGGGCAGAAGGATCGCGTGAAGGGCGGCCTTGGCCAGATCGTCGACAACGCTAAGGAGAAGCTCGGTGACGTCGCGAGCGGTGTCGCCGACAAGGTTGAAGAAGTCAAGGACAAGATCACCGGAAACAACTGAGCCTGATATATGCAAGGCCTCCGGGGAACCTCAACGGCCCCGGAGGCCTCATCATGTCCTGATTTCTTGGTGATCCTCTCAGAACTCCAGTAGCAGTTCGACCCCCCTGCGGAAATAGTCGTTCATTTCATTTGAAGGCACCATCGATCCGCCCGTTGCCCAGGCCAGATGGGTCGCGTTCGCGAGCGTCTTCGGCGTCACCTTGATGCGTTTCAGATAGGCGGCATCGGCCAGGACGCGCTGCGGACCGAGGAAGCCGGCGACGGCGGAGGGCTCTACCTTCAGGCCCTCAGTTTCCCGGAGCAGGGTGAGATAGCGGTAAAGATTCTCCTCGCTGACTGTGTAGTAGCCGTCGATGGCGTGCTCCAAGGACCTGCCGACGAAACCCGACGGGCGACCGACGGCCAGACCGTCCGCACTCGTAATGTTGTCGATGCCGAAGTCCTGTACGCAGACCGCGTCGTGGAGACCGGTTCGTACGCCGAGCAGCATGCTGGGGGAGTGGGTTGGTTCCGCGAAAACCGCATGGACGGCGTCGCCGAAGACAGTTTTGAGGCCAAAGGTGATTCCCCCGGGACCGCCGCCCACCCCGCACGGCAGGTACACGAAGAGCGGATGCTCCTCGTCCACAAGGACGTCGAGGGCCTGGAGTTGGCCGGCCAGGCGCCGCCCTGCGACCGCATATCCGAGAAACAGGGTGGTGGAGTTCTCGTCGTCGACGAAGTGCGTCGACGGATCGGCTCTGGCTTGGTTGCGACCTGTGGACACCGCCACCGAGTAGTCGGAGTCGTACTCCACCACCTCGACGCCATGCCTGCGGAGCATCTCCTTCTTCCAGGCGCGGGCATCGGAGGACATGTGAACGGTGACCTCAAAGCCGAGACGAGCGCCCATGATCCCGATGGACAGACCAAGGTTTCCGGTGGAACCGACCGCTATCGAGTGCTCGGAAAACAGCTCACGGGCTTCCGCTGAGTCCAGCTCCCGATAATCGGAGTCGCGGGTGATCAGCCCCGTGTCGAGGGCGATCCACTCCGCGTGATGCAGTACCTCGTAGATCCCCCCGCGGGCCTTGATCGAACCAGAGACCGGCAGCTCGGCATCCATCTTCACCCAGAGCCTTCCAGGTATCTGGATGCCTTCTCGACGTTCGATTGCGGCCTGCATGAACGGAACCGCGTACAGGGGGGACTCGATGATTCCTGCAGAAAGCCGGGTTTCGGGGAAAACCTGTGCGATGTAGGGGGCGAAGCGCCTCAGGCAGGCCGCCGCGTCATCTATGTCGGCAACCGTGCGACCCAGTCCCGTCAACGCGGCATTGCCAGACCTGACTCCGGGGTTGAACCACGCCGTCTCCTGGTATGCGACGAGCTCCCGGATCAGGGGGAACTTTGCTTCCCATGCGGACGGTTCCTTTCCGGCGATGCTCGTCATGGCTGCTCCTGCGGTTGCCTCAGATCCGCTCCACAGCTTAGAGGTCTTCCAGTCCGGAGCGGTACTGAGGTTGCCTCGGGGGATGCGTCAGCCGTTTGGCTTCATTCCGGAGGTGTTCTTCTGATCAATGCCGCTCCTCTTTTGGTCATGGCGATGCCGTCCTGTGGCAACACAACGTGGAAGTGAGGAGCAGTCCTACTGGCATAAGTGTCAGCCAGAGGTTCACCAGCCACCACGAGGGAGCCCATGTGCCCCACAGTGCAAAGAAGCTGACGGCCAACAGGCCCGCCGAGAAGGTGAGGGTTAGGGCGCACAGGAACAGCGGCGTCGACCAGCGATGCCTGATGGGCAGCAGTGACCATGCCAGCCCCGTCGTGACCGCAAACAGGTCCAAGGGTAGAAAAGACCAATTCCAGGCCAACAGGACGTCGCCTGTACCCACCGAGATCACGCCAGCGGCAGTCAGCGTCCAGTAAGCGAGCAGGCCGAGATCGGTGACGACGAGGAGTCCCTTCGCGGCGCGTTGTGTGCAGGCGTCGAGAAGGGCTGCGGCGACGGGGGTCCTCTCGGGGATGATAATCATACTTCCAGGATACTGTACCGGACGTCCGGTTTTTCTCTTGTGCTGTAGCGTGACCGGACATCGGCGGAAGGGGAAGTCATGGGTGGCAAGGCGCAGGCGTCACGTGATGCCATTCTCGATGCGGCTGGTCGCATTCTCGTGCGCGACGGTGGCGACGCACTCACGATTGCATCGGTGGCGCGGGAAGCGGGGATCAGCAAGGGTGGCCTGTTCTACCACTTCGCATCGAAGAAGGCTCTCGTTGAAGGGCTCGTGACCCGCTATGTCTCTGCTTTCGAAGAGCTGATCGCCGCAGCGGGGGAGGAACCCGGCGCTGCGACAAAGGCCTACCTGCGCTCTGCTGAACACCCTGACGGGCCGGCGACGAAGTCGGTGGCAGCGCTGCTCGCTGCGACCGTGATCAGCCCTGAGGCGTTGGAGTCCCTGCGTGAACGTTACGCCGATTGGCAGGCCCGGCTTGATCGGGACGGCGTCCCTCCAGGGGTCGCCACTGCCATCCGATTCGCCGTCGCCGGTATTTGGCTGGCCGACGTGCTGGGACTTGCTCCAGTGACGGGTAGCCGCAGGGTGCAGGTGATCGAAGTGTTGGAAAGGCTCGTCCATGACGCTGACCGTCTACTCCCTGAGAAAACGTAACGTGCACCGGTCGTTCAGAGAAGCGATCAATCCGATGGAACCGCGGCGAGCCATGCATGGTGGGGTTGAGGGATTTGGAATACCATGACCGACCGTGCGCGATATGCCCGAAACCGGACTCGAAGACCTGGAAGGTCGCAACATCGAGGTGTGGAACGACCTCGTCTCACCCAAGGATCTGATTGTCTGTCTGGTGGTGTCCGCGATCTGCGCCGTCGCGGCGGTTCTGGTTGCCTCGAGCACCGGTGGGCAGACGCTCTACTGGGGATTGGGGGCGTCGGTCATCGGTTTCACTGTGAACTGTTTCCTCGTGACCCCCAAACGGGAGGTTGCAATCGTCGACGAGATGGTCTCCGTCGATCCTGACGAGGACGGTGCTAAGTGACCCCAGAGCTCATCGGCATGATGTTGCTGGCGGTGCTTGGTGCCGTCGTGATCTACACCTTCATTGGTTTCATTCCCGGCACCGACGAGACGAGCGTTCTTGCGCCCATCACCCTGGCCGTCGTGTTGTCTGGCGCCCCGCCGGAAGTGGTGCTCGCCTTCTTCGTTTCTGCGGTGGTGACGCTCAACCTGATGAACGGCATTCCCACCGCGCTGGTCGGCCTGCCGGGTGGGGTGATGTCGGCACCGCTGATGGAACATTCCGTTTTCCTGCGCGACAAGGGCCTGGCATCCGACACGATCCGGAAAATGGCGGTGGGTTCCGCCATCGGAACCGTGGTCTCCATTCCCCTCAGTTTCATTCTGGCGGGGCTGCTGGCGCCCATAGCCGACCCCATCAAGGCCCAGACCCCGGTGATACTTGCTGCAGGAACGGTGCTGTTGGCGCTGCTCGGCACCAACCGGATTCTCGCTCTGGTGGCGATCGTTCCGCTGGCCCTCATGTTCCAGGCACTCCCCACGCTGTATCGCTCGGTCAACATCATCGGTGAAAAGAGCAACGTCAACATTTCCTTCTTTCTCGGGATCACGGTGGGGCCCATGCTCATCACCCTGCTCGCGCTGCTCAATGCCAAACGCCGCGCGGCGCTGCCGCACGGAAGCAAGACCAGGACGACCCTCCTGCGCTCCGGGTTTGAATCGCAGGCACTGATGCCGGGCCGCATGATCTCTCGTTCCGAGGGCAGGTGGAGCACCCTCATGGCTGCCCTCTCGACGCCACTGTTCGTGCTCAGCCCCGTCGGTCTGACCTTCCTGCTCGGCGAGGCATCGGTGGCGCGTCAGAAGGACCCTGTGCGTCGCGCGCAACGCGCCGTGACCGTGATGAGCTCATTGACGCACTCCACCTATCTTGCCGGCGTCATCATTCCGCTCGTGGCCCTCGGTATCCCTGTCTCCGGGGTCTCTGCGGGACCTGCGGGCCCGTTGTTCAACGCGCCTCCGATCCACGATCTGAACAACAATCTTCACCACCGGTTGCAGCTGCCCGGATTCGTCATCGCAGTCGCCGTGGGTGCGCTGATATCGGTCGTGATCACCTATGTGATCGCGGTCCGCTGGTCATCGCAGATCACCTACTTCGTCATGCGACGCATCCCGCACGAGGCGGTCCTGACGTTGTTCATGGTCTTCATCCTGCTGCTGGCCTACATCGACGCGGGTGTTCCGAACATGTTCGGGGTTCTGCTCGTCGGTGTGGTGTGTGGGGCGCTCAATCGACTCGGGGTGTCCTATGGCGTGCAGTTCATGACGCTCTACGCGGCCCCCGGAATCGTCAACGCCCTGGCTGCCCTCGCGTGAACTGGATCAGATCTCCACGAAACCGGTTGGGACGGGCTACGACGAAGGAGCGGCTCGTGTCGAAACCGTGGTGCGGGGGCGGGCGCAGGGCGGCTCCCGGCTGAGGCTCAGTGTCGTGAACGGTGGGTGAGCTGCGTCAGATCGATACCCAGCAGGCGCGCTCGCTCGGCGGTTTCCCCTGTCACCAGCACGTCCGTTGTGCGCAGCTGATCGACTTCGACCGCCCCCAGTAGGGTCATGAGCGTGCGCACGTGGTTGATCCAGGTGGTGAGCTCGACCCGAAGTTCATCCGGCCCTTTCGTGACCAGGGTGCGCAGGAAATGACCCGAGACGCCGACGGCCCGTGCCCCCAGCGCGAGGGAACGCACGACGTCCAGCGGAGTGCGCACCCCCCCGGAGGCGAGCACCGGCAGACCGGTGGGTTCATCCCTCCACAGCGCATCCAGCAGACACAACACCGCTGACTGTCCCCAGCCGGTCAGGTACGAGTAGTCCCGGCGGGGGCGCCGCTCGTTCTCGATGGCGATGAAGTCCGTGCCGCCTGCACCCGCTACGTCGACGGCGGCGACGCCTGTGCGCTCCAGCATCGTTATTGTGTGGCGGGAAAGACCGAATCCCACCTCCTTGGCGACGACGGGAACGGGCACCGCCGCGACGATGGCTGCGATCCGTTCGGGCCAGTCACGGAAATCCTGATCCCCCTCGGGCATGACTAGTTCCTGAGCCACATTGAGGTGGATCTGCAAAGCATTGGCCTCGAGCATCTCGACGGCACGTACCGCATCCTCCGGCGTGACCGTCGGGCCGACATTGGCCAGCACGAATGCGCGTGGGGCCTCACGGCGGATGATGCGGAAACTTTCCGCGCGCCCGGGATCCCGCAAGGCGATGTGCTGCGAGCCGCAGGCAATCGCCACTCCCGCGTCGGCGGCGGCTCCGGCCAGGCCGGCGTTGACCTCCGTCGTGGCTCGGGTACCGCCGGTCATTGCATTGATGTAGAAAGGGACATCCCAACGGACACCGAACACCGTGGTGCTCGGATCGGTCGAATCGACGGAGGTGCCGGGCAGGGTGTGATGGATGAAGGAGACGTCGTCGAAGGCGTTGGGCCGGTCCCTGTCGTGCAGGCGAACGGCCAGGTGAAGGTGCTCGTCCTTCCGGGATGCGTGCTCCGGGGTGTCGTGATCGGTGATCATGGAGTGACCTTGGGGTGGACATGGACTGACAGATCGAGGGCCTGGATGCCCGCCTGCTCCCAGGCGGCGCACAGGGCGGCGGTGTTCGTTTCGGACGGGCACAAAGCGATTCCGCAGTCCCCGCCCCCGGCGCCGGAGCTCTTGGCCGCGGCTCCGTGTTTCTGGGCGATCTCCACGAGGCGCCGCAACTGAAGGGTTTCGATGGCGATCCCGCTGGTGCGGCTGAGATCGCGGAGAAGCCGCCGGTTCTCCTCGATCTGGTGCATGAATCCGGGTGGGTCGTTGTCCTCGAGGGCACGCATCAGATGATCCAGACAGTCCTCGCTGCCTCGCAGGAAAGCCGCATAGGCTGCGTCGTCGCTCCTGCGTGCGCCCGCCTGGACGTCCGCGACCAGGCCGGGGGTGGAGGCGGGGGCGCCGGTCCATCCCACGTGAAGCCTCAGCTCGGGGGCTGGCAGGCGACGGATCTCCAGCAGCGGCCACTGCCGGGTCACCAGCCGGCTCAGGCCGTCTCGAGCATTCGTTTTCTCGGTTTCCTTACGCAGCCAGGCGCGGTCAGGGGAGGTGTAACCAACCCATCCGGTGAACGTGCTGGCGGCGATGTCGCCGCCGGAACCGATGGGCTGCACGGCATAGCTGGCCAGCAGGGCCAGTTTGTACACGGCCAAGTCGTCCAGGGGAAGGCCGTAGAAACCAGCCACGGCCCGTACCGTCGCCACTGTCACCGCCGAGGAGGAGCCCAGGCCGAGCTTGCGTCCGCTGTCGTCGCCCAGCTCGCTGGAGACCT
>JABCNW020000024.1 GCA_013333945.2 Propionibacterium sp.
CCCTGGTGCTCACCGTCCTCCACGCCGGCGGCAAGTTCGGCGACGGCGGCTACAAGGTTTCCGGCGGTCTGCACGGTGTCGGGTCGTCGGTGGTCAACGCGTTGTCGAAGGAGTTCACCGTTGAGGTCTCCCGCGACGGTCACCGCTACGTGCAGACCTTCGACCTGGGTGTGCCCCGCTACGACCTCAAGGAACTGGAGGAAACCGAGGACACCGGCACCACCGTCACCTTCTACCCCAGCGCGGAGATCTTCGAGACCACCGTCTTCAACTACGAGACCCTCGCCACGCGATTCCGCGAGATGGCATTTCTCAACAAGGGGCTCAGGATCACCCTCACCGATCTGCGCACCGTCAACCGGGAGGGCGAGGATGCCGAGGAGGAGCAGCGCCACGACTCGTTCCGATTCGAGCACGGCCTGATCGACTACGTGCGCTACCTGTCGCAGTCGAAGGATCCCATCCACCCCAGCGTCATCGACGTCGAATCCCACGACGAAGACCAGGGCATGAGCCTGGAGATCGCGATGCAGTGGAACGCCTCCTACGCCAGCTCGGTGCACACCTTCGCCAACACCATCAACACCCACGAGGGCGGCACCCACGAGGAGGGGTTCCGTGCGGCCCTGACCAACACCGTCAACCGCTGGGGCGAGACCTGGGGTCTGGTGAAGAAGAAGGAAGACCGAGTCTCCGGCGACGACATCCGCGAGGGGCTGACCGCCATCATCTCCATCAAGCTCGCCGAGCCCCAATTCGAGGGCCAGACCAAGCCCAAGCTCGGTAACCCCGAGGCCAAGTCATTCGTGCAGAAGGTCCTCAACGACCGGTTGGGAGACTGGTTCGAACGCAACCCCGCTGAAGGCAAGGACATTATCCGCAAGTCGCAGGCGGCCGCGCTCGCCCGGATCGCCGCCCGCAAGGCCCGCGACATGGCCCGCAACCGCAAGGGTCTCCTCGGCGGTGGTGGCTTGCCCGGCAAGCTCGTCGACTGCCAATCCCGCAATCCCGGTGACTGCGAGGTCTTCATCGTCGAGGGTGACTCCGCGGGCGGTTCGGCACGCGGCGGGCGCGACCCGAAGACGCAGGCCATCCTCCCGATCCGCGGCAAGATCCTCAACGTCGAGAAGGCCCGCCTCGACAAGATCCTGGCCAACAAGGAGGTCGAGGCGATCATCAACGCCCTCGGTACCGGCATCCAGGAGGACTTCGACCTCGACAAGCTGCGCTACCACAAGATCGTGCTGATGGCCGATGCGGACGTCGACGGCGCCCACATCCGCCCCCTCCTGCTGACGCTGCTGTTCCGGTTCATGCGTCCCCTCATCGACGCTGGCCACGTCTACCTGGCCCAGCCTCCGCTGTTCCGGCTGCGCTGGACCAACGCCCCTCACGAACTGGCCTACAACGACGAGGAACGCGACGCGATGCGCGACGCCGGGCTGGCCGCGGGCAAGAAACCGCCCAACGTCAACCCGATCCAGCGCTACAAGGGACTCGGTGAGATGAACGCGGAAGATCTGTGGGAGACCACCATGGACCCGGCCAAGCGCATCCCGTTGCAGGTCAACCTGCAGGACGCGGCCATGGCCGACCAGATGTTCTCCGTCCTGATGGGTGAGGACGTCGAGCAGCGGCGCAGCTTCATCCAGCACAACGCCCGCGACGTCCGGTTCCTGGACGTCTGATCCCCGCGACCGGAAGGCAAGGAGTTGGTTACCCGTGGCTGACGAGACCGAGCGCCCCGAGGGCGTCGACGAACAGCTCGAGGCCGAGGCGCAGGGCCTCGAACAGAAGATGCAGGGGCACACCACCCCCGTCGATCTCCAGGTGGAGATCCAGAAGTCCTATCTCGACTACGCCATGTCCGTGATCGTGGGGCGCGCCCTCCCGGACGTGCGCGACGGCCTCAAACCCGTGCACCGCCGCGTCCTGTACGCGATGTGGGACGGCGGATACCGGCCTGATCGGGGCTGGAACAAGTGTTCCCGCGTGGTCGGCGATGTGATGGGCCTCTACCACCCCCACGGCGACAGCGCCATCTACGACGCCCTGGTGCGCCTGGCGCAGCCGTGGGCGATGCGGCATCCCCTCGTCGCAGGGCAGGGCAACTTTGGTTCCCAGGGAAACGACAAGGCAGCCGCCATGCGCTACACCGAGTGCAAGATGGCGCCGCTGGCCGTCGAGATGGTCCGCGACATCGAGCAGGACACCGTCGTCTTCAAACCCAACTACGACAACCGCGACTCCGAGCCGACGGTGCTGCCGGCGCGGTTCCCGAACCTCCTCGTGAACGGGTCCACGGGCATCGCGGTGGGCATGGCCACCAACATCCCCACCCACAACCTGCGCGAGGTCAACGACGCCGTCCAGTGGGCACTAACCCACCCCGAAGCCACCAGGGAGGAACTCCTCGAGGCCGCGATGGCCCGTATCCAGGGTCCCGATTTCCCCGGCGGCGGTTTGATCGTCGGGCGTCGCGGCATCGAGGACGCCTACCGCACGGGACGTGGATCGGTGATCATGCGGGCCGTCATGGAGCTGGAGGAGGACTCCTCCGGGCGCCAGCGCATCGCGATCACGCAGCTGCCCTACATGTGCAACCCCGACAACCTGGCGACCAAGATCGCGGAACTGGTGAACTCGGGGCGCCTCACCGGCATCTCGGACATCCGCGACGACACCTCCGCTCGTACCGGCCTGCGCCTGGTGATCGTGCTGAAACGCGACGCCCAGCCGCGGGTCGTGATGAACAACCTGTATAAGCACACCGCGCTGCAGGACACCTTCGGCTGCAACATGCTGGCGCTCGTCGACGACGTGCCCCGCACCCTGCGGCTCGATCAGTTCATCGCGCAGTGGATCAAGCACCAGATTGAGGTCATCCGTCGTCGCACCGCCTTCCAGCTCGCCGATGCCGAGAAACGCGCCCACCTGGATCGCGGCCTGGTCAAGGCCCTCAACATGCTGGACGAAGTCATCGCGCTGATTCGGGCCTCCCGCACCGCCGAGGAGGCCTCGCAGGGCCTCCAGAAGCTCCTCGACATCGACGAACTCCAGGCTCGTTTCATTCTCGACCAGCAGCTGCGGCGACTCGCGTCGATGGAGATCCAGCGGATCATCGACCGGCTGGCCGAGATCGAACGGCTCATCGCCGACCTCAAGGACATTCTCGCCTCCGAGGCCCGGCAGCGTGCCATCATCGGTGCCGAACTGCAGGAGATCACCGACAAGTACGGCGACGAACGGCGCACCCGCATCGTCGCGGCCGACGGCGATTTCTCCGAGGAGGACTTCATCGCCGACGAGGACGTCGTGGTCACTATCACCCACGGCGGCTACGCCAAACGCACCCGCGCTGACCAGTACCGGGTGCAGAAACGCGGCGGTAGGGGGGTCCGTGGCGCCACCCTGCGAGCCGATGACGAGGTGGCGCACCTGTTCAAGGCCACCAACCACGAGTGGCTGCTGTTCTTCACCAACCTGGGTCGGGTGTACCGGGCGAAGGTGTGGCAGCTTCCCGAGGCCGGTCGGGACGCGAAGGGCGGGCACGTCGCTGGGCTGCTCAGTTTCCTGCCGGATGAGCACATCGCGCAGGTGCTGACGCTGCGGTCCTACGACGACGCCCCCTACCTGTTGCTGGCCACCCGCAGGGGTTTCGTCAAGAAGACCGCGCTCAGCTCCTACGACTCGCCACGACAGGCGGGCGTGATCGCCATCAACTTCCGTGAGGAGGACGACGAGCTGATCGGGGCGTCGCTGTGCTCCTCCATCGACGACGTGCTGCTGATCTCCCGGAAGGGCCAGGCCATTCGCTTCCAGGCTTCCGACGACCAGCTGCGCCCCATGGGTCGCGCGACCTCCGGGGTGACCGGGATGCGTTTCCGGGATGGCGACGAGCTGCTGTCCATGGCGGTGCTGGGCGGTGATGACGATCTCGATGGCCGGTTCGTGTTCACCGTCACTGACGGGGGTTTCGCGAAGCGCACCGCCGTCGGCGAGTACCGTCAGCAGGGCCGCGGTGGCCTCGGCATCAAGGCCATGCGTCTGTCCGACGACCGCGGATCTCTGGTCGGTGGATTGATCGTGGGTGATGGCGATGAGGTGATCTCGATCAAACAATCGGGCCAGGTCGTCCGTTCGGCTGTCGCTGATGTTCCCGTCAAAGGACGCGACACCATGGGGGTCAAATTCGTCGGTGTTAAGGGCGACGACGCCGTCGCGGCGATCGCCCTGTACCCCGAGGCCGCGGCTGAGCTGCCTGATACGAGTGCGGAAACGACTGGGGAACCGGGTACGGTGAACCAGACAGCAGTCGAGATGGCCGAGGAGGCCGAGGAGGTAAGCGGCGATGAGTGACAAGTCTCCCCATTGGCCCGGAGCGGATGGGAAACCGGGCGTGAGTTTCGGCCCCAAGTCACTGCCGGAGAACGAGGACGAGAAAACCGATGGTCCGGATGGGGCCAAGAAGGCCGGGAAGTCCACGAACAAGTCCGCGACCCCGCGTCTCGATGCTGCCGCCTCCCGTGAAAAAGCGACTGAGAAGACAGCGCAGAGCCCCACTGTGAAGGATCGTCCGAGTCAGGAGCTCGCAATTCCTGGCCAGAGCGCCAAACAGGTGAGCAAAGCCGGTGGAAAAGCAGGACAGGGCGGCAAGAACCAAGCTGGACCCAAGGGTGCCCCCCAGGCCCTTCCGGAAGCGGAACAGGCTGGCAAACCTGCCTAGAGGACCCCTCGGCCAATGCCGCACCAGGCCAGGGCTGCCCTACCCGGCTCCCAGACCGGGAGATCAGCATCGCAAGGTGTGGGTGCGGGTGTGGGTGCGGGCGCTGCTGCCGCATCGGCCAAGGCCGCTCCCTGGTCCGCCGCCCCCGCGGCTGCCGCGTCAAGTAACTCGACTACTAGGGACAAGTCGCACAAACCTGAAGGAAGGCTGTCGAAGGTCGGTGAGGCGCGTCGCACCCGCAAGGCCAGGTTGCGCATCTCCCGCGTAGATCCCTGGTCGGTGATGAAGACCACGTTCCTGTTTTCCATCGCCTTCGGGATCATGCTCGTGGTCATCGTCGCTGTCCTGTGGGGTGTCGTAGCAGGTTCCGGCGCGCTCCAGTCCATCAACTCGACCATGACTCAGCTGATCGGTGACTCCGGTACCAAGTTCAACATCGAGGACTACATCAACGCCGGACGGGTCATCGGGCTCTCCGCGGTCCTGGCGGCGTTGAACGTCGTCCTCATCACTGCTGTCTCGACGTTGTTCGCCTTCCTGTACTACCTGGCGGCGGCCGTCATCGGTGGTCTTGAGGTCACTCTCGCGGAGGACTGAAAACCAACTTGTCAGGTCAACGACGGGTGTTGTAAAGTTCAGCGTCGTTGACAACGGGCCTATAGCTCAGGCGGTTAGAGCGCATCCCTGATAAGGATGAGGTCGCTGGTTCAAGTCCAGCTAGGCCCACACCGTGCCGGAAACCCGGGGTGGTGGAAGTCGTGGGTATCCTATAGATCTTCCGAATAAATCGTCGACGAAGCTGTCGCGATAGCTTGAATTTAGTCCAACATTCTATGAGCCGTGCCTTTGTTCCCCTTTTTAAGAGCGCTTCACGGCGAAGCGACTGAGGACATTCGACCTGAGGAAACCCCATGCACTGCAAGGAATGTGACGCATGCATCCCGTCGAGCAGTAGGTTTTGCTCCGAGTGCGGGAGGAGCACGTCTGGGGTTTCGCACCACAATAACGGCAACCTCTCCTCGATCCAGCAAGCAGGAACTGATTCGATGTGCGTGGGCAGCGCCATCGCAGGGGTCATCGCCTTATTGTTCCCGTTGTTTGGTATCACTGGTGTCATCGCGATCGCGTGCGGGGCCAAGGGCAGGTCGAACACAGATGAAACTGGCATGGGCGGTCGCGGTCTCGCGACCCTCGGTATGGTTCTGGGAACTTTGTCAATTGTGTGCGTGGTGATCGTACTCGCCGGCGCGAGCATGAGCTTGAGGAGATGAGGGACGCTTCCGCTCGACCTGAAGTGTGGGCGGATCGTGCGTCACCGGGGACGTCACACGGAAGAATCGATATCGATTCACGTTACAGTAGAGATTAAGGGTCACGGCATGTTACGCTCTGCCTGCGAGCTGGTGGGGAGTGATCCCACTCACCACGGAACCCGGTGGGACTCCGGGACTGACGCGCAGCGGTGAAGGTGACGAGGCCGGCAACAGGCCACTGGGAGAAATCCCGGGAAGGTGTCGGCGGAGGGTGATCCTGAGTCCGAAGACAGCCAGTTCGCGACGTCGACGGGCTTCGCGGTCAGGCTTCGGAGCGGCGATGTCACGGGTGCGCCCAGCGCATCTCGCGGAATCATCGTGATGGAGCAGTCGTGGCAGCACCGTCGGACAACCTGGGCACCACCAACGCCGCTACCCGACGAAAGGCTGCACCCGACAATGCTCACACGACCCGCCACGTGGCTGGCCGCGGCTCTGGCCGCCGTCACCCTGTTGTTCAGCGCCTGTGGTCTTCCCTCTAACCAGGCGTCGACGGAGGGCAAAACCCTGAGGCTCATCACCGTCCTCGCCGCCGAGAGCACCGACGCCCATCAGAACCAGACCGCCTTCATCTTCAGCTCCGGAGCGGTCGAGACCCTCGTGGGTGTCGATCCCCAGACCCTGCAGATCCGCCCCTGGCTGGCCGAGAAGTGGGAAAGCGCTGATGCCCAGAACTGGACCTTCACCCTCCGCAAGGGGGTCAAGTTCCACAACGGCACCGAGATGACCGCCGAGAAAGTCAAGGCCAGCCTCGAGAACTCGATAGAGGTCAACCCCGGCGTCAAGAAGGCGCTGCGGGTCCAGTCCATCGAGGCGACGGATCAGTACACGTTGAAGATCGTCACTGAAACCGCCTACCCGGCCCTGCCATCGAGCCTGGTGCACTACAACGCGGTGATCGTCGACACCTCCGCCAAGGACTCCAAGTTCCCCATCGGGACGGGCGCGTTCAAGTTCGAGAGCTTCGACATCAACGGTGAAGCCGTGCTGGTGCGCAACGACGACTACTACGACGGCAAAGCGAAGCTCGACCGCGTCGTCATGACCGCCAACAAAGATGCCAACGGTCGCAGGTCGGCCCTCCAGGCCGGGGACGCCGACGTCATCTACCGTCCCTCCCTGGACTCTCTGAGCACTCTCCAGGGCGACTCCACGCTTCAGGTCGACAGCAGGCCCGGCACCCGCGTCTACCACATGCTCTACAACTACTCCGGCTCCAATGCCGCGCTCTGGGGCAACGAGGAGTTCCGCAAGGGCATCGACGCGCTGGTGGATCGTGAATCCATCGTCAAGGATGTCATGGGTGGTCAGGCCGAGGTGGCCTACGACGTCTTCCCCGGCGACTACCCGATCTCCCCGAAGGTGGCGGCCCACCCGTTCAGCACCGAGGAGGCTCTCAAGCACTTCGAGGCGGCCGGCCTCCAGGTCAGCGACGGCAAGGTGACCCGCGACGGTCAGCCGCTCACCCTCAAGCTCGTCACCTACGAGGCCCGTCCCGAACTGCCGAAGATCGCGCAGGTCGTCCAGGATCAGGCCCGCAAGGTCGGCATCGACATGCAGATCGCCAAGGCCGACAACATTGACGAGTACCTCTCGCAGAACGACTGGGACCTCGCGACCTACTCGCTGCTGACCATCACCCGTGGCGACGGGTCCTTCTTCCTCAACAGCTCCTTTGGTGAGGGAGCGGCCCAGAACCACGGCAAACTCGCCGATCCCGAGCTGCTGGCCAAGTTGGAGAAGTACAACACCGAGGTCGAC